>JAPORU010000124.1 GCA_026710045.1 Aestuariivita sp. | reverse complement strand
ACTTATTGAAATATAGAGATAAGTTTGAAGTTTGTAGTGCCATACAGTTTTCTAACTATTTGTTTTTAAAAGATCTTTTTTGCAAAATGTTAAAGATGGGTTGGGATTGAGTGATTGCCGCGCAGACGCAGCAGCATGTTGGTCAGGGCGTCCAGATTGCCCAGGAGTTTGTTGACATCGGGCCCGGCAAAATCGCCGGCCATGAGGTCTTTCATGGCGTCGCTGGCGGCCCAGAGATCCTGTGGTTCGTACTCGTCCCAGAGCTCTTCAAGGGCGTCTTCGTCAACAAAACCAAATTCGGTGCGGATCACGGGCATAATGGTTTTTTATTTACGTTTATTATGGTGCCTTACCCAATAGTTCTGGTATTCTGTTTACTGGAATCAATTGAATCATAACACTTTATCGTCAAATACAATAAACGACAATTCATGACGGGTTTGAGCGTACTTTATACTTACGTGGACAAAGATGACGCAGAATGGTCATCAATCCCCGATAGAGACAAAGCGGGTTGGTTACGGGAAAGATACTGGGCTTATCGGAGGCCGCCCCAACATAAGCAGAAACAATTTGTGGAGTGGCAAGCAAAGTGGAATTTGGCTCGCGATCAAATTGGCCGGAAACATGATGATCCGGGTGACCAGTTCATGTTATTTTTCAATAGCAATGCGCCGAATGATATTGGGCCTGAATGGTGTGAAGTAACCGAAGTGTTCACGACCGTTCCTGCACAATGCATTAACGATGCAATGTGTGCATGGCATGGTTTTCCAAGAAAGAGGTCTATTGATTTTGGAGATTTTCGCAAGAGATTGAAATTGGAACGCCCGTCCCGGTTGCAACAACGCGTTGCGGCGGATCGGGTGATTAGACAAGTTAAAAAGAAATTACTCAAATCATCGTATCACGAGTTAATGGAAAAATATGGATACGGAACGCTGGTAGTAGGTCTTCCGCTTTGGTTTGCTACGTTCCCAGATGATCCGTTCCGGGTCGAGAATGCTCTTGATGATTTCATGACGCGGCTTGGTCTGGGTCTGGAGGATTTAAAACAGAGCACACTCAAAAAGCTGAATTGCCCGTTTAAGAGCATACGAATAACATGGGATATAACCCCACAAGCTTTTGATGCATGGAACAGCAAGCAATCTCCCAATTATAAAGAAATTGCTGCGTCGAACTTTGAAAATGGAATTGGTTTGTCGTTCTTATCGGTAATGTCAGATAGTTTGGGGCAAGGGATGCGCGACAAGGGAATTTTGGAAAGCGCTATGCCATCAATAATAAGTCATTGTTGTGATGTAACGGTACAAAAAAAGCTCCCGTATTATGAAAATTTTAACAAAGGTCCTTATCCTCCGTTTGCTGAACTTCTTAGGCGGGAAATGGATAAAAACAGGGTTAAAGGTTTTGAGCGCTTTCGAATGATGGTTAGGGGAAAGTTTGCTCAAATATTTTGTAAACTTCTGTGTGTTTTGAATCTTTACGGAATTAATGGGCTGCAACGCGGAATTATTCGTAAGATTTCAATATCACACAAATTGCGATTTTGGTTAATCCAACAAAAAATGAAGAGATTATATTGCGAAAGTAAAAGAAGAGGTCGATCTTTTCAGACAGTTTTTCCAAACTAGGCCTTACGCACGAAGGGAGTCAAAACGGCACGATTTTAGAAAGGTTACAAGAGAGTAGGAATAATGGATCATACCTCCCATAACAAGATTGTAAGTTTTATCTGGTCTATCGCTGATGATTGCCTGCGCGATGTGTTTGTCCGCGGTAAATACCGCGATGTCATTCTTCCCATGTTCGTTCTGCGGCGATTGGATTGTCTGCTGGAGCCGACAAAACAGGCCGTCCGGGAAGAAGTGCAATTCCAAACGGATGAGGCGGGTTTGACCGAACTGGACTCGACAGGTCTGCAGGAAGCATCGGGTTATGTTTTTTACAACACATCCGAATGGACGCTGAAATCGCTGCTGGGAAACCCGTCGCAGTTGGAAGCCAACATGGATGCCTACCTCAACGGTTTCAGCGATAATGTAAAAGAGATCATCGACAAGCTCGACCTGCGGACACCGGTCCGCAGAATGATCGCGTCAAATGTACTGTTTGATGTGATCGAAAAATATGTATCCGGGGACATCAACCTCACACCTAACGATAAGCGCGGTCCTGATGGTCGAATCCAACCTGGGCTGACCAACCTGGGTATGGGGTATGTGTTTGAAGAGCTGATCCGCAAGTTTAACGAGGAGAATAACGAAGAGGCCGGTGAACACTTCACGCCACGGGATGTGATCAAGCTGATGACCCATCTTCTTTTCGATCCTGTCAAGGATGATCTGCCGCCGGTGTTGACTGTTTATGATCCGGCCTGCGGGTCCGGTGGCATGCTAACCGAGGCTCAGAATTTCATTACCGATCCCACCGGCGGAATTCAGTCGACGGCTGATGTGTACCTCTATGGCAAGGAAGTGAACCCGGAGACCTTTGCCATTTGCAAATCCGACATGATGATCAAGGACAACGACCCCGAGAACATCAAGTTCGGCTCAACGCTGGCCACGAATGATTTCGCGAGCATGACGTTTGATTTCATGCTGTCAAATCCACCTTACGGCAAGTCATGGAAGACTGATCAGAGACACATCAAGGATGGCAAGGACATTCTTGATCCTCGCTTTCAGGTCAATCTCGAAAATTATGATGGTAGGGTCGTGACCTGTGACGCCACACCCCGCGCATCGGATGGTCAACTCCTGTTTCTGCTGGAGATGGTCGACAAGATGCGCAAGCTGACCCACAGTCCGCAGGGGTCGCGGATTGCGTCGGTTCACAACGGGTCGTCGCTCTTCACCGGTGACGCAGGCGGGGGTGAAAGCAACATCCGCCGCCACCTGATCGAAACGGATAGGGTTGAGGCAATTATCCAGCTTCCCAACAACCTGTTCTATAACACCGGCATCACCACCTACATCTGGGTGGTGACCAACAACAAACCCGCCCACCGAAAGGGTCAGGCGGATCCCATGCTGAAAAAACTGTAATATTTGATGGCGCGGCCGTGATCAT
>JAPORU010000048.1 GCA_026710045.1 Aestuariivita sp. | reverse complement strand
CGGGGTTCAAAGTGTCCACTGTCGGCGAAGCGCGTGATGGGCATGACGACTCTCCATCGGTTATTATTCCCTGATCGAGCGTCTGTATTGCTGACAGACAAGCGTTCACAGCTCGAGATCATCACATGGCAAGAGAACGCACACATGCTTGGTTCGAACGGTTCGCTCGAATATCCGCCGAATCGGACAGATGAAGATCAATGCATATCGACTGAACGACCGATGGGTACCGATGGGACAAGCAATGTACTGGTCAAGATACCAAAGGATTGCGTGCTCTTTGCTGGGCCACGGCCAGTGCAAGGGCAGACACCAGAATAATACCTTGAAGCGCATCCTTGGTGTTGAAGTTGAGACCCATCAAGTTCAACCCGTTTGCGACCATGCCGAGAAACAGAACACCCGCAACCGTACCCAGAACATTTGGCCGACCGCGAGGATGCAAGGCGGCTCCGACAAACACGGCCGCAATGGCGTCGAGCAGATAAGAAAACCCGGACAGGGGCGTGAACATCCGAATGTTTGCCGCCGCGATCAATCCACCCGCAGCACAGGTCATAGACGCCACGATAAAGCACAGAATCAGGATACGGTTAACCCGAATACCGGCCACAATGGCCGCGGATCGCTGCATGCCCATTGCATGAATTCGACGACCCCAGATTGAACGTTCTAGGACTAGGAAATAAAGGACCACAAGAACCGTGGCGATGACCGCTTCGGTTGGGACCCCGTAAATGTCGCCAAGGGCCAAGTTCCGGAACTCTTCCGGCATGCGTCGATGCGAAATCGGACCACCCCCGTTTGTAAAGATCCGCTGCACAGAGGAGCCAATGAAGAAGGTCGAAAGTGTTGCCAGAAACGGACTGACACGCAAACCAATCACGAGAATCGCATTAAAGAGGCCGACAATGGAACCGCCGATCAGACCGGCACAGGCGGCACCAAACCAATCCATGCCATAGCTCTTCAGAGCGACAACAGCAAAAGCCGCTCCAAAATCTAATGCGATGCCGACACTGAGATCAATACCACCCGTTGCCACGATCAGAGTCATCCCCAAAGCGATGATCATCAGGACGGCGGATCCCTCAATGACGTTCAGAAGGTTGCCGCCCTGCAAAAAGACCGGGTTCCACACGGCAAAAAGGCCAAAAAATGCGGCAAAAACCAAGAGAAAGCCAAAGCGCTGCAACAAAACCCAAATCATGTTTGTGCTCGTCGATGTCTCCATGTCCGTCACCGCCCTCGACGAGCCAATGCGGCAAACGCCACAACAACCACAATCAACGACCCCTTAATGAGACCCGTCCAGAAAACATTAACCCCCATTGATTTGAAACCAATCGAAATGGCTGCGACGAGCACCGCCCCCAAGACAGCGCCCCACATTGTGACAACGCGACGTGCAGAAAACGCGGCTCCGAGAAAAGTGGCGAGTACCATTTCGAGCATCAGGTTGTCCTGCACGCCCGGTGAGCTACCCGATCCACGCGCCAAGACAAAGAACCCACAAATGAAGCCGGTAAAGGCTGCAAGAACAAAACTTTGCCCAAAAAGCCGGCGCACGGGCAAGCCTGAGATCTCGGCGGCATCTCGGCTGCCCCCTGCGGCTTGCAGGTGCAGACCCCAGCGCGTCTGGTGTGTCACAAAATAAATGACCGCAAGCACGACGACGACGACGACAATGCCGAGAGGAATTCCAAGGACATCTTGCGCACGCAGAGCGACGATCAACGGATGATCGACGTTGATGCGGCGACTCGATGTGATGACATTGTTTACGCCAACGACCGCAACAAACATGGCAAGCGTTGTCAGGAGCGGCGTCATGCCAATGCGCGTGACGAGAGCCGCATTCAAGAGCCCTACGATGATGCAGGCAAAAAAAGCCACGATCCCACAGACAATAAGTGGCCATCCTTGGGTTAACATGACAGCGATAATACCCGCCGACAGAACCGCCGTCGCTGGGATCGACAGGTCAATTCCGCCGGAGACCACATCGTCACCACCAGCCATGACAACCACGCCAAGCCCTGCGCACACAAGCACGACAGGCAGGCTCTGCATCACAATGAGCTCGAGGTTGCGAAACGTCAAAAAGTTCGGCGCACTCAAGCCGATATAGAGCAGAACACCTGCGAAAATAATCAAAGGCAGGTAACCAATGATCTCGCTTATGCGGCGATGACGCACCGGATTAATCGGCATCGGTTAAATTCTTAATATCCCTGGCGCCCGTAATCGCAGAAACGAGCTCATCGACGCTCAGGTCCTCGGTTTGGAGCTCTCCAATGATGTCACCACGCATCATAATTACGATGCGGTCACAGATTCCCTGGAGCTCCACCGGATCTGAGGAAGAAACGATGACGCACGCACCACCCGCAGAAAGGTCATCGATGAGTTGATAGATTTCCGACTTCGCACCGACATCAACCCCGACCGTCGGATCGTCAAATATAAACACGCGAGCAGACGTGACCATCCATCGGGCCAGGACCACTTTTTGTTGGTTGCCACCACTCAAGAGCCGGGTCACGACATCGGGATCGGGTGGTCGAATGTCGAGCGCCGTGATCTGAGCTTCGGTGCGTTCACGCGCGACGCGGCGGTTTTCGAGACCGAGCGAGGTGTTCTGATCCAACGTTGCGAGCGTTACATTTTCCGCCATCGTCATTGGCAGAACAAGGCCGTCGTGACGGCGGTCGCGCGGTACAAGAACGATCCCGGCATCGACGGCCTGCGCGGCACTTTTGATTGCCAGCGGCTCACCTTCAAGCTGGAAAGTACCGGTCTGCGCCTTTCTCAAACCGTAAATCGTGTCGATCAATTCTTCGCGACCCGAACCAATGAGACCGGCAATGCCCAAAATCTCTCCCTTTTCCACATGCAATGAGATATTTGCGAAAGCACGACCATCGCTGAGCCCGACCACTTCCAAACCCGGACCCGCAACACGGTCGCCTTTCACTGGGAACATGTCCGCAATATCCCTGCCAACCATGGCATAGACAAGGTCGCGACCGCTCTGATCTGTTATGGTGTCAAAAACTCCCACCGTCTTTCCCTGTCGGAATACCGTGACCCGATCGCAGATATCTGTAATCTCAGAAAGGTAATGCGAAACGTAAAGGATTGCGATGTCTTGCTCCGTGAGACGACGAATGGCACTCATAACGGTTTCAATTTCATCGCTCGCGAGCGGTGCAGTCGGTTCATCGAAAACCACAACCTTCGCGGCCTCATCAATCAAAGCGCGGGCAATCTGTACCAGTTTACGTTCCGCGGTTGTCAAGTCTCGAATAAGACGACTGCTCGGCATGTCGACGCCAAGCATATCATGCAAGAAAGCCTCGGTTTCTTCGCGCATCGCCTTGGTATTGAGACCAAGGCGACCCGATCGCTCCTGTCCCAGGAAAACAGACTCGGCAACGGTGAAATGCGGAACAAGATGCAACTCTTGATGAACGAAACGGACACCGGCTGCATGAACGGTGTCAGGGGTAATGGGAGAGAGCGTTTCCCCGCCAATTGTCACCAACCCCGCATCGGGCTGGTACACGCCCGCCAAAACCTTAACTACGGTGGATTTACCAGCACCATTTTCACCGACCAATCCATGAACTTCACCAACTTCCACATCCAAAGAGGCCTTATCAAGCGCACGGACACCTGGAAATTCCTTCGTTACTCCCTGAAGAGAAAAGGCACGTTGGTACGACATCGGTACGAGCTTTTCGGACAAAAAAGGGGACGATGGGAAACCACCGACCCCCAATTCAGATCAAAAACACTAGTCGAGCGAACCGTAGCCAAGTGCCTCATAGGTTGCTTTCGCTTCCGCTTGACCGTTTACGGGAACGACATCCACATAGGTTTGCGGCAACAGGGATTCACCCGCGAAATGGCGGGCGACATTCATCGCAGAGGTCGATCCGATTAAATTTGGCTGCTGAGCGACATTGGCTACAAATGGCGTGCCATCTTCTGCCATAATTTCCAACGTGTCAGGTCCGCCATCAAGGGCTGTGACCACAATGTCTGTGCGACCAACTTCTTCCAGAGCTTGAACAACACCGATCGCCGGCTGGTCCCAGCAACCGACATGGATCGCATCCAGCGTACCTTCCGGATATTGACTCAGCAGGTCGAGTGTCTTCTTGCGCGCATCTTCCGGGGCGTTTGCAAACTCTTCGGCCAATTCAGGTTGTACAATTTCAATGCCGGGATAATCCTGAAGGACATATTTCCACAGACCGGCGCGAATACCGCAGATGCGCAAAGCATTCTCGAACGCGTTGAAGACGGCAACTTTGCCTTGACCACCAATCGCGTCGGCCATATAGCGACCAATTGTCGTGCCCATGTAATAATTGTCAGACGTGGTATTGTTGACCGCATGTGGGCTGGGGTGATCCACAGTGAAGACAGGGATGCCAGCGTTCTTTAACGCTTCGAACTTCGGCTCAACAGCACCATCACCCAGAATTGAAATCACGGCGTCGACCTCATTATTAAGAAGAATGTCGTGATTGTCAGCATGAACTTGATTGTCGCGGCCACCGTCGACGGGCACAACCGTCCCGCCGAGTTTTTCCACGGTGGTTGTTGCACCGTTGAATGCTTCGCGATCCCAGAAGTGCTGCGTTCCGACGACGGCCACACCGATCGTTTTTCCTTCAAGGCTCAAGTGGCCGTCCGCAAAGACAGGCGCTGTTCCTGTCAGACCCACCATGACCGCAATGGCCGAGATATAGTTTCGCATGATGTTTCTCCCTTTTTAAATCAACTCGCTATCTGCGTTCCTGACAAAAAGCAGATGAGTTTACAACTGTCAAATTTTGTTTCAAATGTATTGCAAAGAATGGGAGGATGACGTGTCAGAAGCCTGGCTCGGACTTGATGTTGGAACAACCGCCGTAAAGGCCGCTGCTTACACACACGATGGAAAAATCATCGCATCAGAAGAAGTCCCTTCAAAAATGCTTCGCGGGTCCGATGGCTCCAATGAGCAGAACATGGAGGAAGTCTGGTCAAACGTCGTACACTGTTTGACGTCCGTGAATTCGAAATGCAACCATTGCACATTTGCTAGCCTCGGAGTTGCCGCACAGGGCGACGGATGTTGGGCCCTTGACGCGGATGGAGCACCCGTTCGCAACGCAATTCTTTGGTCCGATATGCGAAAGGACGCTGTTGCAGATCTGGCAAAACTGGATGCGTCCGGTGCATTGAAGGCCGTCGGTCAAGGATGCAACACGGCGCTTTGGCCAGGAACATCGGCGATCGGTTGGAGATGGATGCGCAACCATGATCCTGCTGCCGCCGCAAAGACCGCGCATGTTGTTACCTGCGGTGACTTTATCGGACAGCGGCTTACCGGGGAAATCGGGATCGATTTCTCAAACGCCACAATCCCGTTCTTTGACTTTAACCTGCACACATACGGTGATTCTCTTTTCCATTTACAGTGTGAAGAGTTGCGCAGTCGTCTACCTGAACCACGCCGGGCAACCGAAATCCTGGGCCCACTCACAAAGCAAGCCGCTCAAGACACGGGATTACCGATGGGTCTACCTGTGTCGGTGCCGACCTTGGATCTCGGGGCGATGATTGTGGGCATGGGATTGTCGACCCCTGGCGATATGATGATGATCATGGGGACAACCGCCGTCGTCAATATCCTGACGGACGCAATTACACCCACAGAAACGCCGCTGGCTGCAACAGTGATGCACGCGACCAAAGACATGCCGGTCAGAGTTTTGGCACCCTCCACCGGAGCAGCCGCATTCGACTGGTTTGCGAACCTACATCCACAGAGTTTGGGTGGGGGTACAACAAGCGCAATGGCTGATCAATTAAACACATTGGTGATTGATGTGCCAATCGGGGCAAACGGCGTAACGTTCCTTCCATACCTGAACGGAGAGCGTGCGCCATTTGTTGCCCCGAATATTCGAGCGGGTTTCCTCGGCATGTCAGCGAGGACAACAAAAGCGGATCTTGGCCGTGCCGTTATGGAGGGCGCGGCGCTCAGCCTCCGGCACTGCTGCCTGAGTGAAAACGGGTTGCCTAAAGCGCCGGTCCATCTTACCGGAGGGGGTGCTCGAAACACCGTTTGGTGTCAAATCATCGCGGACGTTATTGGGCAAGATGTACTCGTCAATTCAACGTCCGATCTCGGTCTCTGGGGCGCAGCATGCATCGGCGCGGCAGCGACGACAGGCCAAGACCCTATAGACCTTTCAAAACGCAACCACCGCATCATCCGATTCGCAAGCAATCCGGAACACCACACCGCCTACGGCGCGGTGTTTGATCGGTTTCAAACCCTCTCAGATGCGCTACGAGCGCTTGAGCCAAGGTAAGATTGAACATGACAAATATGATGCGAGCGGTTGTACAGTACGCAATCGATGATATTCGTCTTGAAAAACGGCCCGTGCCTGAAGTGGGTCCGTGTGAAATGCTCTTAAAGACCCGTGCCTGCGGTCTCTGCGGGAGTGAGACTATGGCTTGGTACAAGACAGCACCGAAGGTGCTGGGACACGAGCCCTGTGGGGAGGTCGTCGCGTTGGGGGCCAATGTCACCGGCTACAAGATCGGCGACCGGGTATTCGTCAATCACCACGTCGGCCGAATCAATAGTCATCTCAGCCGTCGCGGGCATTTTACGCGCGACCCATTCTACAGGACTACACACCTGGATCCGGGAGGGGTATGTGAGTATTTCAAAGTCACCGCGCAACACTTGGCCATGGACACGCACAAGCTGCTTGACAGCATTTCGGACGAAGAAGCGGTGACGATCGAGCCCTGGTCCTGCGTTCTATCCGGTCTGAAGGTTTGCAACATCCAACCGGGTGACACCGTTGCGGTGGTCGGCGCAGGCTTTATGGGTCAAGGATTTATCCACCTGGCCCCTCTCTTCGGCGCGGGGAAAATTATTGCACTCGACTTCTCTGACTGGCGCCTCGAAAAGGCTCGACATTTCGGTGCAACCCACGTGATCAATCCAAAGGAGACGGAAACCGTCGAGGCCATACGGGCACTCAATAATGGGCGTCTGGCAGACACAGTGATTGTGACAGCTCCCTTCCCCTCTGCTTGGAAGCAGGCCTACGCACTGGTCGAAGTGGGCGGATGTTTGCATCTAGGAGCCCCCCTGCCGCCGGAAACCGATTGGATTCAGAACGGACACAAGGCTTACTTTGACCAGATCACAATCACGTCGCGATACTCCTCAGACCATACCGATACGTACAGTTACATCCGTCTTCTCGAAGCGGGACGTATAAATGCGCGCGACGCGATCTCTCATCGTTTCGACATCATGGACAGTGCGGAAGCGTTTCGAATATTAGCCAAGGCCGAAAGGTCCTTGAAAATTATTGTCTACCCCCACGGAGTACCCGGCTAGTGTTAGAAGCTCTCAAAAACGAAGTTTGCGAACAAAATCATGAACTCCCTCACAACAATCTGGTTGTCGGTTCAGGCGGCAACGTCTCTGCACGAGATCCCGAAACAGGGCTTGTGGTCATCAAGCCCTCCGGGATGAAATTCGCTCATTTGACGCCTGAGACCATGGTTGTCGTCAATCTGGACGGAAAAATCATCGAGGGCACAATGAAACCGTCTGTAGATACCGGTATTCATTTGTACATCTACCGCCATCGCGACGATGTTTTCGGCATTACCCACACACATTCACCCTACGCGAGCAGTTTCGCAGCACGAGGGGAACGCATTCCGGCCGTCTTGACACCCATTACCCATATCCTGGGACGTGATATACCGTGTTCGCACTATGCGACACCCGGTGAGGTCGATACCGGCAGGGCGGTATTGGACGCTGCAGAGGGCGGATATGCGACACTTGTCAAGGCACATGGCGTGTTCACAATGGGTAAGTCCGCGACAGAGGCCACGAACATCGCAATATATTTAGAGGAGGCTGCAAAGACCACGCATCTGGCGATGATGCGTGGCCCCGTTGAAGAAATCCCTCAGGATGAAATGGATCGATGCTATAACTGGTTCCGGAAGAACTATGGACAATCGGGTCAGAAAGATATCAAGTCCTAGCTCATGTTGGGTAATCGCGGTGAACGTATGAAAGATGAAGATCGAAGAATAGAGTAATATCGCCCTCTTATATTATATCATGGAAAAGGCCTGACTCCGGGCGATATCGTCAGTTCCTTCGAACCCATCTTTTACGTTATCCAGAGTTCTGTCTCTCACCGGTTAAGGTCGTCGCATCGGCTCAACAACACAATACACTATTGAGACTTTTCGCACCGAATGTTCGCTTCATGCTGAGTTGTCAAGTTGTAATATGCGACGCCGTGACACGAGCGTTCGTGCGCGCTTCATTGAGCCATTCGATCTTGCGCCTTATAGACATTTGAAAGATAGCGCGAACACGCTGTTGGCACGGGGACGGAAACGCCGATTATAATGCGACAGCAAGGATCGTTCGAACCCCTACCGGCGTCTTTGATCTCACATATTGTATTTGTCAAAGAATGAAATGTACCATAGAGACAAACGCGCAGAACAACGGCCTTATCGGTCCTTGTGCCGCAGAATGAAATGAACACGTTCCGGTAAAAAAACACGCACGCACCATGGAAAAGACATTTAACGCTGCCAAATCCGAACCCCAAATCTATGCCGCTTGGGAACAATCGGGGTCCTTCAAGGCTGGGGCAAATGCAAAACCAGGGGCCGAACCCTACTGTATAATGATTCCCCCACCAAATGTGACGGGATCACTTCATATGGGTCACGCGTTTAACAACACTCTGCAAGATATTCTCATCCGATGGCACCGCATGCGCGGATTTGATACCCTGTGGCAACCTGGAACCGATCATGCCGGTATCGCAACCCAAATGGTAACAGAACGTGAAATGGCCGAGAACAAGGAGCCATCACGTGCAGAAATGGGGCGTACCGCATTCGAAGAACGCGTCTGGCAGCAAAAGGTAAAATCGCGTGGCATCATCATTGGCCAGTTAAAACGCTTGGGAGCCTCTTGCGATTGGTCACGCGAGGCCTTCACAATGTCCGGAGCACCGTCCGCACCAGAAGGCGAAGAGGGCAACTTCCACGATGCGGTCATCAAAGTCTTTGTCGATCTGTTTAATAAAGGCTTGATCTATCGCGGCAAACGATTGGTCAACTGGGACCCAAAATTTGAAACAGCGATTTCCGATCTTGAAGTCGACAACATCGAAACACTCGGACATATGTGGCATTTCAAATACCCACTCGCAGGCGGAACAACCTACACATACATTGAAAGAGATGAGAACGGGAACATCCTGCTTTCCGAAGAACGAGATTATATTTCAATTGCGACCACACGACCCGAAACAATGCTCGGTGACGGCGCGGTCGCCGTCCACCCCTCCGATGAACGCTACGCTCCGATCGTCGGAAAACTCTGCGAGATTCCGATCGGCCCGAAAGACCAACGCCGGTTGATCCCGATCATCACGGATAACTATCCGGATCCAGATTTTGGATCCGGAGCCGTGAAGATTACCGGCGCCCATGATTTTAATGACTATCAGGTCGCCAAGCGCCATAACATTCCCTGTTATCGATTAATGGATACATGTGGAGCAATGCGCTCCGACGGAGCTCCGTATGCGCAAGCCGCTCAAATTGCCCAGGAAGTTGCCTGTGGTCGACACTCTTTAGGTGAACTGGAAACGGATCGGATCAACCTCGTTCCTGATGATCTTCGCGGTCTTGATCGATTCGAAACACGAACAAGAGTTATTGAACAAATCACGTCTGACGGACTTGCCGTGATGACCCCGGCGACAAACCCGATACTCGGCAAAGCCGCCGTTCCGTCGGGAGAGGACGGATCCGAACGCATGGTTGGTCTGGCAGAGGAAAGGATGATCACGCAACCCTATGGTGATCGATCAAAAGTGGTCATCGAGCCGATGCTGACCGATCAATGGTTCCTCAATACATCAAGGCTGGTTGACGCCGCGTTCAAGGCGGTGGAGTCGGGCCAGATTATCATTCTGCCTTCAGGTGGCGAGAAAACCTACTATCACTGGCTGGAAAATATTGAGCCATGGTGTATTTCACGGCAACTTTGGTGGGGTCATCAAATTCCCGTCTGGTATGGACCACATGTGATCGCTGGCAACGATCAGCCCCTAAAAAACAGATTTACAATCAATACACCCGACAGTTCGGACAACGAAACATACCAATATACGTTCCAATGCTCAGCGAGCGAGGAAGAAGCGATTCATGCATTCCAATCGCTCTGGGGAACCGAGATTGAGGTTGTCGAAGATGAAATGGCGTTCTTGAGCGCCATGACGGACCTGCAATCTGGACATCGAACAACCGTGCCAATCTTTCAAGATCCCGATGTTCTTGATACCTGGTTCTCATCCGGTCTCTGGCCGATCGGAACATTGGGCTGGCCCGATGAAACCCAAGCATTCAAACGATATTTTCCAACGTCAGTGCTCGTGACGGGTCAAGATATCCTGTTCTTTTGGATTGCCAGAATGATCATGATGCAATTGGCAATTGTCGATCAGATTCCCTTTTCAAAGGTATACCTCCACGGACTGGTCCGCGATGCCAAAGGACAAAAAATGTCGAAATCCCTTGGAAATGTTGTCGACCCCCTAAGCGTCATTGATGAATTTGGAGCAGACGCGTTACGGTTTACAATGGCTGCAATGGCATCGCTCGGCGGAATGCTCAAACTGGATCGAAATCGTCTTGTTGGCCATCGAAACTTCACAACAAAACTCTGGAATTTTGCACGTTTTGCGGAACTCAATGGAATCTTCGCTCTTTCCGCATCCGATGTTCCGCATCCGGACCTTACGCTCAACAAATGGATTATTGGAGAAACCGCAAAGACACTCTCCGAAGTCGATGCGGCACTGTCCGCATTTCGTTTCAACGACGCTGCCAATGCCCTCCACGCATTTGTCTGGGGTAAAGTCTGCGACTGGTATGTCGAGTTTTCAAAACCGATCTTACAGGATCACGGACACTCATCGCGAGTCGAGACACAAACGACCATGAAGTGGGTCCTGAACCAATGTGCCATCCTTCTCCATCCGATCATGCCGTTCGTCACCGAGGAAATTTGGCGTCTCTCCGAACAGTGCCCAACGTTGCTCATTCACGCCGATTGGCCAACCTACACACCCAAGGAACTTGTTGATACCAAAGCCGATCAGGAGATAAGTTGGATTATCAAGCTCATTGAATCCATCCGTTCAACACGTGCACAAATGTCGGTGCCCGCTGGAATTTATGTTCCACTCCTTGTCCGTCAAATGGATGAACGGAGTAAGGCAGCCTGGGAACGTAATGCTGCACTGATTATGCGCTTGTCCAGAACAAACGGTCTAACGCGGGTGGAAACATTCCCACGTGGAACAATATCTCTTCCGATGGAGGGCGCCGACTTCGGATTGCCCATGGCCGATCTGATCGATATCAATCAGGAAAGTACACGGCTCCAGAAAAACCATGACAAATTGACCACAGAAATTCACAGCCTTCATCAACGTCTCCAAAATCCAAAATTTCTCAAGGCTGCCCCGAGAGACGTTATCGATGAAACACTGGTTACTCTGAACCACCGTAAGGAAGAAGAAACGAAGATCAAAGACGCCTTGGCCCGCCTCGAAGAATTTATGTGAGACAGCCGATGCGCCGTACATCATTCTTGTACTGCAGGACGGGTTGCCTATGAGACAAACGGGCTCTTTTGTCGTTCAACTCAAAAATCAAATTTAGGTCAAGAGTGTATTGGAACGTCGAGTGATAGAAGTTTCCATCGCGGGCCAATTGTTTTTCGAACAGTTGTTGATCGTTCGTCGTCCAACCCAGACTTTCGGCAGAATACGCGACGCTCAACTGAATAATATGTTGTAATGTGACGAACCCTATGCCGAGTGCACGTACATCATCACCTGATTCTCCTTCGGATTCAGATCCGGCCCGATCACACGTGCTGCTCAAGTGGCTATGGGCCGGTTATCTCCGCAAGTACATCCCGTTACTTGGTATCGCTCTGATATTTATGATCCTCGAGGGATCGACCCTTGGGGCCATCAGTTACATGATGCAGCCAATGTTTGACCTGGTATTTGTCGAACGACGAACAGAAGCCTTGTTCATCGTCGCCATAACAATCCTTGTCATCTTCACAATCCGGGCTGTTTCGGGCGTTATTCAAAAGGTCATCCTCACCCGCATTGCATTACTCACCGCCGCAGACCTGAGACTTGATCTACTGAATCACCTCATTCGGCACGATGGCGCATTCCATCAGTTTCATCCTCCCGGATTCCTTATCCAAAGGATTCAGGCCGATGTCGATGCCGTCAACACCGTATGGCGGTCCATCATTACAGGCGCTGGACGTGACGCGATTTCTCTCATTGTTCTTATGGGCGTCGCAATCTCAATAGACTGGAAATGGGCTGCGCTTGCCTGTGTCGGCACACCGCTCATGCTTGCTCCAGCTTTCGGAGCGCAAAGATATGTTCGCAAAGAAGCACGTGCCGCACGGGATGTCGGAGCACGCATTGCCACGCGACTTGATGAAATCTTCCACGGGATTGTCCCCATTAAGCTCAACCGGCTGGAAAACTACCAGTCGCAACGTTTCAAAAATCAAACAAAAGTCTTTGTTTCCGCCGAAACACGTGCAGCGGTCGGAACGGCGGCCATTCCGGGTCTCGTCGACTTGATGGGTGGGATTGGATTTATGTGTGTGCTGCTCTACGGCGGTGCAGAGATCATCGCAGGAGAAAAGACCGTTGGGCAATTCATGTCGTTTTTCACCGCAATGGGATTGGCATTTGACCCAATGCGACGACTCGGCGGCCTTGCTGGAATTTGGCAATCCGCAGCAGCGGCCATCGAACGGATCAAGGAACTGCTCGACACACCCATCAGACTGGTATCACCCGACAATCCTCTTCCGCCTCCCAAAGACGTGCCCGAAGTCATTCTTGACAACATCAACTTCTCCTATGGCGACACCCCCATCTTGACGGATATTAGCTTCAAGGCAGAAGCCGGAAAAACAACGGCCCTCGTTGGCGCTTCCGGTTCAGGAAAGTCGACAATCTTTAATTTATTGACACGGCTCGTCGACCCGGATTCAGGCGACGTGCGAATTGGAGGAATCCCGGCCCATCACATGTCTCTTGATGACTTACGGGACCTCTTTTCTGTTGTCACGCAAGAGGCTTTGCTGTTTGATGATACCTTGCGTGAAAATGTTGTCTTGGGACATAAAGACGTCAGTGATCATCAACTGAAAAACGTGCTTGACTCCGCCAACGTCACAGACTTCCTCCCACAACTTCCGGACAGCTTGAATTCGGCAGTCGGTCCACGCGGTTCCGCACTTTCCGGTGGCCAACGTCAACGTGTCATGATTGCCCGTGCACTTCTCCGAGATGCACCTATTTTGTTACTGGACGAGGCGACCAGTGCCCTGGACTCCCAATCCGAAAAAATTGTGCAGGAGGCTCTCGACAAACTCTCAGGAGGACGGACAACACTGGTTGTCGCTCATCGCCTCTCAACCGTTCGAAATGCGGATACGATCATTGTCATAGACCGGGGGCGAATTATTGATCACGGAACCCATGAAGAATTACTCGACCGAGGCGGCATATACGCCGATCTGTATCGCCTGCAGTTTCGTGACGGGAAGACGATCGTCGACCCGGTCGGAGAAAGAATCAAAGTCAACCACCTCACGTCCGACGACTCCGAACCGCGCGGCTTGTTGCGTCGGATTGGCAATTTCTTGCGGGGTTAGCGCTTGTATTTCTTGTTGAGAACGTCTGGATGGGTTCCTGTAAGATAACGCCCGAGCAAGAACAGGTTTGATGCACCGGTCCGAAACCAACCGAAACGCTCATAACGATGAGGGTCGGTGATGGCTCGATGCGGTAAGCCCGTCAAAGAAATCTTGGATTTTCGAATTTTCCGCATCATATCCACATCCTCCATCAACACATAATCTGAAAAACCTGCAACAGCATGATAGTGGTCCTTGTGAATCAACAAACCCTGATCACCATAGGGCAGACCAAAGATCTTAGCACGCATATTCGCCCACTGTACAACGAACATGGGCATCACCCCCCTTACAGGAAAGTCGAGACGAAAGTACGCAACCGCGTATTTATCACGTAGATGCGCATGAACCGATGAAGTCCAGCCCGGCTCTAATTGAGTATCAGCGTGCAAGATCAAAAGCCATTCACCGCGGGCTACGGCACACCCGCGACGCAGTTGCCCACCGCGAGACGCTGGACCCTGAACAAAGACAGCACCCACATCCTCTGCAATATGCGAAGTGGCATCGGTTGATCCACCGTCACTAATAACCAACTCTTTAATCAAACCGCTGAATATGCCTTCCATGAGAGACTCAAGGGTTTCAGCCAAAGTCCCCTCGGCATTTAATGTCGGAATGACAACACTTAGTCCCGCCGTCACAGATCATTCTCCGGTTGTATTGTTTTCATGAGACAATATCTTTGAAACCATAAAAAGGAGACCACACATGACCGCCGTACGCCGCATACTGAGCTTAACCGGCTCAAATGTCGAAGATTATCTCCAAATGATCATCACCAATGATATCAAACGGGTAGACAAAGGTTTACTCTACGCAGCCCTGCTTACGCCGCAAGGAAAATATATTGCTGATTTCTTTCTCTTGCGCCGTGGAGAAGAAATATTGCTGGATGTCTCTGAGAGCGTTGCCGATAATTTAATCAAGACACTCAACATGTACAAACTACGATCCGATGTCTCAATCACGCACAGCACCCTTAATATGCAGCGGGGAACCGGAGCTGCTCCAACCGATGCGTTTCAGGACCCCAGACATCCCGCTCTTGGTTGGCGTACGTACTCCCCTGATCCACACAATGATGATAACAGCGATTGGGACGCGATTCGAGTCGCCCATCTTATTCCCGAAGCCAACATCGAATTAACCTCCGAGACCTATATCCTGGAAGCTGGTTTCGAGAAATTGTCCGGCGTCGACTTTGAAAAGGGATGTTATGTCGGCCAAGAAGTTACGGCCCGTATGAAACACAAAACAGAGCTCCGAAAAGGTTTGGAACGCGTCGCGATTGACGCACATATTCCAATTGGGACGGAAATCTTCACGAATGATCGCTCTGTCGGCACCATTTACACACAATCCAACGGACGAGCGATTGCCTTCCTGCGCTTTGATCGCGCACGAGGACACATGACAGCAGGCGCTGCCACCATCAGACGCTTGAACGAAACACCCGACCCAATTCCCCTGCCTTAAAATATAAGCTTGACTGTATCAGCGCTCAATTGACTTTCACCAAAAACTGAATAAACGCCATCAGAACCTCATAACCAAACGCATATATTGTGGATTTATAGCCAACATTTTAGAGCGTCTTATTCTGGTCATCAAGCCATTCAACCCTTCAATCGACACGAACATCGATTACAACCCCATCTCCTGTTGACATTGTCATTTTTATGTAATGTTATAACATTACATAGTTGATCTGCCGAATGAAAGGCTAACCACCTGACTCCATCAAGAGCGATTTGCTACCGACTCGACCCATTCACCCAAAAACAACAAAACCGCCCAATTCCAGTCCGATTAATATGAACATCAAAGATGCTCAAGTAACCAACCTTCCCTTTCTACGGGCGCATGATCTCGGATATAGGGCCGTCAATGGCGATATCCTACTGCAAGACACGTCATTCGAACTTAAAGAAGGCGCCATTCTGGCAATTGCGGGCCCCAACGGAGCGGGAAAAACCACTCTGTTAAATCTCCTGTGCGGGGTGAGGGAGATAACGTTTGGAGACGTTCAGATCAAAGGTCGTAGTCTCAAAAAAATGTCCGCTAAGGAGCGAGCCCGCATAATGGCCGTCGTACATCAACAAGAGCGACCCGACGACCGACTATACCTGCGCGATTATGTCGCTCTGGGACAGATACCAATTTGGACAAACCGGTCCGAAAATGAACACGTCTATGAACTTGACGCGGTACTTGATCTTACAAACCTGAGTACTTTGGCAAGCAAACGCATGGAAGTCCTGTCGGGAGGTGAGCGGCAACGCGCTCATATCGCAAGAGCCCTCGCCCAGAGCCCCTCGCTGTTATTTCTCGATGAACCCACGAACCACATGGACCCCGATGCAAAAGGACGGATGCTCTCTCTCGTCACCGAACTGGGGATCACGGTTGTCATGATCGTCCATGATCTGGTGATGATACCCGAGTTTGCGACCCATATAGCGTTGATGAATTCCACCCGCTTGATCGAATTTGGTCCAGTGGCTGACAAGCTGACCCCAGATCGCGTTCGCGACATATTTGGTATCGATTACATCTGCTTTCACCACAAAGGCCGCATTATCCCGGCACTGGATATCCGAAAAACCAAAGTTTCAATGTAAATCATGGAGAACAAAATGACATACATCTGGCCCGCAATACTGGCATCAGTCTTAGCAACCAGCGCGGTTGCAAATGAAATCACAGTCGACAATTGCGGCGAAGAACTGATATTCGAAACCACACCGCAACGCATCGTTATTCATGACATCAATATGACCGATATGGCCTTTGCACTGGATCTCCAGGATAAAATTGCCGGTTTAACCGGCATTACCGGTTGGTACAAAACCAGCCCCAACTTTGATGAATTACGCGGTGATATTCCCGAATTGGCTCCGAAATACCCCACAGTCGAAACCCTTGTCGCCGCACAGGCGGATATGTTCTTCGCTGGCTGGTATTATGGGATGAAGCCGGGGGGCGACGTGACACCCGACACACTCGCCCCCTTTGGCATCAAGACCATGGTGCTTACCGAAAGCTGCATTCATCTGAACAAAGATCGCCCCGAAGCCAGCATGGACCTTCTGTTCGACGATGTATTGCGGTTAGGAAAAGTTATGCAAGTCGAGGAGAGAGCTGAAAAATTGGTTGCAGGTTGGAAAAATCAGTTAAAAGCCATTCAAGCAAAAACGGCCGGATTGCACAGACCCCGTGTCTTCCTTTTAGATGGCCCGGCCGACGCACCCTTCACCGCCGGTAAATTTGCCATTCCCGACGCCATGATTGCCGCCGCAGGTGGTGAGAATGTGACACATCATCTGGACACCAGTTGGGGTCGTACCTCGTGGGAAGTGATCGCCGCTGCAAACCCTGAGTTCTTGATTCTGCTGGACTATCAAACCGGCAACGGCGCCGAGGATACATTCAAATTCCTGCAGCAGGATCCCGTAATGTCCCAAACCGACGCGGTCAAGAATGAACGCTGGATCGGCTTGCGGTACGAGGAATTGACCCCAGGGCCGGCAAACATTGAAGCAATTGCGAAAATGGCGCAAGCGATGCACCCAGAGCTGAACTAAGTGATTCGACGGGGACTTTTTCTTCTTCTAGGGGCGGCCATACTGGTCGCCCTCTTGATGTTATCGACCGTCTATGGGACCACATCCATTCCGGTCTCGGAGACGATCACAGCTATTCTGTTAGGTAGCGGAATGGCCACGGGAGACATGTCACCACTCCATCATATTGTATTTGATCTGCGCCTACCGCGGGCTTTATTCGCCGGTATCGTCGGAGCAGGTCTCGGCATTGTTGGCGTCGTCCTGCAAACCACAACACGCAATGACTTGGCCGACCCGTTCCTGTTCGGTCTATCCTCAGGAGCCGCCGCCGGAGCGGTCTTTGTCATCACGGTGACAGGAGATATTCTGGGTTTCTGGACTCTGCCACTCGCCGCTTTCTGCGGTGGCCTGGTGGCATCTGGAATCGTACTGGCACTGGTCCATGCTCTGCGCACGAGTGCCCCCGAAAAACTGATCCTCGCCGGTCTGGCGGTATCCTTCCTGTTTGCAGCGATTACCAACTATCTAATTTTTGCGGGCGACAGCCGCGCCGCACATTCTGTTATCTTCTGGATGCTGGGCGGTCTGGGCCTTGCGCGATGGGAGAGCTTTCCTCTGGTCTGCGTGGGGCTCCTGCTGATCCTGACCTACTCACTGTATCGAAGCCGTTGGCTGGATGCATTACTGACGGGAGACGTCACTGCCACGACCTTAGGTATATCCGTCCAGAATCTGCGTTTGAGCATGTTCTTCACGGCCGCTCTGGCAACAGCCATATTCGTGTCGGTGACAGGGGTAATCGGATTTATCGGTCTCATGGTACCCCACATCGCTCGAGGCCTTGTTGGACCATTGCACAGACCACTCTTACCGACAGCGGCCATCGTTGGGGCCTCTTTGCTGACCGGATCCGATATCCTCAGTCGACTCCTGCTTGCACCACAAGAGTTACCAGTTGGAATCGTCACCACATCCATCGGATCTATATTCGTATTCTTACTGCTATTCAGAACGGCAAAGACACGAAGGTAATTTCAATCGTCACCACACAGCCTCCGGCGGAGGGCCCTCCGCCGGAGGCTGTGCCCTCTGCTGCTCCCTCCACCGGAAGAGCCCTTCTTCTTCCCCCACTTGCGCTTTGCCGGAGGCTGATGCTCGACTCCCCCTTAAGAGACGCTGACCGCTGTTGACCCCTGGCGATACGGCAAACCGTCCCCGACCATCCAGCTTCTCCTCACCCCCTCAGCAAAACACAGGGGTCTGGAGAGAAGCTCAGTGGTGCACTTCGCTGTTGAATCGGTGGAATAATAATTATACGAGAGAACAGTATAATAAGTTAATCCCAAAAAAGAGGTACGAAAAGTCCCACAGGATTTGTCAGGTGCGCGGACAGGACATATGCCGATAAACCCTTAATTGCGACTATCCGCACGATGAGAACAGATTTTCGAACAGGGCTCAGAGTGATAGTCTGCACTTAATTTTACTCGATCCAATGTACTACGTATACGTACTAACTCAACGGATGTATCATGCTCGACCTCAAAAGTTCTCGTGACATTAGGATCGGTCTGATCGGCTATGGGTATATTGCTCAAAACCTAGCCCAACGGATCGGTGCGGAACCCGGGATGGGCCTGGCCTTCGTGCACACGCGGCGGCGTGCGCAGGCTGCAGACATTTCCGACGGGGTTTTTCTGGATGATATTTCCGGTACGGAGGAGCGCGCGGCAGATATCATCGTCGAAGCCGCGCATCCGTGCTTCACGGTGGAGCATGGTGAAACTTTTCTGGGGCAGTGTGACTATCTGCCGCTTTCCACCGGTGCGCTGATCGACAATGACCTGTGCCGCCGTCTTTCGCAAACCGCCAAGGCGCATGGTACCCGGCTCTTTCTGGCCGCTGGGGCCTTGGCTGGAGGTGAGGAAATGGTCAAGCGCAGCAAACCTTGGGAACGGGTGTGTATAACGTTCCGCAAACATCCTCGGAACATTGATTTCTCCGATGTCGCGTTCGCGGCCGAAGACGTGACAGACGCGCGCACGATTTTCGAAGGGCCAGTCCGGGAGATTGCCGCCTGCTATCCGCGCAACGTGAACACAATGGTGACGGGGGCGCTCTTGTCGACAGGGGTCGATGCCTGCGAGGGCGTGCTCATTGCGGACCCGTCGCTCGATCATGCGGTGGCCATCGTGGAAGCTTGGGGAAGCGATGGCAGCTATCTAAGGACCGAAAAACGGCAACCCGTCAAAGGTGTCTCCGGGACAGAAATGGTCGATTCCGCCTGGTTCTCTCTCAAGCGAGCGGTCGGGCAATCTACCGGAACCTTTGAGTTGGTTTGACGGGACGCAAAACAAAAAGGAGAAACAAACAATGACTAAAACACTGATGCTGGGGGTGGCTTTGGCCGTCGGGTTCAGCGCTAGTATTGCGCAGGCTCAGGACAAGACTGTTGCACTTGCCAATTTTGGCCCGCATCCGCCGCTGAACGCGGTGGTGAGCGGTTTCAAAAAAGGCATGGCCGACGGAGGCTACGCGGAAGACGAGGGTGTGGCTTATCAATATCAGGACGCGAGTTTTGATGCGTCCTTGGTCGCGCAGATGATCACGACCCTGGAGGCGGCGAATCCTGATCTATTCCTGACGGTCACCACGCCGATCAGTCAGGCGGCGCGTCGGATAGTGCAGGACAAGTCTACTCCAATCGTTTTTGCGCCTGTGACGGACCCGGTTGATGCTGGTCTGGTTCCCGACTGGGGCGGCGGAAGCGATCGCTTCACAGGAGCTTCGAACCTGCAATCGATGGAAACCGTTTTCGGGTTTGCCAAGGACTTGCTGGGAGATGCCGATAAGATCGGTATGTTGTTCAATCCGGGCGATGCCAATGACGTTGTAAATATGCGCTATGCCGAAGAAGCTGCCGAGGCGATGGGCGTTAAGCTTGTGAAGGTGAGTGTCGAAGCGACTGCGGATATTCCCGTGCGTGTCGATGCACTTAAGGATACCGACGTGATCTATGTGATCCCATCCAGCATGCTTCAGCCGGCGCTTCCAGCCATTGCAGCGGCGGCCCGTCGGAACGATGTTCCAGTCATCAATTCCTCGCCTGTTGGTGTTGCCGATGGTCAGATTCTTGCGTCCATGTCTGTGTCCTGGTTCGAAGTGGGCCGCCAGGCCGGGCTGCGCGCTGCGCGGATTCTTGACGGGGAAGCTGTGGGTGAGATCGACATCTATCGCCCGCGTCCGGAGGATCATCAACCGACGATTAGTGCGAAATATATGGAAGAGTTCGGGATCAACCTGCCAGAAGCCCTTGCGGGGTGTGACTGTGTCAAATGAGCAGTGACAACATTCAGGCCGGACTTCACGTGTCCGGCCTGCGTAAAACGTTCTTTCCCGGTACTGTGCAGGAAAAGGCCGCTTTGAACGGCGTCGATTTTTCCCTGGGTGCGGGGGAATTTGGTATCATCATCGGCAGCAATGGAGCAGGTAAAAGCACGACCCTGAACGCAATCTCGGGAGAGCTTCCCCTTGATGAAGGATGCGTGGTTGTAGCGGGGCAGGACATGCAGCGGCGTCCCGCGCATCTGCGCTCCCGTCATATGGCGCGTGTGTTTCAAGACCCAATGCAGGGGACTGCCGCCTCGCTGACAATCGAAGAGAACCTCGCCATTGCAGCGCGTCGCGGTGCGAGCCGTGGGTTTCGCAAGGGGCTTAAAAACGTTGAGAGGGATTGGTTTCGCACAGCCTTAGAAGTGCTGGGCCTGGGTCTTGAAAATAGGCTGAAAGACCGTGTTGCCCTACTCTCAGGGGGGCAAAGACAGTCACTGACTCTGGTTATGGCAACGTTAAACTCACCTTCACTTCTCTTGCTTGACGAGCACACCGCGGCTCTTGATCCGCGTGCGGCCGAGCTGGTGCTGAACGCGACGCTAAAGGCGGTCGAAGGGCAAAAGATCACGACGCTGATGATCACCCACAATATGGAACAGGCGATCAATCACGGCGACCGGTTGATTATGATGCATGCAGGTCGCGTTGTCCTGAATCTCGACCACTCTGAAAAGGCGGGCCTGACTGCCAATGATCTCGTGGCCCGGTTCCACGATGTCGTGAGCGATAGAATGTTGTTGAACCGACCATGGAATTTCTGACCACATACTGGAACCTCGTTCCTGTCAGTCTTGCGCAGGGAGCGGTGTATTCGCTTGTCGCCCTTGGGGTCATGATCCCGTTTCGGCTGCTGAGCCTGCCGGACCTGACATCGGAGGGCAGCTTCCCTCTGGGCGGAGCGGTGGCTGCGGCTATGCTCGCAAGCGGGTTTGGTGTTGTACCCGCAATCGCCGGAGCTTTGCTGGCTGGCGCTTTGGCGGGATGCATGACGGCGTTAATCCATCTGATCTTCAAGGTCACATCGCTCTTGTCCGGCATCATCGTTTTAACGATGCTCTTTTCAGTCAACATTCGTGTAATGGGCAAACCGAACACGGCACTGTTCAACTATGACACTTTGTTCACCAAATTACTGGATGCGGATGGCGGAACGCCGATGACGCAGTTCATCCTTGTTGGCGCGATGGTGCTGACGGTGTGCGGGGTGCTTTACTGGTTACTGCATACCGAGCTGGGCCTCGGCCTACGCGCGGTTGGATCGAACCAGATTATGGCTCGTGCACAGGGGCTGTCATCCACAAGCTTCGTGATTGCGGGCCTTACCCTCGCGGGCGGTCTGGCTGCTCTCGGCGGTGCTACGATGGCGCAATATCAAAGCTACGCCGACGTAAATATGGGCGTGGGTGTTCTGGTGATCGGTCTTGCGGGCACCATTTTGGGTGAAGCGATCTGGGGCCGGAATACGCTCTTACGCCAGATCACAGCGCCGGTGATTGGCTCGATCTGCTACTTCCAGTTTGTTGCCTTGGCCCTGAGCCTCGGCTTTCGACCATCTGACCTGAAACTGCTGACCGGTTTGTTCGTTCTGGTTGCCCTTGGGGCTCCTATACTGCGCGAGAAGATGAAGAGCCGAAAGAGGAATCTGCGACTGATTGGAACGGGCAATCGTCATAAGCGGGGGCCAGTTCCGGAAAAGGGCCGAATCGTACGTTAAGCCAGTCAAAGTCGATGGATTAAACTCAAATCGATTCCGGATGAGTGCAGAATGACATGTCTAAGCACCGGTCAAAGTCGCGGAATCGCGATTTTTATAAGACTTACATCGCTAAGTTAGGTATGTAAGGTACAAAAAGATCATCCCATCAAAAAAATGTCCGAATTTGGCCATTCTTAGCGAATTTTTGTTAAAGATGGGTCCACACGCGCCACCGTCTGTGCATACAGACATCGACCCACAACCCAATCCGTGTCCACCACCGGCACACGCCCACCCGCCGTATCCATTACCGCATCGGTCCGCGCAGGATCACACCCACATCCCGATCCAATAATCCCAACAGGAGACCGCACAAAGTTATCAGCGTTGAAAGAACAGGAACTCAAAACAATTCGAAAAGACCATCACCCCATGACCGAACACTTACATACATCAATAGCCACTTTCACTCGTTAACACATAGTGATCCACATCAATCTGCTGATATTCAGAAGGTTCCGGTGTGTAATCAAGGCTGTGAATAGGGGATGGAATTTGCCGAAAGTTAAAATCTTCCTCCTTGCGCCGCTGATTAGGATCTGCAACGGGCACCGCCTTCATGAGAGCACGAGTATACGGATGTTGCGGATTTTCAAAAACACGCGTTCGAGAACCAAGTTCAACAAGTCGCCCGAGATACATTACCCCTACCCTATGGCTGACACGTTCAACGACAGCCATGTCATGAGAAATAAACAGATAAGAGAGACCCAATTCGGCCTGGAGTTCCATCATCAAATTCAAAACTTGCGCCTGTACCGAAACATCGAGGGCCGAGACCGCCTCATCGGCAACAATGAGTTTCGGATTCAACGCAAGCGCACGGGCAATCGCGACGCGCTGGCGTTGCCCGCCTGACATTTCATGCGGATAACGACGCATGAAGCTTCGCGGTAAATGAACACGATCAAACAAGGAAGCAACCCGATCCTGGACTTCGGAACCACGTGCAATATTGTAATTCGTAAGAGGCTCAGCCACTTGATCAATCAAGGGCATCTGCGGATTCAATGATGCAAACGGATCTTGAAAGATCATCTGCATTTCCTGACGCATTTTTCTGAGTTCGGAACCCGACAGCTTCATCACATCGATACCCGCTAACTCAACTTGGCCCGATGTCGGTTCGATCAGCCTCAAGATCGATCGACCCACCGTGGATTTACCACACCCGGATTCACCAACGAGACTGAGAGTCTGGCCTTCATTAATATCAAAAGACACATCTTCAACAGCATGCACTCGAGCAACCACTCGACGGAAAAAGCCGCCTTCAACAGCAAAGCGGGTGATCAGCCCATTCACGCGCAGAAGAGGTCGATCCGTTCCTTTTATAGGTTCAATTTTCTGCTCACTTACTCCGAGAAGCCTCATCGGCTCCGGATACATCTTTCCCGTCATCTCCCCAAGCTTTGGGACAGCCGAAAGAAGGGACTTTGTATAATCATGCTTAGGCCTCTCGAATATCTGCGAGACCGACCCTTCTTCGACCTTGTTTCCTCGGAACATAACCACGACGCGGTCAGCCATCTGAGCAACAACGGCCATATCATGCGTGATAAATATTACCGCCGTTCCTGTCTCTTTCTTCAATCGGTCGATTAATGCAAGAATTTCAGCTTGAATGGTAACATCCAAGGCCGTCGTCGGTTCATCTGCAATCAACAGACGAGGCTTACATGCCAATGCCATGGCAATGACAACTCTCTGGCGCATGCCACCGGACAATTCGTGCGGAAACTGCTTTATCCGACGTTCTGGTTCCGGAATTCTGACCTGGCCGAGCAATTCAAGGGCCTGGGTTTCGGCCTCACGAGCCGAAAGACCTTTATGCCAACGCAACCCCTCTGTGAGCTGCCTCCCAATTGTAAAGACCGGATTCAAAGCTGTCATTGGCTCTTGGAAAATCATCCCGATTTCATTTCCACGAACATCCATCATGACACTTGATGTCGCCTGCGTAATATCACATTGCGTCTGGTTACGCCGATCAAACAAAATCTGACCACGTGCGATCTGACCACCCCCAAATTCGACCAAACGCATCAATGACAAAGATGAGACAGACTTACCCGAACCGCTCTCACCGACAATGCAAACAGTCTCACCGGACTTAACATCAAACGACACGTCCTCGACACCAATCACCGGCCCGTCCTTTGTCTGAAACTCGACCCTTAAC
>JAPORU010000176.1 GCA_026710045.1 Aestuariivita sp. | reverse complement strand
GACTGACACGTGTTGTCAATAAAAATGTGGCAAAAAACAGCGTGGGATTGCCTTGAGCAAATCACTACATTATTGAGATTAACAAGCATATGTTGGATTTCTCATTGTACGTTTGCATTTTGATGAATTGTATTGTTCCATTTTTCGGTGCTTGGTGACCGAGTACAAATCGTTCGTTTTTGAGCGGGAGTGACGAATGTGGTTGCTGTCTGTCTGGCATTTTTTGACTCATTTGTTTTCCGAAGCGAACAAATAAGATTGGTGAACATACGGAAGATGATCTGGGATCTGGAAGAATTTGATCGTTTCCCTTGATGAAGATGTTTCCAAGTGAGTCGTGGTAAATTATTCAGGTGGGTACATCACCTTTTTCAATAACTTGAGGAGACGTATGTTGGATCGTCGTAAATTTTTGGCGGGCGTGGCAGCATTTCCGTTCCTGTCCTGTAGCACTCAAGCGATTTCACTGGGGTCTGCGAAGCTGACGACTATAAGCGATGGTTCGTTAGTTCTCCCCGGCCGCTTTATCTTCGAACCAATGCCCCAAGACGCGCTGACCGAATTACTTGACACTTTCAAGGTCGACAAGAAAACACTGGTTCCAGAATGTAATGTTGTTCTTTATCAAGATGACGTAAACACCGTTTTGTTCGATGTGGGTTCAGGACCGGATTTTATGCCAAGTTCCGGGAAACTTCTCGAAAATCTTGAATTGGCGGGCGTTACGCCTCAAGACGTCACGCATGTTGTATTCACGCATGCTCATCCGGATCATATCTGGGGATTACTTGACGATTTTGATGAACTTGTTTTCTCTAACGCTGCGTATTTGATGGGACGAACCGAGTGGGACTATTGGTGGAATCCAGAAACTGTGGTTATGATTGGCGAAGCGCGTGCCGCATTTGCTGTAGGCGCAAAACGGCGAATGGAGTATATCGAGAACGCTGTTCAATTTTTTGATAGCGAACAAGAAATCTTGCCTGGAATTCAAGCAATTGCGACTTACGGGCACACGTTAGGTCACATGAGCTTTGAAATTAGAAAAGGGAATGAGAGCCTTATTATTGCCGGTGACGCAATCGGAAATCATCATGTTGCATTTGCCCGTCCGGAATGGCCGAGCGGTTCTGATCAAGAACAGGATCTCGCTGTTCTTGCGAGGAAAATGCTTCTTGATCGAATCTTTCGTGAATCTATGATACTTGTAGGTTTTCATCTTCCTCATGGTGGAATCGGGCGAGTTGAAAAAACTTCCGAAGCGTATCGTTTCGTGCAAGATACCTTGCAGTAATGATGCTCTTTTGTTGGAAGCACAAACATGATGACTTCTTGCCATTGTAGTTTTATGAAAATTCTAGAGATCGGTTGACACGTAAATTCGAATTGTCGTGAACAGCTGGAATGGTTTTGCGACTGGATTTTCGAGGATTGTTTCGTGCGAATGGATTCCCGAAAGGACACTTGACACAGACCCTGCCGTCACTATTGCTCCATAGTTTCATCAGGATGGAACGATTGCATGTATTGCTCTGACTACTGATACAGATATTTCTGGTTTCGCTTTCCTTGATCGCGATAAGGGAATCCTGGAAACGCGTATGTATTTCAGTGACTGTTAAGGCCGTCCAACCGGTGAGAAGATGTTCTCTATAGAGTCGTCAGGCTGCCGTATCGCTCGATTTCTGGTATGTGTTCTTCGAATTTATGTTTATCGGATTTTTGTCGACGCCTACGATTTTAGAATGATCTGTCTTTTGGTTGAAGATCGGCAGGGCCTGCAGTGTGTCCATCAGGAACATCTCGAAGATTGTGATTGTTGCCCATTGGTTTCGCAGAGTCATAGATTAGAAAGAACCACGTTCAATTGGTCGGTTGTCTTTATTCAAATATTGGCAACTATACTATTGATTGTTGGCCTTCGATAGCGCAATGGAGAGCGCACATTGTTATTTGCTTGAATGAAATATGTTGGCATCAGGTAGGCTTGACGGCGATCGTGCCGTATACTCGTTTCAGGATATAATTTTGCGCCTTCAGATGTTTTGGGCGTCAAGCGGTTGCGCACTCCTGCAGCCCTATGATCTTGAAGTGGGTGCGGGAACGTTTCATCCCGCGACGACCTTGCATGCTTTGGGTCCTCAACCTTGGAGCGTTGCTTATGTTCAACCTTGTCGACGCCCAGCTGACGGGCGCTATGGAAACAACCCGAATCGTCTGCAGCATTACTATCAATTTCAGGTGTTGATGAAGCCAAGTCCGTCGGAGTTTCAGGCGCTCTATCTCGAGTCGCTCGTTTCACTGGGAATTGACTTGAATCTTCATGATATCCGCTTCGTTGAAGATGACTGGGAAAGTCCAACATTGGGGGCCTGGGGGCTAGGATGGGAAGTTTGGTGTGACAGTATGGAAATATCGCAATTTACGTATTTCCAGCAGGTCGGCGGCCATGATTGTCGCCCTGTTTCAGGTGAGATAACCTATGGCCTCGAACGATTGGGTATGTATATTCTCGGTGTTGATCATGTCATGGATATGCCGTTCAATGATCCGCGATCGGAAAATGCGCTCAGTTATGGTGATGTTTTCAGGCAATCTGAGCAGGAATATTCTCGATTTAATTTCGATATGGCGGACACAAATATTCTCTTGCGTCATTTTGAAGATGCCGAAGCGGAATGCGTGGCCTTGTTGCGTGCTCAACCGCATGATCCCAAGTTGGACGCGGTGAACGTCATGGTTCAACCCGCGTATGATCAGTGCATCAAGGCCAGTCATATATTCAATCTAATGGATGCACGTGGGGTGATTTCTGTTACGGAAAGGCAGGCCTATATCGGCCGTGTTCGCACATTGGCGAAAGAATGTGCGGATGCTTATGTTTCGAAGCGAGGTTGAGATCACAGAGAACTAATCTGGAATTTAGGGTGGCGGAAGTTTTTAGACGTTAAGAGATGAATTTTTCTGTAAATTTCACTTTCTGACAGTGAAAATTGGGTGATCTGTGTGAGTATCCAAATGAGTGGAAAATGGATTTGTATTGTGATCCTGTCTGTGGCTGTCGTTGCAGGAGCGGGATTATACTATCTGCAAATATACGGATTTTATCGGGTTGTCACTGATCACGATGGTGACAGCGTTCAACTGGTCTCAAAGAGTGATGGACAACCCATCACGATTGGATATCAAGCTTTCCAAGCTATTGACTCGAATAGTTCACCAATTCGGTATCGCGCGTGCTTTAAGGCACAAGACAGTCTTGAAAATCTTACCCGTGCATTCATTGCAGTTGAATTTGTTGTACCACGAAATGCACCGGGATGGTTTGACTGTTTTGACGCGCAAAGAATCGCTGACCATCTAAATTCAGGTAGGGCACGTATATTCTTGAGTCACAAGAACATTCATTATGGTGTTGACCGTGTTGTTGCTGTGACAACCGATGGTCAGGGATATATCTGGCACGAACTCAACAACTGTGGACGTCGAGCGTATGATGGAACCGTTGGTACTGACGATTGTGCCGCATTTTAGGCAATGAGTGAAATTTATGCCTGATCTCCTAATTGAACTGCTTTCCGAGGAAATTCCAGCCCGTATGCAAAAAGAAGCAGCCCAAACTCTCGAAAAACTTATCGATCAAGGATTGTCCGACGCGGGTCTCAAGCCGTTAAAAACAGAGAGTTTTTTTACACCGCGTCGATTAACGGTGCGTGTGAATGATCTTCTTTCTCGGAGTCCGGTTGCACGAGAAGAGCGTCGGGGACCGCGCATCAGCGCACCCGACAAGGCGATAGAAGGTTTCGCTCGCAGTGTTGGAGTGAATCGTGACCAGTTGGTGACGCGAAAAACAAAAAAGGGATCATTTCTATTTGCTGTATTTGAAATAGCGGGCCGATCTGTAGAAGATATCGTAGTAGATGTTCTGGACGATAGTATTCGAAACTTTCCCTGGTCAAAATCGATGCGTTGGGGATCGGGGGACCTGCGCTGGATACGACCACTTCATCGAATTTTGTGTATTTTGAGTGATGCCGATGGAACCAGGACGGTTCCTTTCGAAATCGATGGATTAGTGGCGGACAATGTGACCGAAGGTCATATATTTATGGCGCCACAGCAATTTTCTGTTGAATCGGTGGATGATTACTTTCGCAAGCTCGAAGATGCAAAAGTACTGGTTGATGAGGCCGTTAGACGTAGGAGAATTACTCGCAAAATAAAGCAGTTGGTTACGCAGTCGCATTTAGAGCTTTGTGGGCATGATGAGCTTGTTGATGAAATCGTCAATTTGGTCGAGTGGCCGGTTGTCTTATTGGGCGACATTCCCGGTGACTATGCGCATATGCCGCGTGAGATCATTCAATCGGCTCTCATGAAACATCACAAGTGTCTGTGCTTATATCATCCGGAATCGCGTAAGCCGGAGAAGTTCATTACTGTTGCGAATCGACAAACGAGCGACTCTGGATCAGCCATTATTGCCGGAACGGAACGGGTAATCTCTGCAAGGTTGGAAGACGCCAAATTCTTTTGGGAGGAGGACTGTCATGCCATCAAGCAAAATGGGTTTCATACTTGGTTGGCCGCTCTTGATAACATTACCTTTCATCATGAATTGGGGAGTCAGGCTGAACGCGTTGAGAGAATAGCGGAGGCCGCGGCCGTTATTTCCGAATTTGTTGACGGAGCGAGTCCTGTTGAGACGGTTAGATCGGCATCCGTTTCCAAGGCTGATCTCGTTTCCAAGATCGTTTCAGAATACCCTGAATTGCAAGGAATTATGGGAGGCTACTATGCGATAATGGCGGATTACCCACAGACTGTATTGGAAGCCGTACAGGAACATTATTTGCCAACTGGTGCAACCGACCGTGTTCCTCAAAATCCGGTTGCGATTGCAATTGCGCTTGCAGATAGACTTGATGTGCTCACAGGTTTTTGGGTCATTGATGAAAAGCCGACGGGGAGCCAGGATCCTTTCGCTTTACGACGTTCAGCGCTCTCTGTGTTTCGCATTGTACTAGAAAACAATCTTCGGATTCCTCTGGCAGCGGTTACAGGTTGTTTGCTCATCCGTCACAATTCTACCCGGATTGAAGACTTAACCGACGATGATCTAAAAAAAATTTGCTCAAAAGCAAAAGAGTATGATTGTTTTTTGACTTTCTTGAGTGAAGTTAAGGTGACGCCAAGGGAACAGGTGCCGCAGTCCTTTTTGACGTTGACAGAAAATCTACAAGAGCAGTTAGAGGACTTGTTTGGATTTATTCATGAACGGCTTCGGGTCTTTCTGATAAAGCAAGGTGTAAGGTTTGATGCGATTGATGCATGTCTTGCGACAACATTCGGGGATGATTTGACCCTTCTTGCCAAACGTATTCGAGCATTGGATGTTTTTTTGTCGTCGAGCAATGGAGAGAATCTCATCCAAGGCTTCAAAAGAGCAAACAATATCCTTATTCAAGCTGAATCCAAGGATGGTATCGTGTATTCTTCTTGTCCGGATTCAAGTCTTGCCGAAACACAGTGTGAGCGAGATTTGTTTGCGATCCTTGATATTGTGACCGGAGAAATTGATCGTGCTTTACAAAAGGAGGACTACGAAGGTGCCATGAGGAGCATGAGCAGTTTGAGAGCACCTGTCGATGTCTTTTTTGAAGAAGTCAAAATCAATGTGGATGATATGGCTGTCCGGCGGAATCGCCTTGAACTTTTGAATGGGGTTCGTGAGGTTTGTCACAAAATTGCTGATTTAACGCTTGTCAGTGGTTGAAGTGGTGATTTGCTTAGGATGGAGACGGCTGTTCCGCCCAATCTCTAGTCTTCTTCCCTGATACATGTGTTTCGAAGAGCAGAGAATCTGATTTGCAAGAATATTCTCAAGATTTATTGTTTTCCGCTGATGCACGGGTAAAGACGTCAACGCATGGCTGGCGGGCCGAGTTGCTCCAAAAGTTGGTTCGATTTGAATGTCCCGTTCCAAAGACCCTTTCATTATCATTTTCAACTGTTGAGAAAATTGCAACGGATCCTGAATTTTGTGTCGCGAGTATCATCCAGTGCTTTGATGATAAGGTCTTGTTTTGCGTGCGGCCGTCTCCTGAAAATGCCGCTTGGGGAGGGCCAAACGCGATATTGGGCGTCGGCATGACTGAGGCAAAATATGATCGATTGAAGCGAGAGTGCGGGGTTAAAGTTGCCTCTCGGTTGTTCTTACGATCTATTCAGTCCTTAGCATCTGCAGTTGAAGGAGTTGATTTCGATTTTATGGGATTACTTGAGGCGACCGATGGAGTGAGTGAGGCTCTCAAAATTTTTGAAGACGAAACTACCAAGCCGTTTCCACTTGATCCATCCGAACAACTTGTCACAATTGTGCGTTCGATGGCGCGCGCTTGGAACGGAACATCGGCGCGTATACTTCGAGAGGCTAAAGGAGCGCCTGAAGACGCACATTTGGGATTACTTATTCAAGAGATGATTGTCGGCGCTGAATCGATGATGTCGGGTTCGGGAACGATTCAGTTGGTCGACAGTGATACCGGACAACGTCAGGTCGCAGTACAATATGCCAGTGAGTATGAGGGAGAGGCCAATCGGGGGCTTGGGGTAAGGAGTTTAACGGTATCAGAGGATCGGGAACGGTTACTGGTTGACGAAATATCCTCAGAGTCTTTCTCACAGTTAATGTCATACGCGGCTGTGGTTCGAAAGGAATTGGGTGAGGAAATACAACTTCAGTTTAAGCTTAAAGACGGCGAACCATACATTATTGATGGAACACGAGCGCCTCGTTCGGGACGGGCATCCGTGCAGATTGCAGTCCGTCTTGTTGAAGACGGAATCATCACCGAGAAAGAAGCGGTGATGCGAGTTGAGCCTGCTTCGTTAAATGAATTGATGCATCGTCAAGTCGCTCCAAGTGCTGTTCGAGATATTATATGCCAAGGTATCGGCGCTAGTCCTGGCGCGGCAGTAGGGCGTATTGTTTTTACGTCCGCTCAGGCACAGATGAGTGCGGCCAGAGAGGAAGCGTGCATTCTTGTTCGTCGAGAGACATCGCCAGACGACATTCGAGGAATGCACTCGGCTGCTGCCGTATTGACCGAGCGTGGAGGCTTAACCAGTCACGCGGCTGTAATTGCTCGCGGCCTCGGTTTACCATGCATTGTCGGGGCGTCATCTTTGGAGTTCTGCATATCTGAAGAGAAGATTATAACGAAAGATGGACGTGAGTTTCGAGCGGGGGATGTCATTACGATTGATGGCGCTTCAGGGCAAGTCTTGGCCGGTGAATCCAAGATGCTTGAAGCTTCGGCTGACGATGCCTTCACAATACTGATGACGTGGGCAGATTCATTTCGCGATATCGGCATTAGAGCTAACGCAGATACTCCTGATGACGCAAAGACTGCACGTAAATTCAATGCGCAAGGGATTGGATTGTGTCGAACCGAATATATGTTTTTTGATCCAGGTCGCTTGACTGTCATGCGTGAAATGATTTTTGCGGACACATCAAATGGACGTGCCGAGGTTCTTGCACGTTTGTTACCAATGCAGCGTGATGATTTTGTTCAACTTTTTCAAATCATGCAAGGGAGTCCGGTATGCATTCGTCTGTTTGATCCGCCTTTACATGAATTTTTGCCCAGTTCCTTTTCGGAACAACGTGAACTCGCTCAAGCACTTGAGATTCCGATAGATGATGTGATTCAGCGTGTCAGTGAATTGACGGAATATAATCCAATGTTGGGGCTTCGTGGAGTAAGATTAGGGGTCACTATACCCGAGATTTACGAGATGCAGGCACGTGCCATTTTCGAGGCAGCTCTTGAAGTTGGTCACAATGGTGATTTTGTAATTCCGGAGATAATGCTGCCTTTGGTGTCTGCGCAGCGTGAAGTGGAATTGATCAAGGAGAGGGTGGATGCTGTTTATGACGCCGTGCAACGCGAACAGGAACAGAACTTTCAATATCGTTTGGGGGTTATGGTTGAGACGCCCCGTGCCGCACTTCGTGCGGGGGAGATCGCATGCCTGGTTGAATTCTTGAGCTTTGGTACCAATGACTTAACTCAAATGACTTACGGCCTGAGTCGTGACGATGCCGGTCGCTTTATGTCTGATTATGTGCAGCAGGGAGTCTTTTCTGAAGATCCTTTTCGGATGTTGGATAGAGATGGGGTTGGGGAATTGCTGAATCTTGGAGCGCAGCGAGGTCGGTCAGCGCATCCTGATATTACTTTGTCAATATGTGGTGAACATGGTGGTGATCCTGAATCCATTGCCTTTTGTCGTGACGGGGGCTTCGACTATGTATCTTGCTCTCCGTTTCGTGTTCCATTGGCGCGTCTATCGGCCGCTCAATTGGCAATTTCGCAGGAGCGCGAACAACTCGGATAGTCTTCCACGGTAAATTTCGACATCTTTGTCCATCAACAATCTTATCTTCTTTTGAGGATTACTAAGATAACTTGACCGCATACAATATGCTGATTAAATATTACGATCTAAGCACAACATAATGTGTCATGTCAAATTATCTTAGTAATCCCCCTTCTTTTTGGCTAACCGATAAGCCGATATATGGTGAAGAACAGGTTCTATAGATGAATGTATTGAGGCTGAATTTAGCAAGCCAGTACAGCGAATGCCTCGACGTTGTGTAATTTTAGAATAGTGTATGGATTGGGTTCGATCTCTTTGTCTTGCGTGCAAAAGTCGGATTTTCGTACGTCTTTGTTCAGAGTAGGTGGCACGCTTACCCGGTGTTTGTATCGAAACTGATAATTGATCGATTCCGAAAGGTTTGGCGAGGGATTCGCAATGAGATTGGACGATGATTCTTTCAGTTTTGACTTGTTGAAACTCCCCGAAGACTATTTCGAAAATTCCTATGAATATTTTGCATTGTTGCGCGAATACTCACCGTTTCATGCGAATTCGGACGGCACCATTATCCTTTCGCGTTATGATGACTGTGTTGCGGTTTATCGTGATCCGGTGGTTTGGTCGTCGGATAAGAGGGTTGCGTTTGGATACAAGTTCGGATCATCGACTCCTCTTTACGAACATCATACATCCTCGATCGTGTTCATCGATCCTCCGTCTCACACGCGTGTCCGGAAATTGTTTCAAGCTGCGTTCACCCGTAAGGCGCTCCAAGCATTTAAGTTACGGATTGCTTATTTGGTTGATGGGTATCTTGATCAACTACAAGATGCGGGTGCAATGGAGATTGTTGAAGACTTGTCGTTTAAGTTGCCGATTGAAGTGGTCTGCGATTTGCTTGGGGTTCCAAGCCAGGACCGTCTTTTGATTCGTGAATGGGCAGTGGCAATTCTGACAGCATTGGAACCTCGTATTGATGACGTTCAATTGGAAACTGGCAATCAAGCGGTTATCGACTTCAAACAGTATTTACGCGATTTGATTCGTTGGAGACGTGCACATCCCGAAACGGTGGCTGCGACCGAAATTCTGACCATCTTGGTTGACGCAGAAATGGATGGACAAAAGCTCACAGAGAGTGAGTTGTTACATCAATGTATATTCATGCTCAACGCGGGTCACGAGACGTCTACGAATATGATTTCGCATGGTATCCATGAGATGTTGCGGCATCCAACAGAGATCAAACGCCTCAACGAAGAGCCGAGTTTAATTGAATCGATGGTTGAAGAAGTGTTGCGGTATCACGCGCCCATACAGATTAACAACCGGTTGTCGACGTGTGATACCAAGATCGGAAGGACGAATATACCCGCGGGGATGATTGTTCATTTAATTGTGGCCTCAGCGAATCGAGACCCAAAACAGTTTTTGAATCCAAGTCGTTTCGATATTTCTCGACGTCCGAATCGACATCTTAGTTTTGGGCTTGGTATTCATATTTGCGCAGGTAATGCCTTAGCTCGACTTGAGGCGGAGATTACATTTCAAAAGATTTTTTCCAGATTTCCCGGTTTGCAACTTATTTCTCCTGCGACAATTGCTCCCAGAGTTCGGTTTCGGGAAGTGACAGAGCTTTGTGTTTCCTTAAAGTAGGGGCTGTTTTGATGTATGTGCCCGATAAAGTTGCGGCATGTGAGATTATCGGTTCTTTAATGTGTTCGAGGATAAGTCTTGGATAGGTCTTGGTGAACTGTGGCAATATTTCAACATAATTGTTCAGCTTTTATCGAATAGTACTGAGTAACTGCACCGAGGCATTTAAATTTCTTTTTCAACAACTATTTTGTCGCACTGATTATATGTGCTTCTTTGGAGTTTAAATGTCTAGCAGATTGAAAATTGTTATTTTTCTGTGTTTGGCGCTGTGTAATCAAGCTTATGCTCACGATTCGTTGGACAGTGCGCGTTCGACGCTTGAAACTCGTGGTGACGCTGCCTACTCGGAATCGAACTTCGAGTTCTATGAGCAGGCTTCGATAAACATATTTTCGAACGGTTGGATTGATTCTCAGCCTGCGGGGAGTGGTGACGCGGATTGGGAATGTTTAACAGAGGCTGTTTATTTTGAAGCGCGTGGGGAGACTGTAAAGGGACAGTTTGCTGTCGCCGAAGTTATTTTGAATCGGGTGGAAAGTCGTCGTTTTCCTGACACAATTTGTGGAGTGATCAATCAAGGCAAGGGGAAAATATACCAGTGTCAGTTTACCTATAATTGCGATGGCTATGACAACGTTATTGATGATGTGAGAGCATTTGGTCGAGTAGGGAAAGTTGCCCGCGCAATTCTTGATGGGCAGAAACATGACATCACGATAGGAGCGACACATTATCATGCTTCGAAGGTTAATCCAGATTGGTCACGTATCTATACGCGAACCGTGACAATAGGGTCGCATATTTTTTACCGCCATAACTTCCGTACGGCTTCGAACCGTTGAGATAATTGTTCTTTCGAACATCAAAATGGCGTAGCGATCAGCATTGGTTATGTATTTCGTTCTGTAACCTCTGCCCAGTTTTCCCATGATTTCAGCGACCATTCCGGCTCTCGTTCTCTCTATCACTTGTGATGAAGTTGAGACATATTATGAACATTTGAATATGCGGTGTGTATTCGTTGCGATCATATGATCTTCTATAGATCTGAATTGAGTGCTGGGTCTTGAGAGATTCCTGGTTTTATGATCCTGGTGCGGAGGATGACTCTTATTGCTCATATTGAAGCGTTTCGACGTGGAGGGGATAGGATAACATTGTGGAACAACATGTGCGGTCAATTGAGTGAAGAGTACGGTTTTTTGGTTACCGACTATAATTTAGGAACTGACGTGCCTCGTGTTAGTTGTCTCGCGAGTGATAAGCTGGGTACACCACATTCTTTTGCCTGAAAATGATGTTGCATAGGAGCAATGCAGAGCAATTTGGACGCGTACGGAATGTTACAAAAATGTCGGCGGAAAGGATTTATGATACAGTGTTCGTATGGGCTATGAAAACGATAGAAGATTGCGCCGAGCGGTTGATATGCTGTCCCTTTGAAACTCTTGATCAATCTGTTTTGCAGCAAAGACCGCTCAATTCAGTGCGATTTATGTCGGATCGGAAGCAACTGAGTAGACCTTAGATTCGCTCTTTAATGTGTTTGTCGTAAGTATTTGAGGTTCGTCATTAATTCCGAGTCATCGTTCGCATTTGTTGATTTCTTGGAGCGATCTTATTCGTTAGAAGGGTCGGAACATTTGGATCGGATTTTTCTTCGAGACTATGTTCGAGAGATTGAGATTGGAGCGTATCAACACGAACGAGGCGTCACTCAGCGTGTAAGGTTTAGTGTGGTAGTCGAGATCCGTTCTTGCCGGACAAGGATTGATGATGATGTCGATCAAGTCTTATCTTATGACAAAATATTGAGTGCGATTGGATGTGAGTTAACCGGAGAACGGGTAAATCTCCTGGAGACGCTCGCCGAGCGAATTTGTGATCGGCTTTTGAAGGAAACACGTGTCATCAGAGTTTTTATTCGTATCGATAAATTGGATCTCGTAGATGGAGCGCTTGGAATTGAACTTGTACGGTCACGACACCAACGTGTTGATGGAGAACACAGAGAGGTATCCCTTCGACCTCGGTTGATCTTTTTTTCGAACTCGGCACTTTCCTCGCCTTTTTTGTCAGGTTGGCTCGACCAACTTGAACAGGATGTTATTCCGGCTGTTCTTTGTGTTGGTGTGCCGGACGGCTTGAGGCCGACCACGAACCATGTGACCACTCAGCGTCGAATTGATTTGCTTGCGATTGAACAGAATGCATGGATGCTGGCGGCTCGTGATTCGCGCTGTGTTGTTGTTTCGACGTGGAGTGAATTGGAATGGGCCGCGGAAAACCAAAAAATGAGTGTTTGGGCACCATCGAAGATTGTTCTCGACTCTGTAAAGGACCCATCTCCGGGTCCAAACGATCCTCTTGGATTAGCGGCTTGGTTGGCAAAGAAATTTGACGCGTATGAAATGATTATTTTTGGTGTTGATCCTGCATTCGATGCGGCGGTTCCGCTTCGCTCGATATCTATCGATCAAGCGGTATTGTGAAGGTATACCGTCCACTTTTGCAGTCGGGGGTCTCGCGACCGGAAGGAGCTCTGTTCCTTGTTGGAGGTCCTTTATGGTTCACACATGCCGAAGAATTGGGAGATGATCATGAATCCCGGCTCATTGAGGCACGTCAGATTCCAGACGATGTATTGCAGCGGCTGGTACGTCGACCTTTGCCGCGTTCTGGATTGACGTTCGATAAACCTCACGTGATGGGGATTTTGAATCTCACTCCTGATAGTTTTTCCGATGGGGGCAAATTCAGGTCTGTGAACGCTGCCGTGAACGCTGCCTGTATCATGGTGAAAGCCGGGGTGGATATTATTGACATTGGTGGAGAATCAACACGACCGGGAGCACATTCGGTTTCAGTCGAAGAGGAAATTCGGCGCGTCCGATCCGTAGTGTGCGAATTGGCACAACGCTTAGACACACCTTTGTCCATTGATACGCGAAAGGCAGAGGTTGCTCGGCTTGCAATCGACTGTGGTGCTGCGTTGGTTAATGATGTATCGGGGTTGACGTACGATGCGAATCTCGCGTCTCTGTGTGTTGAACGCAAAATACCTGTTTGCGTGATGCATTCTCCGGCCGAACCGTCTCTTATGCAAGAAAGAGCACAATATGATAACGTTGTTCTAAGCGTGTATGCTTTTCTTGATGCGCGTATTCGGGAACTTGAGACGCAGGGTGTCTCGCGTGATCAGGTAATTGTTGATCCTGGAATAGGTTTTGGCAAGACGCTCGATCATAACTTAGCTTTATTAAAAAATATTGCGACTTTGCACGGGCTCGGATGTCCTGTAATGGTGGGTGTTTCGCGTAAAGGTTTTATCGGCAAGATAGGACGCGCGCTGAAAGCCACTGATCGAGGACCGGGATCCATAGCGGTAGGACTTGCAGCCATGGCACAGGGTGTTCAGATTCTCAGGGTTCATGATGTAGAGGCGACATCTCAAGCTGTTCGCTTATGGAGTGCTGTGCATAACTAATGACTAATGACGGTAGCCGAAGGTTGTTTGGCACTGATGGTGTGCGTGGTACCGTCAGTTATTTTCCGATGACTGTTGAAATGGTGGTCAAAATAGGAGCGGCGGTTGGTCACTATTTTGGTCGTGAGTCGGGCGATGTGCATAGAGTTGTCATTGGAAAAGACACCCGCCTGTCCGGATATATGCTCGAAAGCGCGCTTACCGCCGGTTTGACTTCTACCGGGATGAATGTTCTCCTGCTGGGCCCCGTGCCGACGCCGGCAGTCGGGCTCATGACACGTTCGATGCGTGCTGATCTTGGGATTATGATTTCCGCATCGCATAATCCTGCGGAGGATAATGGAATTAAATTTTTTGGTCCCGATGGCCTTAAATTATCCGATGAGGTCGAAGCGGCTATCGAGATGCTGATTGACAGCGGTGTCGAGCCCGCAAAACCTCAGAGCATTGGTCGAGCGAAACGGATTGATGATGCACGTTTTCGATATGGTGAACGAATAAAGTCTTCTTTGCCACGTGACTTGAGGCTCGATGGCCTGAAGGTTGTAATTGATTGTGCCAATGGAGCTGCGCATCGTGCGGCACCGGAAATCCTCTGGGAATTGGGAGCGGATGTTGTTCCTGTTGGAATTGCCCCTGATGGCGTAAATATTAATCAAGGTTGCGGTTCAACGGATGTGCGAGTGGCTGCCGAGTCTGTGATCGCGCATGGTGCACATGTTGGAATTTGTCTTGATGGTGATGCGGATCGAGTAATTTTGGTCGATGAGTTTGGTGCAATATCGGATGGTGACCAGTTGCTGGCTTTGCTCGCTGCGCGATGGGCGTCTGATAATCGTTTGGCGAAATCGACAATTGTCGGTACGGTTATGTCAAATATCGGACTTGAGCTGCATTTGCAGTCCTTAGGCATACGATTGGAAAGAACGTCGGTCGGCGACCGGTACGTTGTTGCACGAATGCGCGAGAACGGATTCAATTTGGGAGGTGAGCCGTCGGGTCACATTGTAATGACCGATTTTGCGACAACAGGTGATGGTTTGATGGCCGGGCTGCATTTTCTTGCGGAAATGGTAAGATCAGAGCTACCAGCCAGCCAGTTGGGCCAACAGTTTACACCATGGCCACAGGTTCTCAAGAATGTTTGCTTTTCAAAGGACAAGAATCCTCTTGCAAGCACGTCCGTGAAGGCGGCAATTGAGGAGGGCGAAAATACGCTCGCTGGAAAAGGTCGTCTCATTGTACGAAAATCGGGTACCGAGCCATTGATTCGTGTGATGGTCGAGAGTGAAGATTTGCAGACACTGGAAAGAGTTACAAAAAAAATTGTCGATGCAATCGGCGCGGTTTCTTAATTTAACGATGAATGCCTTAAGTTTAAGGAATTGTATATATGATGAAGCGAGCGTCTTGAGAGTCGAGAAATCTCAATTCTTATTTTTATCAACCATTTTTTTGGATTGAATCCAAGGCATCATACCGCGTAATGTTGCTCCAATGTCTTCGATTTGATGCGCATCATTAATGCGCCTTGTTGCTTTAAACGATGGCTGTCCAATTGCACATTCGGTCATCCAATCTCTGACAAACCGACCCGTTTGAATGTCTGTCAAAACCTTTTTCATTCGAGCCTTGGTTTCAGTGTAGGGTAAAATGCGTGGTCCCGATACATATTCTCCGAACTCAGCGGTATTCGAAATCGAATAATTCATATTTGCGATACCTCCCTCATAAATCAGATCAACAATCAGTTTCACTTCATGCAGACATTCAAAGTATGCCATCTCCGGCGCGTATCCTGCTTCAACGAGCGTTTCAAAGCCCATTCGAATTAACTCGACCAACCCACCACACAAAACGGCTTGCTCTCCGAACAGATCAGTTTCGCACTCTTCCTTGAAGTCAGTTTCTATAATTCCAGAACGACCTCCACCAATGGCGGCACAATAGGAAAGAGCTGTTTCAAGGGCACGACCCGAGGCGTCATTGTCAACGGCTACGAGACACGGTACACCTCCACCTTTCATATATTCGCTGCGAACAGTATGACCAGGACCTTTCGGAGCCATCATGATGACGTCGACGTCGGACTTAGGTTCGATGAGACCGAAGTGAATATTTAGACCATGTGCAAAGGCGATTGCTGTACCGTCTCGTAAGTTATTATGAATATGGGCATGATAAGTCTCTGATTGTAGTTCATCGGGCATTGTGAGCATGATCAAGTCACACCAGGCAGCCGCTTCTGAAATGCCCATTACATTGAAGCCCTCAGCTTCGGCTTTCTGTCTACTCTGTGATTCGGTTCGCAGGGCGACGGTTATATTTTTTGCGCCACTATCACGTAGGTTTAGGGCGTGCGCATGACCTTGTGAGCCATAACCCAATATGGCGATATTTTTGCTCTTGATCAGGTTAATGTCACAGTCTTGATCATAATATACACGCATTTTGAATCCTCATTTTTTCGAATGTGAGATCAGACTTCTAGACGACCCTGTTCTCAATATGAACACTTATTTTGTTGAAATCTTGACTGATCGCGGAATATTCAGTTTTCTAGAAAATTATCGTCTTGGGAACGTACTAACCGGGGTTACGAATTGATCTTTAAGGAATGTCGTAAGACGTGTTTTGCGTACGTGACACATGCTATGTCTACTTGTGTCGCGGTGAGTTGCTGATGGTAACGTTTTCATGTTTCGTTGCGCTTATCACAGATCCCGAGATGATGCGTACGGTCATTTTCTTATTCCGGGTGCAATCCATACATATTACTTAACGATGTGAGCGCACGGTTCTTGCCCATCTTTGAAAATATGGAATATAAATCTCTTTCTAAATTTATACAGAAATTATTGAATGGACGGAGACATGAAATCTTTCGGACAAAGTATGTAGAGAAGCAGAAGTACGTAAGTGATTTCTGGAATTGCATCAATTCAATGTATGTTGGTATATTATGTTGTACCCAACATCGCTTTCATGAGTGTTTGTCGAACGGGCCTTGACGCATGAAGCAAGGATAACCCGGTTGCTCGTGCGTCTCGGAAGGGCTTGGTCCTCGATTTAGAAATCCGATTGAGGAGATCTATTCCTCCGACGCGTAAGCGAATGTCGTTAAACCGCTTGCAGTGATAAGCGGCTAACATCTGACTACTCCCCAATGAATCGGGTTGTTGAATTGCAAGATTCCATAAAGCGCGAATATCTGAGAACGATATGTTTAACCCTTGAGCACCAATCGGTGGAACGACATGGGCCGCTTCGGCCATCAAAGCGAGTCGCTCTCCCGTTATACGGGTGGCGTATTGGCTAATGATCGGCCAAATCGTTCGACGGGATGAAAGAGTGAGCGGTCCATATATGTAACATGAACGCTCCGATATTGCTTCTTCAAAGTTGATCTCATTCATGGAAAAGAACTGATTTGCTTTTGGACCGTCCTCCATCCAGACGACTGCAGAGCGTGGTGTGTTGTTGTGATCGGGTAGTGGAACGAACGTGAAAGGACCTCCTGTGCGGTGAATTTCGGTCGATATATTATTGTGTGGGATCGGATGGGTCACGGCAAATGCCAATGCCTTTTGACCGTAACGCCATGTCTTTACGGGTATTCCCGCTGCATATCGTATGGGTGAATTTCGACCGTCGCATGCCAGGACCAGGCGTGCAATCACATGTCGGTCGTTATTCAATGTGACGTGTGCTTCATTTTGCCGTGAAAACAAGTCTCTTGCTTTCAGGCCTTTCCAGAATTCTACGTTTTCCAGTTCGTCAACGTGCGATGATAATACATGCTTTAGGTGCCAGTTTGGTATGTTCCAACCAAAAGATTCTTCAGAAATATCAGATGAATGGAAGTCCTGCGTTGTTCGTGAATTGCCTTGTCCGCTTCCAATATCAATAATGCGCAGTGTGTTGAGCGCGGATGAATGCGGTGCCAAACGGTCCCATACGTCAATTGTTTTTAAAAATTTATGGGCAGGTTGCAGGATTGCAGTCGTACGTACATCCAAGTGATCGTACTCCTGATCGAGCGGTACTGGATCTACGCAAATGACTTTAAAGCCTGCGGAGCCGAAGGCCACGGCCGCCGTTAAGCCGCCTATGCCTCCACCCGCAATGAATATATCGCACGATGAGTGCATGATCGTGTCTCTCTAGCCTGGATATGTGATATCAGTCTATCTTGAAAAAAGTCCTGTCATCAAACCAAATCGTGATGGGACCGTTCTCGTTCTATGACAGTAAATGTAGTGCGAATGTTATCGATTTTAAGTGATTGAGTAGTTGTAAGGAAGGGTTCATAACATTAGGATATGATAGGCATAAAATGCTTGTGTGGTTTCCATTCGAGTATCTTGGGTAGAAAAGATCTCTTATGGCTGACACTCTGTTCCATAGGCGTATGACCAGAGAACGAATTATTGGGTGATCGACATTATGAGCAGATCTGCACTTGAGAGTTGTGACTCCAGGATTTGTTAGCAAATTATGCCCGATCCCAGATCACCAAAAGCATCGGATAGTCTCCCGGGGCCGCGAGGACTGCCAATTGTTGGTCATTTGCACCGTATTCGGTTAAACCGACTTCATCTTATTTTAGAGGATTGGGCTGAGCAATACGGGAAAATTTTTCAATTTCGTATTGGCCCCCACCGCATTGTCGTTATTTCGGATCGATCTGAAATTCAGAATATCCTCTTTCAAAGGCCCGGTACCTATAGACGGACGTCGGCACTTGAGTCTGTTGCCAAAGAGATGAACTTGAATGGCGTGTTTAGTTCTGAGGGCGATGGGTGGCGGCAACAGCGGAAGTTGGTTGTTTCAGCGTTTGATCGTCAGAATTTGAGAAGCTTTTTTCCGAAATTAGCTGTGATCGTGGCACGGTTGCAAAAACGTTGGGAGCGCGCGGCGGATGCATCTGAAGAGGTCGATATCTGCCGTGACCTTATGCGATTTACGGTTGACGTAACGATGCAATTTGCGTTCGGGGTTGATGCCAATACGCTTGAGACGTCCGGTCCCGTTATTCAACGTCACCTCGATCAAGTATTTCCGGTTGTCCATACACGAATGTATGCGGTGTTTCCCTGGTGGCGTCATATTAAGCTGCCGTCCGATCGAGCATTCATGAAGTCACTCGCTGTTATCGAAGATGAAATTCGAAATTTGATAAATTTGACGCGTGAACGAATGAAGGCGGAACCCGGACGTTTTGATGATCCGGAAAATTTTCTGGAAGCCATCATAACAGCGTCGAAAGTCGAAGATTCAGGCATTTCGGATACTGAGATTTTCGCCAATGTTGGAAACCTGCTGCTTGCTGGAGAAGACACAACAGCAAATAGTCTCGCTTGGATCATCTATTTTTTGTTGAAATATCCGCATCACTTCAAGCGTGCTCAGCAGGAAGTCGATGCTGTTCTTTCGCCCGAACCGATTTTGGTCCGTATGGAACAGACGACAAATCTGCCGTTCGTTGATGCATGTTGCAGTGAAACAATGCGGCTAAAACCCGTTGCGCCTCTTCATGTTGTTCAAACGATGTCAGATGTCAACATTCTCGGGTGCGCGATACCCACAGGCACTCAAGTTATGTTGCTGACGCGTAAGATAGCCATGCAAGATGAGAACTTTGGTCATGGTAAATTGTTTGATCCAGATCGTTGGCTTACTTCGACTCAAGATACGGGATTTTCTCATGATCGGCGGGCCTTTGTGCCATTCGGCAACGGACCTCGCATTTGTCCTGGTCGTGTTCTCGCGTTACTTGAAATTAGGTCTGTTCTTGCCATGCTGTGCCGAAACTTTGTAATTGAACCTGTGCGCAGTCTTGATGATGTGGTGGAGAGGCTTGCTTTTACGATGATGCCGGTGAATCTACCCGTCATGATAAGGCGGCGGCCACAAGCGATGGAATAGAGAGTGTCTGGAAGTATGGAACGTACTGTTAGTCTGTAAGGTTGTGGCAATGCTGCAACGTAATGTGGACCTGAATCGCTTTCATGAGCGCGTGTGTCGGAAGTGAGTCGGTTGTCGTAGCTCTGGCGAGGTTCTTTTTGACTTCTACAAGTATACAGTGCGTCATTATTCGGGTTCCTTGAGACAATGTTGATGAATGCAGTGCTTATTCGTTACGGATTGTGTTGTTTTTGCATTGCGTCACAAAATTGTTCAAACAGCGTATAATTGTCCTGGGGTCCAGGCGATGCTTCCGGATGGTACTGGACCGAAAAAATCGGTCGATCTGTTGTTCGGATCCCACAGTTTGATCCGTCAAAAAGAGACCGATGTGTTTCGATTACGCCATCTGGAAGCGTTTGAGAATCGACCGCAAAGCCGTGGTTCATTGATGTAATTTTGACCTGTCCGGAATTGAGGTCTTTTACGGGGTGATTGGCTCCGTGATGGCCGTGATTCATCTTAACGGTCTTTGCGCCGAGGGCCAATGCCAATATCTGGTGCCCAAGGCAAATTCCAAAAATAGGAATGTCTGTTTTTTCCATTACGCCTTGAATCATTGGCGCTGCATACTGTGCCGTTGCAGCTGGATCTCCCGGACCATTGGATAGGAATAATCCATCTGGCTTATGAGCGAGTACGTCTTCAGTCGAAGATGTTGCGGGCAAAATCGTCGTCTTACAACCCGAGTTCACCAAGCAACGGAGAATGTTTCGTTTAATTCCGTAATCTATGGCTACAACATTGAATTGTGTCGTGGTTTTTATCTCGTTCGTGTTGGGCCACGACCATAGTTTTTTGTTCCAAACATAAGAATGAGCGCACGTTACTTCCCGGGCAAGATCCACACCTTTCAAGCCATTAAATTGCTTTGCAGCTTCGACTAATCCAAGAATATCAAAATCACCATCAGGGCGATGTTCTAAAGCGACGTGCGGAGCTCCTTGATGTCGAATGACACGGGTGAGCCGACGTGTATCAATGCCACCGATAGCGATTCGATCTCGACGGGATAGCCAATTATTGAGCGATTCTGTCGCACGCCAATTGGATGGTTCGGTTGGATTCCACTTTACGACCATGCCGGCGGCTACAGGGTTGGTCGTTTCGTTGTCCTCTGAGTTTACGCCGACATTTCCAATGTGAGGGAAGGTGAATGTAATGATCTGCCCGGCGTAGGATGGATCTGTCATGATCTCTTGATAGCCTGTCATGGCTGTGTTGAAACAGAGTTCTGCAATGGTTGTTCCGGCTGCGCCAAAACCGTGTCCGTAGAAAAAAGTGCCGTCTGCAAGCACGAGACAAGCGGTTGGTTTGTTACGCATCAATGAAGCCATCGATATGAAGATCCGATCAATGAAGTTGCGTGAAATTACATAACCAGTGGATGTTATTCAAGATTCGACATCGAACATCTAACGGGTTTTCGAAATACTCTTGTTGAATTGTCAAGCACACTTAAGTATCTCTTGTTCGTCGAATTATGGAGTAGGTCCCATCAGATGGCAATAAGTGCAAAAGTCAGAGATGCCTTGAAACAGGCAATGATTGACCAGGAGACTGACCGGCTTGCGACCTTAAGGCTTATCAATGCTGCAATTACCGACAAAGAGATTGAAATGCGTGGCAAAGGTGAGAACGTATATCTATCAGATGCAGATATTCTCCTCATTCTTGGTCGCATGGCCAAGCAATGTTCGGAAAGTGCCCGGATATATGAGGAAGGCGGTCGTCTCGATTTGGCCGAACGTGAACGTCTTGAAAAAAAATGTATTGAAGATTTTATGCCACGTCAGTTGACGGATACCGAAGTTGAAGCTGCGATTGACTCCGCCATTGCGACCGTTGGTGCTGTGTCGATTCGAGATATGGGGCGTATAATGGGAATGTTGAAGGCGAATCACGCGGGTCAAATGAACTTTGCGCAAGTGGGACCGAAGGTCAAGAATCGTCTCTGCGCAACTTAAGTTGGTTTGGTGGTGCAAGCGTTCGCGTGAGTTCTTCGTAAAGTCTCAGGCGTTCTTCCTCGGAAAGGAATGTTCCGATTTCAACTTCACGTCCATTGCCTGTGAGTGTGATATAATGTGGGACCGGTCCACGGGTCTTATGCATGTTTGTGCGAACCCAGTATCGGTTACACGTCCACTCCTGGATTTCACCTGATGGATTTTGACGTCGAAGACGTGCCTTGTGTGGTGAAAGTGTAAGAACTTCCACGATTTGAAAATTTCGGTTCGAATGTCTTAACGCAATCCAAATAGCTGCGATCATGGCTATCAAGAATGGAAGAAAGCTCCAAAAAATAGGTGAGCCCAGCAGTGGAACCAAGGGAATGAGAGCGAAGCAGAAGGTGATTTGGATAAATGCTGCGAATCCTTTGGGCGTCAAGGATTGATGTGGCCAAAGGTGAAGTTCATTAAAAGCAGGATTTATTGGCGATACGGTCCATGAATAGGGCATAAGTGTTCCTGAGAAACGACGTCACCAAGATACATTCGGTTTTCGAGTCGATACGTTTGGAAGACTGCATTGAAGTACTTGGTTTCGTATGTGCATTAATTGGTCGTTTCCCGCTTTATGCAACGCATATGTATTTTGCACAAACTGTGTTTTTGGTCCAGTGTGGACTTACGGAATTTTGCCAATCGCCTTCTGATTAAATGCGATCTAATGTGCATATTTTTTGTCCCAGTCCTCTGGTTTGGGTAGCTGCTCAAACGTATGCTCCGGTGGTGGAGAAGGCACCGTCCATTCGAGCGTATCAGCATACTCGTTCCACGGGTTGTTTTTTGTCGCAGGTTTTCCATAGCGTAAGGCATAGAAAATGATGACAAAAAAGAACAAGAAAGAGGCGAATGCCAAAAATGCCCCGATTGTTGACCAGTAATTCCAAAGAGCGAATGCTTCCGGGTAGTCAATGTATCGACGTGGCATACCTTGTCGTCCAAGAAAATGTTGGGGAAAGAATGTCAAGTTGGAACCGATAAACATCGTCCAGAAATGGAGGTGTCCCGCCCATTCTGGATACATGCGTCCTGTTATTTTCGGGAAGTAATAGTAAATCCCTGCGAAGATGGCGAAGACTGCACCAAGACTCATGACATAATGGAAATGAGCCACAACATAATAGGTATCATGATAGTAGCGGTCGACCGCAGCCTGTGACAAGACTATCCCTGTCACTCCTCCGACAGTAAATAGGAACAAGAAACCGAAAGCCCAGAGCATGGGCGTCTTGAACTCAATGGAGCCACCCCACATGGTGGCGATCCAGCTAAAGACCTTTATTCCTGTAGGGACAGCGATGACCATTGTTGCGAGCATAAAGTAGGCTTGTTGGTTTAAACTCATGCCCGCCGTATACATGTGATGTGCCCAAACAATGAAGCCAAGTGCACCGATACTTATGAGAGCCCAGACCATCGGTAGATAGCCAAATATTGGTTTGCGGGAAAAAGTCGCAATAACATGACTAATGATTCCGAAACCGGGCAGAATGATGATGTAGACTTCTGGATGTCCAAAGAACCATAAGATATGCTGGTAGAGTACTGGATCGCCACCTCCCGCCGGATCAAAAAAGGTAAAACCAAAGTTTCGGTCCATCAGCAGCATCGTTATTGCTCCTGCTAATACCGGTAGGGAGAGAAGAATGAGCCATGCGGTCACGAAAATCGACCATGAAAACAGCGGTACCTTAAATAGTGTCATTCCAGGTGCACGCATATTCAGGAATGTGGTGATCATGTTAATCGCGCCTAAAATGGATGAAGCTCCCGATACGTGCACGGCAAAGATGGCAAGATCCATGGACCATCCGGCTTCCGTGGTGGACAGAGGCGGATAAAGGACCCAGCCCACACCGGATCCAGTTTGACCATTCCCTCCTGGACTCAGGACGGACGCAACCGCGAGAGAGGTTCCAGCGACATACAGCCAAAAACTCAGGTTGTTTAAACGTGGGAAGGCCATATCGGGAGCACCGATCTGTAGAGGCATGAAATAGTTTCCAAAGCCACCGAAGAGAGCCGGAATAACGACAAAAAACATCATCAGAATGCCATGACCGGTGATGAGAACATTCCAAAGATGTCCATTGGGTGTGCACTCGTTCGAGGCGTCCGCGAACAGGCGTGCTCCTTCAAGACACATGTATTGTACGCCCGGGTCCATGAGTTCCAAGCGCATATAGATCGTAAAAGCGACGGAAATAAAGCCAACCAAGGCCGAAGTGACAAGATATAAGATGCCGATATCTTTATGGTTCGTCGACATAAACCAGCGTGTAAAGAAACTGCGCTGTTCGTGATGTTCGTGGTCGTGAATGGCGGCATCTGCCATAATTCTTTTCCTTACGTTCACAAGTTTGTGATGGCTCTTCATTGAACAGTGTTAAACGCGTTTGTACGCTTTTGCTATCATGGTATCAATGCACTATTTCGGGTTGATTTCAATCACGAACACACACCAAGGTATCGGTTTTTGACTACCGAGAAATCGGAAGGCCTCAGTCGATGAAAAGGGAATAGGTATGCCTTTTGGCTGTAATGTCTGATATGTTAGTCCTGACGTGGTTGACCTAGCCAAGCGGTTGGAACAAAGTGGACGTTGAAGAACCGAACCTGAAAGAGAGTTATGTCAATATATAAATATAACCCAGAGAATATCTTTGCAAAAATTCTGCGTGATGAGGCACCGAGTATACGCGTTTACGAGGATGACGAGACGTTGAGCTTCATGGACATTATGCCACGTGCAGATGGCCATTGTCTGGTTATTCCGAAATCACCTTGTCGTAATTTATTGGACGCCAGTGATGCACAACTGGTGGCGGTTATGCTGACTGTCCGCAAGATGTCGCGAGCCGTTATGAAAGCTTTTGACGCACAAGGGGTTACTGTACAACAATTTAATGAGGCTGTTGGTGGACAAGAGGTTTTTCATTTTCATGTTCATATATTGCCACGGCACGAAGGCGTCGCTTTACGTGCGCCCGGAATAATGGCCGATAGGGAGGTTTTAAACGCTCAGGCGGATAGGATTCGGTTCGCTCTCACCTGAGGACAGGAGGGGCGGTTTTGCATCCCGCATATCGATTTCGTATCTCATCGCAATTGTGGAGCCCAATAAGCGGTTATTATCTGTCCGGTCAAGCAGCATTCCCATTTGGAATATCTAGGGAACGGGAGGGCGCCAGCAGGTTTGTGGAAATTAACAAGGGTCGTCGACTTCGTTCACTCTGGCTCTGTCTGGATTACATCTGACACTGAGGTGACGGCTATCTTGAGTCGGGAATTATGTCAGAGAATTCTGCATATTTATTGACATCGGTGGAGTCCATTCATGCTGATCGTCGGTATCAGGTCCTGTTAGCGGAAATGAACACGCGTGCAGATCTCTCCCTGTGCAGTTGCAGACCCGTCGGTACATTCCTTAGATCCGTATAGGTGTCTGTTGGGAGTGTACGGTTCGTACGGCGATAGTATCCGTTCGGGGTTCTTTTTCACGTTCGTGATTGTGCGAGAATGCTCTCCGGGTAAAGCTGTCAATCCCACAGGCCCTCTTGCCATGTCATGTCTGGAATGTTTTCGACGATCTCGAAGGCGATCGTGTCTGAAAATATCCGTCCATGATGATCGGTGACTGTTACCGTCAAGCTGTGAATGCCGGCGGACGGGTCAGACGGAAGGCTGGCCGTCCAAAGATGCTGGGATGAATTGGTCCAGAGCCAACTGTCGAGTGGGCCTGCTGTACCGGTCCAGAGGTTGCCCTGGAACATTTCATAACCATTATTGCCGCTGGCCGAGGAGATGGTACGTCGCGTATCATTGAATTAACGGAAGATTGCATAAGGATCAGAGGCTTCAATCGAGCGCAGCTTTGCCTCTTCCGTTCCGGACTGGGTGCGTGTTGCCTCAAATTGCTCATTTCTATTGATTGACAGCATGACCGTATCGTTCTGTGTGCCATTTCAGACATTGACAACAGCCCAAGAATTGCCCGGAAGGTCAGCTCGGGTTAGCATATTCACATCGCCCATGTCATTGAGCGATACCGGTGGAGTAATGGAGCTACGGTTGTCCTCGTAGAGTTCGACAAAGGAGGCAGGCTTGTTAGCCCAGTTGTGATATCGAGGCGTATTGAATGAGACATGGAACTGCTCATCATGGGCGTGGGTGAAGGACCTGTAGCTTTTAGCTTTCGACATAGTTGGATTCGTCAAAATTCAGGATATAGTATCCGCGCGGACTGCCAATGCGTTGATTGGCTCCAGGTACAAGGTCGTCGTTGAGACTGCCGGACCACCATGATCCCGACAGGGATCCCGTGATGATCTGGTGAAACGGCGCAGGTCCAACGCCGGTGTTTTGTTCCCAACCCTCATAATATTCCCCCGTCAGGATATTTTCGGTGGTGTGGGTATGTCCAGAGAGACCCAGCACCGGGCGATTACCTAAGATCGTGACCAACGTATCAAGATTATCCGCTTGGTGTTTAGCGGCGGTGTTGTCTGTGAAGGTTTGAAACGGCACGTGGCACTGAGTACAATCAGCTTGTCCTTCGGTACATGGAGCAAGTCATTCGCTAACCATTCCAGTTGACGATCATGAATGACGCGATTGCATGTTGGACGGGCCGACGGGTCGCAAAACGGATGATCGTCAACCCCGTTGCATGGATAACGGACATTGTCGAGTGTCACGAAATGGACATACCAACGTCAAATGAGTAGTATTCGGGACCCCATTCCCGACGGAACGTATCGAAGGAGTGTTGATCATCTGTGGCACCGAAGTCAAGATCGTGATTGCCGCCCATAGAATAATGTTGTGGTGTGTCACCCACCGCAATGATCCTATTAAAGGGTGGGTAAAGCGACAGATCGTCGCCCATGACATCTCCTTCGAATAGAAGGCATTCGGTATTGGAGTTGTCACGCGCCACCAGCATCTTGCCTGCGGTTTCACGTACATAGGAGACCTGTATGTTGAAATAGGGCTGTGCATCGCCAAAGATCAGGCATTCGAACGCCATGCGTGCTGAATTGTCTTTAATCAGTGGAAAATTGATGGCTGTCGGCATCGGCCCGGTTGGATCGATTCCGCCAAAGCGTAAATCGGGTGAACCGGCGACTTTATGGATGTAATTGAATTGAGGTATTAACATGTCATCAACCAGAGCTGCGTACCCAGACGGTTTTGTGATCAAAAGGTTCATGTCGTCATAGACTGGTAATTTGTAAGTTCCGTCCGCACGAGTTGTTACAATCTCGCGTCCGTTTGAAACAAGCACACCTTCGATGCCGATCCCGGTGCTGTCAAAACTGCTGTTGCGATTGGTATCCAGAAAGACGGTTCCGCGAGCCATATCGGCAGAAATATCTCCTGATATGGTTTCGACGGAGCCGATATAACGTATGTCCTTGGCAAACGCCCCAGGGTAGAGCAGAAAGGCGACAGACACCATCGAGATCACTTTCAGTCCCGATTTTGCTGATATTGGCCGTCGGTATGCGTTAAAAAGTATGGTGAATTGAAGAAGCGTTGAGGGTTTGTTCGCCTGATACCTTGCAAAAACTCTTGTGTATTGCGATGTCAAGATCTGCCATTGTCACAGGCAGTCCGAGATCGACGAGGCTCGTAACACCGTAATCCTTTATTCCACATGGAACAATGCTTGAATAATGCTCAAGATCGGGGTCGACGTTTATGGATATGCCGTGAAAGCTGATCCATTTTCGAAGTCGAATACCAATGGCCGCGATCTTGTCCTCCGCGACCTGCCCATCCGGTAGCGACGGTTTTTCAGGCCTTTCGACCCAGACCCCGATTCGCCCTTTGTGAATGAGGGGGCGAAGGCCAAAACTTTCCAATGCGTCGACGACCCAGTGTTCGAGAAACTCAATAAAAGTGTGTATATCTTTACCGCGTTGATTGAGATTCAGCATAACATAAATGACACGTTGCCCTGGACCATGGTAGGTGTATTGGCCCCCTCGGCTGACGTGGATGACTGGGAAGCGTTTTGGATGAATGAGATCGTGAGGTCTGGCACTGGTTCCAGCCGTGTATAAGGATGGATGCTCCAAGAGCCATATGCTCTCATTCTCATTACCCATTTGTATAGCGGCTACGCGCTGCTCCATCTTTTGTAGCGCGGTTTCGTAGGGGGTCAGGCCCATTGAAACAATCCAGTCAATCACCGTTTCTCGTCTTTCAATTTATTGATTGGAATAATGTGTCCAATTGTGCCCGCTTGGCAAAGCCTTATGGTGCATGAAATTCAATTCGCCAATTGATCTTTCTTTGTTCGAAACAAACGGATATATGATGCAGAGGACAGCAATTTGAAGGGGATGGAAATCGGTATCACTCTCCCGCAATGTGAGCTGTAATCGACTGATAATCAACCCTCGAAGTGGATTGCAGCACCGTAAGTTCGACATTGTGTCCCAGAAAAGATAGAGTGGACTGGATCGTGTCGATTCGATATTCTCGTGGCCTTCTGTTGCGGCTGTAAGGACAACGATTGTGATGCGGTATGTCAAAATATCCTTTTCTTTTGTCGGTGTTCGATGTAATATCTTTTATGTTCTGGAAGGGCCTGGTCGGCGGTCGTGGCGGAATTGGTAGACGCGCAGCGTTGAGGTCGCTGTGGGATAAAACCCGTGGAAGTTCGAGTCTTCTCGACCGCACCATTCGAGAGTCATTCTGGAACATCACGTTTTGAGAAATTCAGGTTCGAGTGAAAAAGTCAGTGCACTGTAAATTTCGGGCCTTACGGAAAAAGTCTTCATTTCAAAGCCGAGATCGTCAAATTACCCAATTTATTGTATGCAGAGCAGGTTGATTAGATCGACCGTGCAAAGATCTATATCGCATTGCATCTCGTCTTCGAATGTTGAATGTTACGCGATGTGGATGCGTTCTACGTTGTTCGGGAGATTGAGTTTTACGCTCTGCCGAAACATTATGAATCAACCAGGATGTGCTTACTAAAATAACGGAGGAAGGATATGACCTTCAAAAACTCATTTTCACTCGCGGCCGCACTGGTTTTAGGCGTGAACATCGCACAGGCGGAGACGGTTGTGTTCGGTTCAAATTGGTTAGCTCAAGCCGAACATGGTGGCTTTTATCAATCGGTTGCTGATGGTACCTACAAAAACGATTGCGGTTTTGATGTGGAAATCAGACAAGGTGGTCCACAAGTAGCAAACCGACAACTCTTGTTTGCAAACAAAATTGACTTTCACATGGGTGGTAGTCTGCTGGAAGCCTTTAACGCGGTTCAGGAAGGAATTCCCGTTGTCAATGTTGCGGCTATGTTCCAGAAAGATCCTCAAGTGATTATTGCTCATCCGGGTGAGGCTGATACGTGGGAGGAGTTAAAGGATTTGACATTGCTCATCGGTGATAACGGCTATCAGTCATATTATCAGTGGATGATAAAGGCTTATGGATTTACGCCTGAGCAGAGAGAACCTTATACATTCAACCCCGCACCATTCATTGCCGATAAACGTAAAGGGATGCAAGGGTATCTGTCGTCAGAGCCGTATCTTATCAAAAAAGATCACTTTGAGCCCAATGTGTTCCTGATCGCGGATGCCGGTTACTCCTCGTACTCGACCACAATTGAGACAATGGCAGATACAATTGCACAGGAACCAGAGAAAGTGCAGTGTTTCGTCGATGCATCGATAAAGGGTTGGTACAATTATCTCTATGGCGATAGCGCAGCTGCTGATCAACTTATCATGACGGATAATCCGGAAATGACTGCTGATAAAATCGCCTATGCGAAGGAGAAAATGAAAGAGTACGGCATTGTCGATAGTGGCGATTCATTAGAAAAAGGAATTGGCGTTATGACCGATGAGCGCATAAAAGGCTTTTATGATGTAATGGTCGAAAGTGGTGTTGTGTCGGATGGTCTGGACTGGCAAATTTCTTTCACGACGGAATTTGTTGGAAAAGGTATTGGAATGGATATCAAACAAACCAATTGATATATGCCAGATGACGGGCCGGGCGTTTTGCGCCCGGTTTTTCTTTTCTCGCCTTGGAGCGGAGTTGCCTATGTGTTCGGATCGGACATCGATAGAAAATCGTTCCTCTCTGCTTACAATGGAGCATATAGAGAAGGTCTTTAACGGCGACGTTGTTGCGCTAAAGGACATGAACTTGCAGATTAACCTCGGGGACTTTGTTTCTTTACTTGGTCCGTCGGGGTGCGGGAAATCGACGGCTTTGCGACTGATTGCAGGGTTGTTGAGCCCCACATCGGGATCCATCCAGTGGTCCGGTGGGCAGAGCTTGGATGATCTCAGCATTGTGTTTCAGGAGCCGACGTTGATGCCTTGGGCGACGGTCGCCAAGAACGTTTGGCTTCCCTTTCGATTAAGAGGTCAATCCTATAAGGCGGTGAAGAGTCGCATTTTAAACGTGTTGTCCCTTGTCGGTCTGGAAAATTTCGAAGATGCTTATCCGAGAGAACTTTCCGGAGGTATGAAAATGCGGGTTTCGATTGCCCGTGCACTTGTCACGAATCCGCGACTGATTCTCATGGACGAGCCGTTTGCAGCACTGGATGAAATCACGCGATTAAAGCTTGATAATGATCTTTTGGAATTGAAAGAAAAAATCGGTTGCACCGTGGTGTTCGTGACACATTCGGTTTTTGAGAGTGTTTTTCTTTCGGATCGAATTGTCGTTATGGCAGCCCGACCGGGTCGGGTGATTCGAGAATTGCAGATTGATGCTCCGTATCCCCGCAGTGGGGGATTTTCGACATCCGTCGAGTACGCAGAATATAATCGTACGGTGTCGGATGCTCTCAAAGATGCTATGGCACTGGCTGCATAATGAACGCCAAATCCTCGTTTACTCTGACGATTGATACGGACGAGCTCAAAAGAGCTCGACGTGAGCGGATTAATCGCATCGCCAAGTGGATATTGCCGTCAACTGTTCTTGTGTTATCCCTTTTTATTTGGCATTTTTATGTCACCATTAATGAGGTTCCGCATTATATCTTGCCCGGCCCACTCAAAGTCGCCGAGTCGACTGTGACAGATTGGGAGATTTTGTGGCCGGCAACGCTAGTGACGTGGCGCTTGACGATGTGGGCACTCGTGATGGCTGTTGCTGGAGGGGTAATCTTGGCGGTTGCTTTCACCCAATCACGATGGGTTGAGATGTCGTTTTTCCCTTACGCTGTTATTCTTCAGGTCACACCGGTTATTGCTGTTGCGCCGCTTCTTCAGATTTATGTTGATAGTGCCTTTTTGGCGGCTCTGTTATGTGCGTGGATTGTTGCTTTTTTTCCGATCTTGTCGAATACAACCATTGGGTTAAAATCGGCCGATCATAATCTTCAGGACCTGTTTTCGATCTATGGAGCAACACGGTGGCAGCGTCTTCGTTATCTTGCGGCGCCGTCCGCTTTGCCTTTTTTTATCGGGGGATTGAAAATTGCAGGTGGTTTAGCCCTCATTGGTGCCGTTGTGGCAGAGTTTGTAATTGGGAGGGCTGGAACCGGCCTCGGACTTGCATCCACCCTGCTTGAGGCGTCGTATCGATTTAACTTTGGGCGTCTCTATGCAGCACTGATTCTGATTTCATTGATGGGAGTTGTCATCTTCGTTATCATGAGTCTGATTAGCCATCTCGCATTGCGTCATTGGCATGAAAGTGCATTGAAGCGAGAACAGTGATGAGCTTCATAGAACTGCCGCATTCAAGTGTACAATTGAATGACGTGACCGTACCGGGATGGGCGGTTGGTGGTTCGGAAAACCTCGTACGGACAAATTTAGCTTATGAGGGTGAGCGCATCACGGTCTCGGGTCGAATGCCGGTTGAAATGGGTGGGGCAATGGTATTGCCGGCCTTTATTGACATGCATACGCATTTGGACAAAGGCCATATTTGGCATCGTGCGCCTAATTCTCAGGGTAGTTTTGCAGATGCACTCGAAACGGTTGCACGGGATCGGATTGTAAACTGGTCTGCATCCGATGTCAGGGCACGTATGGAGTTTTCATTACGATGTGCCTACGCTTACGGCACACGGGCGATTCGTACACATATCGACTCCATCCCACCGCAAGATGAAATTACGTGGCCGGTATTCGCGGAAGTGCGCGAAGATTGGTGTCAGAAGATTGACCTGCAGGGATCCTGTTTGGTAGGAATTGATTCCATCGATTTTGATGGACCCTTTCAAAGGACGGCAACACTTGTCGCAAAATATGACGGTTTGTTGGGTCTTGTCGCTTATCCGGTTGCGGATTTGCGTGGACGTTTGCGAAAGTTCTTTTCGATTGCGGATGACCATGGATTAGCTGTGGATTTTCATGCGGACGAAACTCTGGATCGGAACACGGAATGCTTGAGAGCGATCGCGGAGGTGTCGCTCGAGAGTGGCTTTGATCACTCGATAACGGTCGGACATTGTTGTTCATTGACAACGCAGGACATCTCAAGGGCGCTTGATACGCTTGATATCGTTGCCCAAGCCGGAATTCATGTCGTTTCGTTACCAATGTGCAATTTGTATCTTCAGGATCGCAGGTCAGGACAAACTCCAAGGATGAGAGGGATCACGCTTATCCACGAAATGCAAAGTCGTGGTATTAACGTATCCTTTGCGTCTGATAATACCCGCGATCCATTCTTTGCGTATGGTGATCTCGATATGATGGAAGTTATGCGTGAAGCCACGCGTCTTGGTCATCTTGATCATTCAGATGTTGATTGGAGTCACGCATTCTTGACCAATCCTGCGCAGGCTTGTGGGTTTTCGATACCATCACTTTCGTCCGGTTTTCCTGCGGACTTTATAATTTTCAAGGCACGCAACTGGAACGAACTCTTGTCACGACCGCAATCCGATCGTGTTGTGATACGGGCTGGCAAACAGATAACCCGGGCTTTGCCGGATTATTGTGAACTCGATTACTTGATGGAGAACGCATGACAGCAAATGTTACCGCCGCGAAATCGGCTTTGTCTCATTTAGATATTGAACAAAGCGCGAGCGCCATTAAGGCGAAGAGTCGTGATTTCTTTTGGTATTCGCCGGTGCTTAAAGATCGATTGGACCATGTTGTCGCGGACTTTGTCGTTTCGCCAAAGTCGGAATCAGATGTCATTGAAGTTCTCAAGGTTTGTTATGAACATGATGTGCCGGTTACAACTCGCGGATCGGGAACAGGAAATTATGCACAGGCTATGCCCCTTGAAGGAGGTTGTATTTTGCATCTTGCGGGAATGGACCGGATCAAAGAGGTGAAACCCGGGCGTGTTGTCTGTGAGCCCGGCGTTTTACTGAAGGATTTAGATGCACATTGCATCAAGGACTCAGGTCAGGAAATTCGAATGTTCTCCTCGACGTGGGCGACGGCAACGATAGGGGGTTTCATTGCTGGCGGATCAGGAGGAGTGGGTTCTTGCACATGGGGAAGTTTGCGGGACCTCGGCAACATTATCCGTTTGCGTGTAATCACGATGGAGAAAAAACCGCGTATTTTGGAGTTTGGTGGTGAAGAGCTTGCACGTGTGTCGCACGCATATGGCACAAATGGTATCATTACGGAAGTGGAAATGCCGTTGACGACAGCTTATGAGTGGACAGAGTTATTTGTCGCGTTTGATGATTTCATGGCTGCAATGGTGTTTGCGGAGGATGTTGCAAATGAAGATGGTATTTTGATCAAGCTGTCCACTGTGTTTGAAGCTCCGATCGCGTATGATTACTTTCAGAGAGTTCAGCCACATGTTGATAAACACACGCATCTGGTAGCATTGATGGTTGCGCCACATTCTATGGATGGGTTTATTACCCTAGTTGCACGTCGCCCTGAAGCAACGGTGATATACCGGTCGGACAACAATGATTGGGTCCGTCATCCGGGTCGGGTATTTGAGTATGGGTGGAATCATACAACGTTGCGCGCGTTGAAAGTCGATCCGTCAATAACATATCTGCAGGTGAGGTATGGCTATCCTGATCATCGCGCTTTAGTTGAGAAAATCCGCACCCAGTTCTATCCGGAAGTGCTACAACATCTTGAAGCGATCCGTGAAGCCGGGAAGATCTGGTTCGCGGGCCTGAGTCTTGTGAAGTTTACGACGGAAGAGCGGTTAGATGAGATTATTCGTATACACGAAGAGACGGGCGCGATGGTTTTTAATCCACATCGATATACGCTTGAAGAGGGTGGTCGCCAAATCGTCGACGATCGACAATTGCAGTTTAAGCGGGAAGCTGATCCGAAAGGCCTCTTGAATCCCGGGAAAATGATTGCGTGGGATGATCCAGACTGGGATTATTCACGCATGTACACTTATCCAAAACTCCAGGTTGGGTAATGGGCCATTTTTTAATCTTGCACGCTCATCCTTGTGCCGAGAGTTTTTCGCGTGTACTCTACACTGTCACATGTGAGTCGCTTATTGCAGCGGGATGCAGCATTGACGCGATTGATCTCTATGCTGAGAATTTTCAACCCGTTTTGACAGCTGAGGAGCGTCGTGGATACCATGATATTGGCTTGAATCTGAAACCGGTCGAATCGTATGTTGAACGGTTACGATCTGCAGATGCCTTGATTATGGTGTTCCCCGTGTGGAATTTTGGATATCCCGCGATATTGAAGGGGTTTATTGATCGTGTCTTTCTTCCCGGCGTGTCATTTGTACTGAATGATGGAAAAATCTCAGGTCATCTGCGCAATATCCGTTTTTTGGGTGCGATAACGACTTATGGTACAACACGGATACGTGCTATGGCGTGTGGTGATCCGCCGCGTCGATGTGTGACACGGCATCTTCGTGCTGTCGTGCATCCTCTGGCCAGAACACGATATTTGGCACTATACGATATGAATCGTTCAACTGATCGTGCACGCGCGAAATTTTGCCGTCAGGTGAGCAAAGTTATGTCTAGTATTCATGTGGTTGCTTGAAATCGGCGATGATACACTTTGCATCATGTGCCCACTTGCTTTGAGTGACCCATTTGAATGTGAATGCATAAAATGACATTCTCGAAAGAGAGTCGAATAAAATGGGTACATTACGGCAGACTTTGAACACAGGGCCAGCTTTGCAGGCGTAATACTTGTCAATGAGATCGGGTGTTATTTTCGGGAACTAAACTTATTCGTGACGACGATCGTGTTATAAAAAATGCATCGGTTTTACCCTTGGCGCATGTGGTGGAATCGCTGAGCGGTCAAATTATGAAGCCTTCTCTTGCCTGTAAATTATGTCGATGAGCCGAGTCTCATACTCCGTTTCCTCGCAGTATGTCGGCCAAGAGTAATCCACTCGTCGTTGTGTGATCTAAAAAGACCTATTGCAAGGTAATTAGCGAAGAGCGCATGACTGTTGAATTAAGCCAGACAATCGGACAAATGCATTCGATCAACGGATCGATCTTTTTCGCATTCCGAAGGAGGCCATGAACATTCATTACTTCGCATAGGGAATCTTGCCGGACATTGTTTAATCGACAAACGATTACAGATATCAGGCAAGCAAAGCGACGTTGAGCACGCAGAGAAGCCAGTAGAAATGACTCCATTTACATGGAGTCATAAAATTATTGCCGCAGAATTTTGGAATCAAAATCGTAACTTGAGAGTCATGTGCAACACAGTTGCTTCCTGTACTGTAACGGCTTTGCATACGTACGCTTAATCGTCTCTTCGTCGCTGAATTAGCGAAAATTATTGATGTTGATGAGATATACCTAGACAATACTATTCAAATTTTGTAACTTTATCTTCTTGGAGAACTATGATGAGGCATCATTATTGGATAACATGAGGTCGGTCATCAATGATTTCTTGGTGATTGCTTGAACCATTTTTCATCAGGTTGTTGCCAAGTGACTTTCACCTCATTTGGCGAGGGTGCGCTTTGTTCAGGCCCTGTGTAGAGTTCGAGACATTTATCGGGAAAATAGCACCGATTTCGTGTCGATTGTTGGACTGCTGTTTTGATGTTTCTTCAATCGTCTATGTAGGAATTCCTGATATATCCATATCGCGGATCTCGAGGGTCTCAGGTGGACCAATAACTGTTGCGATTTCCAGCTGTGTCCTGACTGTGTTAAAACCTGTTGAATTTTAGCGAGGATCAAATGCGATGGTGGTGAGTGCGCGGACAGAATCAACAAGCGACACTGGGGTAATCAGAGTTGTGTTGCGCAGATAGAGTTAAGTCGGGTCTTGTGAAGGGCGCGTGTGCAACAACAGCAACGTGTTACAGAGTCTCTGAAAATAGGTTTGTTTTTTCTTGATTTTAGGAGGTCGATATAAAAGTGCAGCCAAAGCAGTCCGTCATGATGGATGGCGTCAAAGTGAAAGATAGAAAAAAACTTGCCGTAGATTGTTCAAGTGTACCAGATACCGTCAAAGACTTCTCGATTGGGTGTCTCCATATTGGGATAAAGACTCAACTGTTGGTTGATCAAAAGATTTCGACCATTGGTCACTTGATTGAGGCATGGCCGCTTGAACCCGATCAGGTCGAAGGAATGGGATCTACGACGTTTGATCTGATCGTGTCACGTCTCAACGCGCTTGTTGCATCTGTAATGACGGATGGGGCGGTCAACTGGGAGGAATACTGTCGAATCTGCGATATTACCCTCATACCGTTGTCGAAAGCGCCCGAAACGGGACAAGAGCTTATTGAGGCACTTGATCGATCATTTGTTGAGATTGCCGATCATATTTCAGATGAGGTTGACGCAGATATTTTGCGGAGTCGCATTTTGAAAATGCCGGGACAGCAAAAGACACTTGAGCAGATTGGTCAGGCTGCGGTGTTGCCGATCACCCGGGAACGGGTAAGACAAAAGGAGGAGAAACTGATCCGTGAACTCTCAAATGCACTGTTGACGGATTTCTATGTTCGATTGAATGTACATTTTCGGTTCGGTTTTGCCCGTTGGTGGCAGATTGCGGCCGCTGAATTAAATGATTTCGAGAATCGGCCATTTGACGACTTTGTATCCTCCCTGTCCAAACTCTGGGATGTCGATGTTCCATCTTTGGTGCGTCAGCTTCCGATCATTTGGTCTATCCTCGCCGGTACGTCACGTCTTCCCGAGGACTTTAGAACCGCGATAATGATACACCCTTCTTTGTATGGTGAATTACGGGAAGAAGTGAGTAATTTGCCGTTCCGACGGCTGAGACTCGATCAACATGTGCGACGACTAGAAGATGATGGAATCCACACCATAAAGGACTTTGTGGATCTTAGCCGTAACGGACGGATTGGATATCGGTCGACTCTTGCGTTGTCAGAGGCTTGTAGGCACGTGAATATGATCGCGCATTGTTTTGATGATAATGGAGTTATCGATTGGGCTCTCTATCAGAAGTCAATCGGGATTGAGCCGTTTCCAAAGTCTTCGACCGCTGATGTAACGGGGTTTCTGATCAATTTACCTGAGAATTTAGAAAAATTGATTGATCGATTGAAGATCTCTCGTCGAGCCACCGAGATCTTTAAGTTTCGTACGAGTCAACTTGCAAGAAATCGTCCGACATTAAGTGACGCAGCTGATCGACTAAACACGCACGGCCCTACGATAAAGCGGGAAGAAAGCGTTCTCTTGGAATACTTGAACGCTATCTTTGTGAAGCGACGATACAATCTTTTGCCCGTCTGGCTTGATGCGTCTTGGCTTCAATACTGGAAGGAAGCCGCAGGGGTCTTTTCGACTTCGCGATATGATTTTGATACGTTCAACCAAAATCTCTTGAAACGTTGGCAGTTGAATAATTCCGAGCCCATTGAGCAGGCGGTCGCCATTCTTTGGGCAGTGTTCTCCGGATATCCAAATGGTCGACCGCGAAGATCTTCGTGATAAGGATTGTAATTCCAAAGAGATAATCGACCATCATTTTGAGCCCATTTTGGTAGTCAACGGGTATGGTTCTGTCAGATTGACCGAATTTCTTTGACCATTTTATGGTCAAAGGCTGTATGTCGAATCTTGCAAAATCATGACGCTTTTACGGTCGTCCATTCATGTCTTGTTCTGATACTTTAGGTCACCGACCAAAAATGGTTTTGAGTCACGGTACAGAGGCACGGAGCGGGCGTCATATGAGAATCCCGCAATTATGGGATATCCTCGAATGGCACTCGCATGAGTTTATCTGAACTCATCCTTTTAGATGGTGTGTCAAATTTTTCAAATGAGAGATCAGCAGATGCGCTTAGCAGAACCTGGAGCGGGCGATGAGAATTGAACTCACGACCCTTACCTTGGCAAGGTAATGCTCTACCTCTGAGCTACGCCCGCATCCGTATCAAGGAAAATAATAGCTATCCTTCTTCGAGATCGCAAGTGGATTTTTAGCCAATGAATGATATGTGGAACGCAACGGTCCATTTGCTTTAGGGGATGTGAGCGTGTCGTCAACAACGAAACCTGAAGATCTACTGATCAGTCCAAAGCCCGATGCACCCGGATTGACGCGCGCCGTTGAAGGGATCGATCACTTTGGCGGTAAGAAACAGATCTCTGTCATTGAAGAAAGACCGTTGACAATTTTCCTCAACAGTCAGGAGATAGTCACGGCTATGACAATTGGAGATTATCCAGAATACTTGGCGCTTGGGTTTCTTTTTAATCAAGGTATGCTGGCCTCCAATGAGGACGTGCGCTGTGTCGAATTTGATGCTGACCTTGAAGTTGTTGTCGTGAGAACAGAAAAGCCGACAAATTATGAAGAAAAACTAAAGAAGAAGACGCGAACAAGTGGGTGTGCTGTTGGCACCGTTTTTGGTGACATTATGGTAGGTCTCGAAAACGTGGTCTTGCCAGACATTGCGTTACATGTATCCTGGCTGTATGATTTGTCGTTTCGAATTAACCAGATGCCATCACTTTATCTCAAGGTTGGGGCCATTCATGGCACGGCTCTGTGTCATCGAAATCGGGTGCTTGTGTATATGGAGGATGTCGGACGTCATAACGCGGTTGATAAAATTGCGGGTTTGATGCTTCAAGAGAATATTTCTGCGGAAGATAAGTTACTTTACACAACCGGCCGTCTAACGTCCGAGATGGTTATAAAGACGGCCTTGATGGGCATTCCCATTCTTGTGTCACGTTCAGGCTTTACCGCGTGGGGTGTTGATATCGCGCGGCAAGTCGGTATCACATTGATTGGCCGCATGCGGGGCAAGCGCTTTACGTGTCTGAGTGGTGAATCGCGGTTGGTTTATGATTCGGATATCAATGTTTCGGTGGAAGACGAGGGCTCGAAGTTTGGAGGGATCAAGAGAAAATGATCGAACCGTTCGGAGTGATTCTGGCCGGAGGCCTTGGAAGACGAATGGGTGGAATAGACAAGTGTTTGGTGACACTGAACGGTCAAGTACTTTTGTCATTAGTGATCGATCGGCTCCGTGAACAAGTATCGACAATTGCGTTGAATGCGAATGGGCAGGTGGATCGCTTTGATGGATTTGGATTGACCGTTATTGAAGACACTTTTGAGGGAAACGTTGGCCCGTTGGCTGGTATATTGGCGGGTATGGACTGGGCCGCAGCGTATGGGGCGAGCACGATTGTTTCCGTCGCGAGCGATACCCCCTTTTTTCCAATTGATCTTGTAGCAAGGCTGGAGGCTGAGAGCACCAATATGAAGACTCCATTGGTGTTGGCTGTGACCGAGGAGGCTGATCAGGTTCGGCGACGTCATCCAACCTTCGGACTTTGGTCCGTCAGTTTGCGACATGACCTGCGACAATCACTGGAGTCGGGACTACGAAAAGTTGTCAGGTGGACAGACCTGCATGACTGCCGAGAAGCAGTGTTCTCGGGAAGCGAGGTAGAAAGCTTCTTCAATATCAATACTCCTGAAGACCTGGTTTTTGCGGAGCAAATGTTGTGAAGATTTACGGTGTTGTAGGTTGGAAGAATACCGGCAAGACCAGTTTAATAGAAAGATTGCTCGGTGAGATCACGAACCGTGGATATCGCGTTTCGACGGTAAAGCATGCGCATCATAGTTTCGATGTGGACCAAGAGGGTAAGGACAGTTTCCGACATCGCAAGGCAGGTGCAACTGAGGTTCTCTTGGCCTCACGTTGCCGTTTCGCTTTGATGCATGAATTTCGAAATGAAGACGAGCCGAAGTTAGAGACACTGCTCTCGCTCTTGTCGCCCGTCGATCTGGTATTGGTTGAAGGTTACAAAGGTGACTCTCATTTTAAAATTGAGGCTCATCGGGCGCAAACGGATCATCCCCTGATTGCTCGGGAAGATCCGCTCATACGCGCGATTGCGAGCGATCAGGATCTTGTCTTGGACCGACCAGTATTTGACTTAAATGACACAGTCGCGATTACAGATTTCATCTTGACGGATCTGGATTTGTGACAGAGATGCTGGGCCCTTGTGCAGTGGCGTAATCGATGGCAGAGCGATCGAACAGAGCTCAATAAACAGTGTAATCTGGGCTTCTTGTATGTGTTGAAGTCTCGGGCTTGGCTGGGGTTCTTAGTCCTGTTTGTGTCGCAGATTTGATGGGTTTCATACAGAGGATCAATTTACATTGGAAATTGAGAGTCATCAGTGGTTTTGAATTCCAGGATATTGAACATTCGTGCCTATTGGATTGAAGGACCAGCGAAGACCGGGTTCGGCTTCAGGTGTGTTATGCTGAACAGATCGACTAAAGATTCCGGACGTTTTCCGGTATTTGGTGGGATGATAATTTTGGGACTTACAACGTCTGTGCTGAAGGAGGGTTGGATTATTGGAGCCCGATAAACCAACATCATTCTCCGTGGTAAATGATTGTTTTGCACTTCCCCCTGGTGTTGATTGGACGGCCGTCGATGAGGCGTTGGCTACAATTCGTTCATATCTTGTGCCAATTGTGGGAGTCGAAAAGCAAGGTCTTGCACAGGCTTTGGGTCGCGTTCTTGCAGAACCTGTTATGGCACTGAGATCCAATCCACCATGCGCCAATTCGGCTGTCGATGGATATGGTTTTTGGGGCCCGGTTGGGGACGGACCGAAATCAATGTTGTTGGTTGGCGGGCGAGCGGCTGCGGGAAAGCCATTCCAAGATACGGTGCCTCCGGGGCAGGCAATTCGAATTCTTACGGGTGCAAGTTTACCGCATGGCGTTGATACGGTCGTTCTTGATGAACAGGTGCAGAAGCTCGGCTCCATTATCACGTTTGATGGACCAATCAAGAGATACACGAATACCCGAAAAGCTGGAGAAGATGTTGTTGCGGGACGCATCGTAATAAAGTCCGGGCGCTGTCTGACGGCCGCCGACGTCGGTCTGGCCACGGCGGTCGGAGTTTCAGAGGTTACACTTCGGAAGCGTCTCAGAGTGGCGATCGTGTCGACGGGTAATGAGTTGGTTGAGACCGGTTTACCGGTAAATTTCGATCAGATTTACGATGTCAATCGACCGATGCTTAAAGCTCTTGTGAGCAGATTTGGATTTGAAGTGATCGATATCGGGAAGGTTTCAGACAATAGATCGGACTTGCGACAGGCGCTTGACCTAGCGAGCAAGACAGCGGATCTGATTCTTGTATCGGGAGGTGCCTCTGCGGGTGATGAAGATCATGTATCCGCACTTTTACACGAATCCGGGGCTTTGAAGGAATGGCGTATTGCCGTAAAGCCTGGACGTCCACTTGCTTTCGGACTTTGGAATACAAAACCGATTTTTGGATTGCCGGGAAATCCCGTCGCGGCTTTTGTGTGCTCGTTGATCTTTGTTTGGCCAGCGATGAATCTGCGGGCTGGTCGTGGATGGACGGTTCCTTCGGCATTTAATGTTCCGTCTGGATTTTCAAAGAGTAAGAAGGCTGGCCGAAGGGAGTATTTAAGGGCACGTATGCGAGACGGAAAAGTGGACGTGTTTGAGTCGGAAGGATCAGGACGTGTAAGTGGCTTAAGCTGGGCGGAGGGACTGGTGGAGTTATGTGAGAATGCGCAAACTATTCATGTTGGCGATACGGTTCGATTTATCCCCTACAGCAGCTTTGGACTGTGAGGTATTGAATACACATTATTCGCGGAAGTGGTTGCTGTGTTGCAGAACATAATCGGCATTATTTCAGGACATTGTCAATAAAATGTCTGAATTTAAGGAAAAACTCGGTTCAATGGTGATGGTTGCTCGGGCTGTTGATAATACCACTCTTGGAACCCCATTCGTTTTGCGATTCCTCTTAGGCCTGAAAATGTTTCGACATAGGTTTTTTTGAGTGCTTCTGGGTCAGAAATGCGTGAATCTTCGACTCTGAGATCTATGGCATAATCATCAAGTACTTTTTTCCATTCTTTCTTCAAGGAATGTGATAGGTGTTTGGCTCGTTGAGCGAACATCGAATGCTGATTTGCCAACTTGGGAATATAACTGATTGGAGGTAGGCGGTCACTTTTTTCTGAGTTGATGGATTTCTCGATTGGGGTTAAATTCCAAAAGCGGTCATGGGTTACGAAACTCCAGGGTAGGAAGTGATCCAAGTCAAAATTGTCGGCCTGAAGACGTTTTCCCGAGTAAATTGAAAACACATCATGGTCTTCAATAATGTGCTTCCAAAGTTTTCGTTGATAGGTGAATGGTTGACGCTCCGATTGCATGCTAATTTTTTGACTGAGACTGGGCACATTTGGGTTTCGTCCTTCTAGGAAGCGGAGCCAGTGTGAATCGCTCCATCCTTGAATGATGCCACGATTTCTTGATAGATATTTATACCAATCGTGATGAAATTCGATTTCATTTGAAATCAGATATGAGTTGGTAACACGGCTTGATTGGAAATTGATGCGATATAACGGTTTTCTCGAGTCAAAGCAGCTTTGGCTTCTCTTTGCGATTTCTTTGTAGACTTGATCATTCGTTAACTTTGGTTGCAGGTCAGGAAACCATGGTTTCAAGAAGGCGTAGGGTACAAAACGGAGTAACTTTGCATGTCCTGTTTGAGGGACGATTTGATCAACGGTTGACCGAATGCTTTGTGTGTTTGATCTTAAGTTGTCATGATTAAATCCTGCGTCTTCAATTCTTTGAATCACCTTATCTTGACATCCGAAACTGAGGCGAAAGTGAAATCCCGGCCACCAAGCTTCTTCAATCATGCCCGTTTCAATATCACGGAATGAAATTGTTCTTTTGTTGTCCCAGATGCCTTTCCGCATCAGCGTTCGGAAGAACAAAAATTTGTAGCTGTTTGTATATCTGTTGAAGACCCCGGCAAAGGTGCCGATGTCGAGACTATCGGAGAGCGGTAGTCTGTTTCCATGGTAATGGGACGACAAGGAAAATCCTTAGATTACTCGACTGCAAGAGAGAGGAATTGTCACTTAATTGCTGTTTATCAATAAACCAGATATGTCGATCATCGCTCATTCGAGATATGTTTGAATCAATTCCCAGTTCTATTGTCTTCTACACGCCATTAAATATGCGCGGCGTACGTTAATTTTAGGCAAATTCGAGGAGCAAATCCTTCGCATCAATTTGACTGCCGGGTTGGACATAAACAGACTTAACAACGGCATTGTTCTCGGCATGTATGCCGGTTTCCATCTTCATGGCTTCAATGGTCATCAACAGATCCCCTTTTTTTACCTCCATGTTGGCCTGAACGGCAACGGTGGCAATGACGCCTGGCATGGGTGCACCTACGTGGTTTGTATTGTCATTTTCCACTTTCGGATGCGTGTTTTTCTGACTCTTGAGTAAGCGATTTGGAACACGAATCACCCGCGGCTGGCCGTTGAGTTCAAAGAATACCCGGACTTCTCCGTTCTCGTCCGACTCTCCAATCGCCTGACATCGGATTTCGAGCGTTTTTCCAGGGTCGATCTCCGCACTAATCTCTTCTCCGGGTTCCATACCGTAAAAGAATGTTTTTGTTGGTAACGTCCGTACGGGTCCATAGTCACGATGTCGGCCCATATAGTCGAGAAAAACTTTAGGATACATCAAGTAGCCCATGAGATCTTCATCATCGACTGCCTTACCATCCATCTCCTGTGAAACCGCTTGGCGGGTTGCTTCAAGATCAACATCGGGCACGTCGCGACTGGGTCGATGAACGATAGGCTGTTCATTCTTCAAAACCTTTTGGACAAGGTCCTTAGGGAAGCCCCCGGGAGGTTGCCCTAAGTTACCGCGCATCATGTCGACCACACTTTCAGGAAAAGCGACTTCAATTTCCGGGTTCCTGATATCGTCGAGAGTAAGGCCTTGAGACACCATCATGAGTGCCATATCGCCAACAACCTTGGACGATGGTGTGACCTTGACGATATCACCAAACAATTGATTTACATTGGCATACATCTGTGCGACTTCATGCCATCGTTCTTCCAGCATCATCGACCGGGCCTGCGCCTTTAGGTTGGTAAACTGACCCCCAGGCATTTCATGCAAGTAAACTTCGGAAGCCGGTGCCTGTAAACCACTCTCAAATGCTGCATATTGCTTCCGGACCGCCTCCCAGTAATCCGAGATTTCACGAATGGCGCCAATATCCAGTTCCGTGTCTCGGTCACTGCCTCTCAGCGTCTCGACAACCGATCCAAGCGTTGCCTGACTTGTATTACCAGAGAAGGCGTCCATCGCACAGTCGACCGCATCAACACCAGCTTCTGATGCGGCAAAAATGGTCGCACACGCAACCCCAGCCGTGTCGTGTGTATGAAAGTGAATGGGAAGGTCAACGTCTTCTTTCAGTACCTTGATCAGAACGCGCGCAGCGGAAGGTTTCAGCACTCCTGCCATGTCTTTCAACCCTAATATATGGGCGCCCGACATCTGCAAGTCCTTGGCCATATTGACATAGTACTTTAAGTCGTACTTGGCCCGCGTCGGGTCTTGAATGTCACCGGTATAGCAGATCGTGCCTTCGCAAATTTTTTCAGAATCAAGAATCGCGTCCATGGCGACCCGCATGTTTTCAACCCAGTTCAAGCTGTCAAACACGCGGAAGACATCAATATTTTTTGCGGCTTCTCGCACAAAGGTGGTCACCACATTGTCTGGGTAATTTGTATAACCGACACCATTGGAACCGCGCAACAGCATTTGGGTCATCAAGTTGGGCATACAGGCGCGTAGATCGCGCAAGCGTTGCCAAGGACATTCTTGAAGAAAACGATAAGCAACATCAAATGTTGCCCCGCCCCAGCATTCGACCGAAAACAATTCTGGTAAATTGGTTGAATAGACTGGGGCAACACGGATCATGTCGATGGAGCGCATGCGTGTGGCCAATAAGGATTGGTGGCCATCACGCATTGTGGTATCGGTAATGAGAAGCCTTTTCTCAGTTTTCATCCACTTGGCAACCGCTTGTGCCCCTTGTCGTTCCAGAAGATTTCTTACTCCTTTGACAGGTTCTGTACGACGGTTCGGCGCTATTGGAACGCGTATGTTGGCCGGTGGTTTCGGACGGTCTTTGACTTCTGGATGTCCGTTGACCGTGATGTCTGCAATGTAGGTCAACACTTTAGTTCCGCGATCCCGACGCCTGGAAAAGTGAAATAATTCAGGCGTTTCATCAATGAATTTTGTGCTGTAGCCGTTGCACAAGAACGTGGGATGCTTCAGCAAGTTTTCAACAAAGGCAATATTTGTTGAAACGCCGCGAATGCGGAACTCTCTCAAGGCCCGGTCCATGCGGGCAATGGCCATTGCAGGAGTTGAAGCCCAAGCGGTTATCTTTGTTAAGAGCGAGTCATAATAACGGGTAATAATTCCGCCCGTGTAGGCTGTTCCGCCATCAAGCCGAATTCCCATTCCTGTGGCTTCACGATAAGCTGTGATCCGTCCATAATCGGGAATGAATTGATTTTGTGGATCCTCGGTCGTAATCCGCGTCTGTATCGCGTGTCCATTGAGGGTGATATCGTCTTGTGTGGATTTTCCGGTTGCTTCCTGAATGGTTTTTCCTTCAGCGATCAGGATCTGGGCCTGAACAATATCAATACCGGTGACTTCTTCGGTGACGGTGTGCTCCACCTGAACGCGTGGATTGACTTCGATGAAGTAGAACTGTTCGGTTTTCATATCCATGAGGAATTCGACCGTACCAGCGCACTCGTAGTTGACATGTTTGCAAACTCGATGACCGAGATCACATAATTCAGATCGTTGCGCGGTATTCAGGTAAGGAGCCGGTGCACGTTCAACGACTTTTTGATTGCGACGTTGAATCGAGCAGTCACGCTCGTATAAGTGGTACAAGTTACCATGTTTGTCGCCAAGGATCTGAACCTCGACATGGCGCGCGTGAGTGATCATTTTCTCAAGAAATCCATCACCGTTCCCAAAAGCGGCTTCTGCCTCCCGACGTCCTTCCAAAATTTTTTCTTCGAGTTCATCGGCAGACATGATGGGACGCATGCCTCGTCCGCCACCACCCCAACTGGCTTTGAGCATCAATGGATAACCAATGTCTGCGGCTTCGGCATAAATGCGCTCCATGTCGGGTCCGAGTACGTTTGAGGCCGGAATGACGGGTACTCCTGCCGCCATTGCGACCTTGCGGGCGGAATCCTTATTGCCGAGGGCACGCATGGTTTCTGCCTGCGGCCCTATGAAGGTTAGCCCGTTCTTCACGCACGCTTCGACGAAGTCCGGATTCTCCGATAATAATCCATAACCGGGATGAATCGCGTCCACACCGCTTTCGAGCGCAACACGGATCATTTCATCAATGGACAGATATGCCGCTACGGGTCCTAAACCGGCACCAATTTGATACGCCTCATCCGCCTTGAATCGGTGCAATCCCAATTTGTCTTCTTCGGCAAAAACGGCGACGGTCCTCTTGCCGAGCTCATTGGCGGCCCTTAAGATACGAATTGCAATTTCGCCACGGTTTGCTATCAGAATTTTACCAAACTCAGCCATGCGATTCCTCAAAAAATTTAATAAGGTGGATTCTACATAGTTTCGCGCATAGCGTTTGTGACCAGTATGCGGGGTGACGTGTGTATGTATTCAATGAAGCCTGATCGGATGGATGCAGATAGACGGGGTTGCTGTGTGACGTGGTGATTGGCATGCGGTGTGTTTGGCTGACAGTTTTATTCTTTTTCAACGATCTTGATGGACATAAAACGGCAACAGAGTAATGAATCATGAAATTTTCTGGATGGCGCATTTTAAAGGAAGGACTCACTGGTAACAAGGGTTGGCAGCATCACTGGCGTGATCCCGAACCTCGACCTGAATATGATATTGTCATTATCGGCGGCGGCGGCCATGGGCTGGCGACTGCCTATTACCTCGCAAAAGAACATGGATTGCGAAATATTGCCGTTCTTGAACGTGGTTACATCGGTGGCGGCAATGTGGGACGAAATACCACGATTGTCCGCGCAAATTACGCACTGCCGGGAAACTCCGAATTTTACAGCCATTCCCTGAAACTTTGGGAAGGACTGGAAGACGCGTTGAATTATAATGTGATGCATTCGCAGCGCGGGGTTATCAATATTTTTCACTCGGATGGGCAGCGTGATGAGGCGGTTCGGCGTGGGAATGCGATGATAAACCAGGGGGACGATGCAATTTTGATGCAACCCGAGGAGTTGCGGAAGATGGTTCCGTTCCTTGATTACGATAACGCCCGTTTTCCAATTTATGGGGGATTATATCATCCGCGTGGCGGTACGGCCCGTCATGATGCCGTGGCCTGGGGGTTTGCACGTGGGGCCGATCAACATGGCGTTGATATTATTCAGAATTGTGAAGTGATTGGAATCCATGTGCGGGGTGGAAAAGTGGATTTGGTACAGACGAATCGCGGTGACATTAAGGCCAAGAAGGTTGGAATGTGTGCCGCCGGTCGGTCTGGACAGGTGGCGGCTCTCGCAGGTCTTCGTCTTCCCATCGAGAGTCATATTTTGCAAGCCTTTGTGACGGAAGGTCTCAAGCCCTGTATCGATCATGTCGTGACCTTCGGTATGGGGCACTTCTACATCAGTCAATCGGATAAGGGAGGACTGGTTTTTGGTGGAGATCTGGACTATTATCCGTCCTATGCCGCCCGCGGAAATTTACCAACAGTCGAGCATGTTGTTGAAGCGGGTCTAGCACTTATGCCCATGATTGGGAAAGCGCGCATATTGCGGCATTGGGGTGGAATTATGGATATGTCCCCAGATGGTTCGCCGATTATTGACAAAACGGACATTGATGGACTCTACCTCAATTGCGGTTGGTGCTACGGTGGATTTAAGGCCGTTCCAGGTTCTGGCAACGTGTTTGCGCATCTTATCGCAACTGGATCCTACCACCAATGTGCGACACAATTTCGATTGAATCGATTCCGAGATGGGTACCATCTTATGGATGAAGAAGGGACGGGTTCGCAGCACAATCTGCATTGACAATATAGCGATAGACGAGGTCTGTTTGTTGAGAGTTGAGACCGGGAGTGCATTATGAGGATAGGCTGCCCAATTTGTGGCGAACGTGATCTACGGGAATTCGCTTGTCGAGGGTCTGCGGTTATCCTTACACGTCCCGGTGAGGAAGCGTCCGACGAGGCATGGGAGAGTTATCTGCATCTGCGGAACAATCCCGCGGGCCTATCTCAGGAACTCTGGCATCATGTCTCAGGATGTGGGGCATGGTTGATTGTAACACGTGACACGGTCACTCATGAAATACGGGCTTGCGAGTTGCCGGAGGAGATGCAACGGTGAGGATCCATGGCAAGGGTCTTATTGATCGTAATGTGCCAATCAGCTTCAAGTTTGACAAGGTAAACTTTACAGGTTTTGCTGGCGATACGCTTGCTTCAGCCTTGATGGCGAACGATGTCCGGTTGCTTGGACGGTCCTTCAAGTATCATCGACCACGTGGAGTGTTAACGGCCGGGAGTGAAGAGCCGAACGCTTTAGTGACAATTGGGTCGGATGCAAATCGTGAGCCGAACACGCGTGCAACGGTTCAGGAACTTTATAATGGACTCGAAGCTCATTCGCAGAATCACTGGCCCTCACTGGCTTGGGATTTTCGTGCGCTATTTGATCTTGCCGCTCCGTTTCTCGGCGCCGGTTTCTATTATAAAACGTTTATGTGGCCACGTGGAATATGGGAACGGATCTATGAACCCCTTATTCGCAGAGCAGCCGGGCTTGGAGCTCTATCAGGTGAGGCGGATAGAGATTGTTACGAACGGGCCTGGGCCCATTGCGACCTTCTGGTTATCGGAAGTGGTCCTGCCGGTTTGATGGCGACTTTGGCTGCAGGCCGTGCCGGGTTGGATGTGATCCTGGCCGATGAAGATAGCAAGTTGGGTGGGCGTCTGTTGGCAGAAACGCATGAGATTGATCAACAACCATGCCAAATCTGGGCTGAACGAACGGTGGAAGAATTGCGGAATTTGCCAAATGTTCAACTCATGTCGAGAACAACGGTAACGGGTATCTATGATCATGGTACGTTTGCTGCACTGGAGCGTGTTGGCCAGCATCGTCCGCCGCATCGATCTCTGCCCCGGGAAACATTTTGGCGCCTTGTTGCACGTCATGCAATTTTGGCGGCAGGCGCAATGGAGCGCCCGATCGCGTTTGCCAACAATGATCGTCCTGGGATATTGCTTGCAAGTTCGATACGGGACTACTTGAATCGTTGGGGCGTTTGTCCCGGAGAGTCCATAGCGGTCTTTACGAACAACAATGATGCATATCGAACGGTACGCGATCTGACAGCGGCTGGCGTGAATGTCGCAGCTGTGATCGATAGCCGTTCCGACGCTCCCGACATTGATGGGATTGAGGTCATTCAGGGAACTGAAGTCTATGATACGCGCGGCAGGAAGGGCTTGAAGGGTATCAGGCTGCGGTCGTCTGGTCGGATGCATTCCATCCCGGTTGATGCACTTGCTGTGTCGGGTGGTTGGAATCCAACGGTTAATCTGGCCTGCCATCTTGGCTCATCTCCTGTTTGGCGTGAGGACATTGCAGCTTTTGTGCCGCTTCGTGATGCTGTCCCTAATCTTGTATTCGCTGGATCTTGTATGGGATCAATGTCGACACAATCCTGTCTTAGGGATGGAGCCCAAGCGGGTCTGTACGTTGCCCAAGAACATGGAAAATCCGATGTTCCCGTCGAGATTCCGGATGCGGAAGACGATCCCTATCGCCAGACCTCACTTTGGTATGTGACAGGCAAGGGGAAGACTCGGGCCTGGCTCGATTTTCAAAACGATGTGACGGTAAAGGACGTCGAATTATCGGTAGCGGAAAATTACCGATCTGTTGAACATTTGAAGCGCTATACGACGCAAGGGATGGCGACAGACCAAGGAAAGCTCTCAAATGTGGTCACCCTCGCTGTCCTCTCCGAACTTACCAATCGAACAATCCCAGAAACTGGGACAACAACGTTTCGACCGCCCTATACTCCAGTTTCCCTGGCGGCCATAGGCGCCGACGCACAAGGAAAGGATTTCGCTCCTGAACGTTTCACATCGGCTCATCGTGTTGCGGTCGAGCGCGGCGCGCCGATGATAGAGGCGGGTCTTTGGTATCGTCCCAGTTATTTCCCCGAAGCGAACGAGCATACGATGCAGCAAAGCATTGATCGAGAAGTAAGATATGTCCGAAATGCCGTAGGTATCTGCGATGTCTCCACGCTTGGCAAAATTGATATCCAAGGTAGGGATTCCGCAAAGTTACTGGACTTTGTGTACACCAACACCTTCTCAAGTCTCAAAGTGGGTTCCGTGCGTTATGGGTTGATGCTGCGTGAAGACGGACATGTGATGGACGATGGAACCTCTGCCCGATTGGGCGATTCGCATTATCTTATGACCACCACTACGGCGGCGGCAGGGTTCGTATTGGCGCACCTGGAATTTGTAAACCAGTGTTTGCATCCAGAATGGGATGTCACGATGATTTCGGTAACGGAGCAGTGGGCCCAGTATGGCATTGCAGGACCCTTGTCACGAACGATTCTCAATGAACTTCTGGATGATTCGATCGAGAACGATCGTTGGCCATTTATGTCCTGTGGTGAGGTTGCTATTTCTGGAATCAAAGGACGGCTGTTTCGCATTTCATTCTCAGGTGAACGGGCTTATGAGCTCGCGGTACCGGCTCGCTATGGCGAGAGCGTGTTTCGTCTCTTGGTTGCCAAAGCAGAGGAACGTGGCGGTGGCGTTTATGGGATGGAGGCCTTGAACGTACTGAGAATGGAAAAGGGGTTCATTACACACGCTGAGATTGACGGGCGGGCGACAGCCTATGATATCGGACTGGCACGTATGGCTTCGAAGACAAAAGATTATATTGGAAAGCGTATGGCGTCTCGACCTGGATTGACTCACGCCAATCGACATCGACTCGTGGGATTAAAGCCGGTGGATGCGGGCGCGTCACTGAGAGCTGGAGCACATCTTTTTCCAAAGGGAGTGGTTCCTGTTCGGAAGAATGATCAGGGTCATATTTCATCGGCTGCAGTTTCACCCACTCTTGGAACTGCGATCGGGTTAGGATTTCTCAAGAATGGTCCTGAACGCTATGGAGAAGAGATCGATGCCGTTGATCATCTGCGTGGAGTGACAACCCGTTGTCTTGTAACCCATCCGGTTTTTTTTGATCCGGAAGGGGCGCGTGCACGTGATTGAAATGATTGCAAGGACTCCGTGCGAGGGGATGGTACCAAAGACCGTGTGCGGTGTGCGTATGGAAGAAGTGGATCTTGGCTGTTTGACCGTCGTAGCCCCCTATAAGGGACAAGACCGACAGCTTTCCGACGTTCTTATGCAGGCGCATGCCGTCGCGTTTCCCGCACCTAATCGGATAGGCGTAGCGAGCGATGCACGGATGATCTGGTTTGGGAAAGGGCAGGGGCTATTGGTAGGACCATATCCTGATTCACATCTCATTCAGTATGCCGCGCTCGTTGATCAGTCCGATGCATGGGCCGTTGTTCAGCTTGAGGGTGCATATGCTGTGGATATTTTAACGCGTCTTGTTCCGATTGATTTACGCGGGAGCGCTTTTGCGATCAATCATACGGCGCGAACGCGATGCGGTCACATGATGGCGAGTGTATCGCGCACTGGTGAGATGATATTTCAGGTCATGGTTTTTCGATCAATGGCGCGGACACTGATTCGTCATATTGAATTGTGTATGGAGGCTGTCGAAGCGCGTGGCGTAATGGCCTGAGATTATGTGTCTTCCCAATTGTCCTTTCATTCGATGGATATCGCCGTCGTCGACCTGATACCTGATTACCAAGACCAATTTTTGATAGGGTCGGATGAAAGAAACGACCTTCGTCAGAGGTGATGAACATCTGTGTCTCGTAGAACCGATTCTTCAACCCAACGGACATAAACTCTCCAAAGGTTTCTTTTCCAGTGTCGCGGGATGGTATCAAGACGGAACCGGTGGGGTGACGGTGTGTCGGGCACGGTTCTGGACTTGCAGGTCTGATGTGGGTTGGATGACTGTGGGATGGTTGCGCTTTTGCGTGCGGCTCTGTTTTCAGTGGTGGGGTTTATCGTGTTTGGGCGGTGCTATTCCATCACATAACCAAGGGCTCGATAGCCTGTTCGTCGCTTGGCGGCCATTTTGGCAAGAACCGGGACCGAATTGTCGACATAGTCGATGACCAGCACGTCTTTCTTTTGATGATACCGCCGATGTAATCGGCCGACATATTGCGCCAGTGTGCCCTTCCAGGCAATCGGCATCGTCAGGAATAGGGTATCAAGGCGTGGGTCATCAAAGCCCTCGCCGACATAACGTCCCGTTGCGAGGATGAGTCGTTCCTCATCATTCGAAACATTCAATGCAGTCTCAGCGGCTTTTCGATCCTGTGCCGACATGCCGCCATGGAGAACGATGATATTCTTGGCAAATCGAGAGAATCGCTGTCGAAGGTAGTCAAGGTGGTCCTTTCGTTCCGTCAATACAATCGGTGATCGTTTGGCTTCCAGCGATTTGAGTACATCGTTGAAGATCAGATCGTTTCGAGCTTTATCCTCAGTCAGAGCCGCATAGATTGCAGGCATAGACGGCTGTTCGAGCATGGCGAGTGTCTCTGGCAGTCGAAATCTCGTTTGACGTTCCCGCGCCCTATGGCGTAGTCCGCTTTCGGCAGCTTGGGATTTGGCGCTCACCTGATAGCGTACGGGACCACATTGCATGAAGATGATCGGGTGATGCCCGTCCTTTCGGGTGACGGTCGCCGACAATCCCATGACATATCGTGCTTTCGACCTGCGCGCGACGAGTTCAAAGCTTGCGGCAGACAGGTGGTGGCATTCATCGACAATAAGATGACCATATCCGGCAACGATGTCGTCGACGTCACCCTTGCGGACAAGACTCTGGATCAGCGCCACATCAATGATGCCCGAGGGTTGACGGCTCCCGCCTCCAATTTTACCGATTTTCTTCGGGTCGATTTGCAGGAAGGACTTAAGGCGCTCGATCCACTGATTCAAGAGTTCTCGACGGTGTACCAGAATCAATGTATTGCGGCTGCGGTGCGCAATCAACGCGGCCGCAACAACCGTCTTGCCGAAAGCTGTTGTGGCCGCAAGTACACCGGTATCGTACTTGATCAATGTCTCGAAAGCGTGCGACTGCCGTGGGCGGAGATTACCACGGAACTGCACCGAAACGGGCAATAGTGTACCATCCTCTCGTACGTCGTCAACGTCAACGTTGACGTTATGATCGGACAGGAATCCGATCATCTCGTCGAAACAACCGCGTGGCAGGGCGATGTGTTTGGGGTGGATCTCGGCGCAAGATATTATGCGTGGTTTGCCGAAAGTCGACAGCCGCATCGCCTGTGCGCGATAGAATTCGGGGTTCTGGAATGCAGCCTGCCGAATCAATTGCGTGACCAGACCGGATGGAAGGTTCGAGCGATCAATATATATCTGGTCGGCAATCGTAACTTTAATCGTATGTGGTATGGGCACATTCAGGTATCGTGGCGCGCTGTGACGTGACGGAGGCAGTTTCCAAGGTTCGTTTGCCTGCGCATCTTCCACTGGTATCCGGACGTTCAGCATCCGTCCTGAACGCTCTGCTATGTCGACGAGCTTGGTCACTGCAACCGCCGACATTCTTGGTTGAGAGGACAAATAGGCCCACTGATCCTTATACGGTTGCATTTCTGTGTCAACAAAGACACTGTTATCTATGGTTCGCGCGGTGTTCTGCAGGGGCAGCGCGATCAGATTGCCGAAGCCGCCACGGGGCATGGTATCTTGGTTCGGAAATAGACGGTCATAAGATGTAAAGCCGATTTCCGGCCGTCTTTCCATCGTCTCTGTAATCAAAACCGATCCGAGCTGACGTGCGAGACGGGCAGATACTTGTTCAGAGAAGAAAATCCATACATGCCCTCCGTTGCCGGACCGTGAACGTTCCAATGCTGCTGGCACCCCCTTTAGACGACAGGTTTCGAGCAAGGCATTTGCATCCTCAGTCCACGACACCTTGTCAAAATCCGCTGCCAGGAACCAACAGGTGTCGTCAGGCAGCAGCGGATAGACCCCCGCTACAAAGTCCTCGTCCCGCTTGCTGCCACCCCACAGATGCCTCGCAATGACGCTTTCATCCGGTGGGATGAATTTCTGATGCGGGCATTCATTACATTTGACCTTTGGTTTCTCGCAGATGCCGCGTGCCCATTCGTTGGCGCAGGCGGGTGAATATCCTGAACGTTTGGATTTTCGACTTTCCCATCGCACAGGAAATACATCCGGCCGACCCGCAAACAGGCAACGGAACAATTCAACCTTTTCACGGGACGGCGAGGCATTTGTGACAGGGGCATTCTTGACGGAACGTTTTTTATCAGCTTGTCTCTGATTTGTAGCGAGGCGTGCCTTAAGTGTCGTCATCCGACGCCGCAGTTGCTGTTGTTCGGTATCCAGATCAGCCAGACGCACCTGAATTCGTGTCAGTTCTGTTTCAATGTCGCTGTCTTCAATCACTGGCGATACACCTTAAAGCCTTTTTTCATCTCAGCATGAAAACGTGATTACCGATCATTCATGTCGATTCTTCCGTTGACCATGGGCTACGGATTTCGAAATCTTTGAATACGCCGAGCAGTAAGTCAATGGCATGACGTTCGGGCGACGTCGCAATTCGATCCAAAGGGCGGCGATTTTAAATGCAAGTTCGGCCGCGCTGTTGCCGTGGTCCATGTGTTCTGGAATGTCGTGCGCAGTTGTAAAGAGGTTCGTGGTCGGCTCCGACCCAGATGTTCGTATTGTTGGCATCGTGAGATATTGTCGATCCTACATTGAAACGAAAGGCGTGTTGTGTTGATATGGCAGAGAATCAGACATTCAAAATTGTGAAATACCTAGCAGATGGGACGGCGAATTGTTGCATTTCGAGCAGCTCTTTGCCAACCTCTATCAATCAGAGTTTACTTTTTCCAAGGTGATGTTATCGCCTCTTGGAGCCTTCTTCAGATGGACTTACCGGGCAACAGACGATGCTATGAATAGGTACAAACATTATGACTTATCCGTGCAGCTACGACCGTCATCTGATCGGGAAAGAACGCTCAACCTTGGCATTTTGGTTGTCGGCTTTGCAAGACATCTGGCTCAGAAAAAGAGGACGTGCGGTTAGATCCCATATGCGTACCGTGACCTCAGAACTCTTCGCTGCACTATCGCCGCGCTTTGTGTATATTTTCGCCAAAAAAGACGTATCCTCAAAGGGTTGACGCAAGCCAGTTGGTGAACCGGGAATGAACACCGCAGACCGAAGGCAACCGTGTATTCTTGATCGATGTGTTTCCATCGATCTCGAAGTGGATCCCGGAAAAACGAAGATCTTCGCCTTCGCGGCGGTTTTGCGTGATCCTGCGAAACGAAGCCTGGTTGTCACGGACAATGTCGACACGGGATTGTCGATACTGGATGACTATTGCCGAGGTTTCGATCACGTCATTGGGCACAACATTCTTCACCATGACTTACCATATTTGATCGCGGCGTCACCCAGGTTTGCAAAATTGGTCGAAGCGCCCATTGATACGCTTCGGCTTAACCCTTTGGCTTTTCCGCGCAATCCGTATCACTCCCTTGTTAAACATTACCAGGATGGGCGTCTCCAAACTGGGCATGTCAATGATCCTGAGTTTGACGCACGCCTTGTGTTTGAGGTCCTGGAGAAACAGATCACTAAGTTTCGCCGACTGAACAAACAGTCGTCAGATGCCTTAAATGCTTATCATTACTTGTGCTGTCGTGCACCAAGCAGCCGTGGCTTCGATCAGTTGTTCTCAGAAATCCGTGCCGCCGACATCCCAAGGCGGAGCGAAGCGGAAGATGCCATGCGTCGCGTATTGAACGGAGATGTGTGTGCCGCAATGCTTGAACACACTCTCGAATGCCTTGATGACACGAGTTTATCTTGGCCTATGGCCTATGCTTTGTCGTGGATTTCTGTGGCTGGTGGCGGCTCGGTCATGTCGCCGTGGGTCCGCATGCAGTTCCGAGAAGCGTCGCGTATTGTGAGAACTCTCAGGGATACCAACTGTGGTGATCCGAAATGCGTGTATTGTCGGACGAACAATGATCCGAAGCAGGCTCTCAATCGATGGTTTGGGTTTGAAAATTTCCGACCCGAGCCGGTCGATGAGATGGGGCGGCCGTTGCAGGAGCGGATCGTTGAAAGTGCCATGAACGGTGAGAGCCTGTTGGGTATTCTACCTACGGGCACCGGTAAGTCGATCTGTTATCAAATTCCGGCGCTTGTCCGCTTTGCTAAGACGGGAGCGCTGACCGTCGTCATCTCTCCTCTTGTCGCATTGATGGCGGATCAGGTTCAGGGTCTGGCACGTGCGGGAATATCCTCGGCCGTGACAATCAACGGATTGCTCTCTTTGCCGGAGCGCCAGGATGCGCTGGACAAGGTGCGCATGGGTGACGCAGCCATTCTGCTGATTTCACCGGAACAGCTGCGGAGTATGTCGGTTCGTTCGGTGCTGGCTCAACGTGACGTCGGATTGTGGGTTCTGGACGAGGCTCATTGCGTCTCGAAATGGGGACATGATTTTCGACCGGACTATCGGTACGTTGGTCGCTTCATCAAGGAACGGTCCGATGAAGAAGTTGCTCCGGTCCTTTGTCTGACGGCGACGGCAAAGCCTGACGTTGTTCAGGATATTCGAGGGCACTTCAAACAACGGCTCGGGCTTGAATTGACCTTGCTGGACGGCGGTGCCTCCCGTTCGAACTTGTGTTTCGAGGTCCTGTCAACTCAACGCTCGACCAAGATGGCTGACATTCTCGATCGATTGGAGAAATATCTGCCCGAAACTGGTGCATCGGGGGCCGTTGTCTACTGTGCAACACGCGGTGCGACAGAAAGGGTTGCCGCGTTCCTCCAGCAACAGGGATTGGACGCCGAGCGTTATCATGCCGGTCTTTCTGCCGAGGAAAAACGCGAAATCCAGGAAGCCTTTCGAGTTGGTGATCTTCGTGTTATCGCGGCAACCAACGCGTTTGGCATGGGTATCGACAAACCCGATATTCGTCTTGTTATTCACAGCGACGTTCCAGGCTCGCTCGAAAACTATCTGCAAGAAGCAGGTCGGGCCGGACGCGATCAAAGCCCGGCCCAATGCTCTCTTCTCTTCAGTATCGATGATGTTGATCGTCAATTCCGCCTCAGTGCCCGTTCACGCTTGGCACGCCACGAAATTGCGGCAATCCTGAAAGCCATTCGGCGGCTCGACAGCCGAACACGCAAAGATGGTGAAGTCATCGCTACATCGGGAGAAATCGTCCAGGAAGAGAAGGATCAAGACTTTCAGCGTGACAAAGCGACGGACGACACTCGGGTCAAGACAGCCGTGGCATGGCTTGAGGAATCAAAGCTCCTTCGGCGTGAGGAGAACCGAGTGCAGGTATTTCCCGCTTCATTGTTGGTTAAGGATATTGAGCAAGCCAGGTGCATTCTTGGCCGAGCGGACATCACCGCTATACGGAGACAACAGCTTCTCAAACTTGTCCAGCACATCATAAACGCATCTTCTGAAGAAGGTATTTCTACCGATGATCTGAGCGGGGCGAGTGGGTTGATTGGGCCAGCCTTGCGAAAGGCACTGACCGATTTGGAAGCATTAGGCATTGCCAATGACGATACCAACATTACGATTTTCATACATGTTGGAGTCGAGAATGCTTCGCGAGCCCGGTTTGAGAAGGTTGCGAAGCTCGAAGTGCAGCTTGTTTCAATGTTGCGGGAGGAAGCGCCTGACGCCGAAGACGGTGAGCCAACGCCGTTAAATCTGGCAACAACCAGTCAGATGCTCCGAGAAGCGGGTCACAATACGGTGAGACCGGACATTGTCGAAGGTCTGCTCAGGGGTATGGCGCAAGACGGTCGAGACATGGACGGTGGGCGTGGTAATTTGCAGATTCGTAAGGCTGCACGCGGAAACCTGTTTGTTCGGTTGCAGCGTCCTTGGTCGGTGATCGATAAGACTGCAGACATACGGCGCTACGGAGCCAACCGCCTCCTTTCGCACTTGATCAAGACGGCTCCCAAAGGGGTTCGCGGCAAGGACATTCCAGTGGAAACAACCTTAGGCAGTTTACTGGCCGCGATTAATGGCGACGTTCTGCTTCGAGGAGCGGTGAACGACCCTAACAAGCTTATGGATCGCGCACTTCTCTGGTTGCATGAACAGGAAATCGTAACGCTTGGTAGGGGCCTTTCGGTCTTTCGACCCGCAATAACACTTCACCTCAATCCCAAGGGTGGAAACTTTACGGTTCAAGATTTTACGCCGCTTGAAGAGCACTATACGGAGCAAACCATTCAGACGCATGTCATGGCTGCCTATGCCGAGAAGGGCCTTGAAAGCATTGATGACGCTGAACGATTTGCCAGTGATTATTTTGTGCTGGAGCGTGACGCATTCACACGGCGGTGGATGCCAGGTCGCGGTACGGAATTTCGCAGGCAAGCAACGGGTGATACATGGAATTGCATCGTTAAGTCGTTGGGTAATACCGCGCAAGAGCACATTGTGCGGGATGATCGTGAGCAAACCAACGTCCTTGTTCTCGCTGGCCCTGGTTCGGGAAAAACCCGAGTCTTGGTGCATCGCATTGCCTATCTGGTTAAGGTTAAGCGGGAAGATCCGAAAGGCATTTTGGTGCTTGCTTACAATCGGCATGCCGCCGCTCAAATCTGCGAACGCTTGCACACCTTGATCGGGGATGAAACACGCTTTGTAACTGTTTCGACCATTCACTCCCTGGCGATGCGGCTTGTGGGCGCGACTTTTGCCGGAATTGCGTCTGCCGAAAACCCAGATTTTGACACGCTCTTGATGGAGGCGGCGCGACTTCTGCGGGGTGATGGAATGGACAAGATTGCGGCCGAGTCGTTGCGAGATACGTTGATACAGGGATACCGCTGGCTTTTGGTTGACGAATATCAAGACGTTGGCCCGCAGGAGTATGCTCTGATTTCGGCGGTGGCTGGTCGAAGCCTCGATGACCCTGACCTTCGCATCAGTCTCTTTGCGGTGGGAGATGATGATCAGAATATTTATTCATTCGCGGGTGCCTCGATCCGGCATATTCGTCAGTTCGAAGAGGATTATTCTGCCAAACCTGTCTTTCTGACGGAGAACTATCGTTCAACGGACAACATCATTTCTGCGGCGAACACCGTCATTGAACAGGCGGTCGATAGGATGAAGACGGGGCACGATATAACGGTGGATCAGGGCAGGCGAAGTGAACCGCCAGGTGGTAAAATGGCGGCGCTTGATCCCGTCGCGCGCGGTCGCGTCCAGATTCTGAAGTGTCCTGTCGGGAACGATGCCCAAGCAATGGCGGCGATTGATGAATTGGTGCGCCTGTCTCAATTGATTCCGGACTGGACCTGGTCAAAAGCTGCCATTATCTCACGCGACTGGAGCAAGCTTGCGCCCGTTCGAGACTTTGCAGAGGCGCGGAATATCGCGGTTGAGGTTGCAAATGAACAGCTGCCTAGCCTGTGGCGGATGCGCGAAATGCAAACGTTCATCGCAGCACTTCGCGAAGACTACAGTCGTGTCGTCTCAATGTCTGATCTCACTGATATATTGAATGCCCTGCCACGTTCCCGTTGGACAAACCAAATTGGTGAGGGATTAGAAGCGCTCGCTCGGGAGATTGATGATCGTAACATACCGGCAGCCAATGTCATCGAATGGCTCGCCGAATGGTCTCGAGAGGCTCGGGGTGCACAGCGTGGTTTGAAGCTTCTTACCGCACACCGTGCGAAGGGGCTCGAATTTGATGATGTGGTGATTTTGGACGGCGGTTGGGAACGTCCCTCTCGTAACGAAGATCAGGCCGCTCCACGGCGATTGTTCTATGTTGCTATGACTCGGGCACGGCGCAATCTGATTGTGATGAGCAACGGCAACCACGAATACCTGCCCATGCGATCATCGGCGATCATCATTCGATCTGTAACGCCTGATCTTACAACGTTCCCTAATCCACGACGCTACTTCCGGTCCGCTGAGGCACGCATGGTCGATCTGTCCTTTCCGGGTCGCCAAGGCGCGCGTCATCCCGTATTAAGTGCAATCGCAGAAGCTCAGGTAGGAGACGCGATGAACTTGGTTCATGCGCATGGCCAGTGGCATATGACGGACGGACGAGGTCGAAGTCTCGGTCGCATGGCGAAAAAGTTTGGACCTCCGTCTGGAACCAAGTTCGCAAGCGGGGAGGTTGCTGCAATTCTTCGTTGGAACAAAGAAGACGGGGATGATGCATTTGATTACACCTTGAGACGGGATTCATGGGAGGTGGTTGTTCCGGAGCTGGTGTTCCAAGCCTCGTGAACGCGGTAGGATGATCGGCCGCATCACCTCATGAAGCGGAATGTTGGTTGCGGAGATGACAGCGTTGATTTGCAGGATGCCTTTTGTTCAAAGGCGTCTGGGTTGTGCGATTGCGGATACGTTGAACTTGTCGTGAAACAATTTTCAGCGGGTGGCTCGTTGCGATGGCTCCGCCGATGTCCGAAAATAAGCCTGTGGACACGCATGTGGCATGTGATATGGTCGATTGCTGCACGTTGGATTTTCAAATGTTTCCATAGGGATGTTGGTTCATCCTTGCCGCGCATGCGGTGCGCTTTCCATTGTCCGTTGGAGCGCATCTTTCGATATATGAGCTTCTTGTTGATCTTTCTTCTTTTTCAAGGGGCCGTCATCGGGTAAGATTCAAACCATGATTTTGCCACCCAGTTTTCTTGATGAATTGAATCGCCGATTGTCAATCGTTCAGGTGGTTGGGCGAAGAGTGAATTGGGACACCCGAAAATCAAATCCGAGGAAAGGCGATATGTGGGCATGTTGCCCATTTCATCAAGAAAACACCCCGTCCTTCCATGTCGATGATTCAAAGGGTTTCTACCATTGTTTTGGATGTGGTGCGAGTGGAAACACTCTCAAATTTGTTCAAGAGATTGACAATTTGAACTTTATGGAGGCGGTGAAGCAGCTCGCACAGGAAGCTGGAATAGAGGTTCCTGTTCGCGATAAAGATGCGCAGGAGAAAGTGAAGCTCTATAATGATCTCTACAGTGTTATTGAGCAGGCGGCCGTGTATTTTCGCTCTCAACTGCGAACGGAATCTGGGAAACGAGCTCTCACATATTTGGGTAACCGAAGCTTAAAGCCAGAGGCGATAGAACGTTGGGGCATTGGTTACGCCCCCAATTCCTGGAGGTGTCTGTGGGATCACCTGATCGGCATGGGTGTTAATAAAGATCTCATTTGCGCTGCAGGGCTTGCCAAAACATCGACGCCTTCACATGCACCCTATGATGTTTTCCGAGATCGAATTATCTTTCCCATTCGTGATACGCAGGACCGCATCATTGCATTTGGAGGACGAGCACTCGACAGCAATGACGTGGCAAAATATATCAATTCTCCAGAAACAGAGCTTTTTTCAAAAGGATATAATCTCTACAATTATTTGGCAGCACGACGCGCTGTTAGAGACGGTCAGCCACTGGTTGTTGCTGAGGGGTATATGGATGTTATTGCTCTCTCGGAGGCAGGGTTTGAGGCAACGTGTGCGCCGTTAGGGACCGCTATAACTGAACATCAACTTCGATTGCTTTGGCGGTTGGCGGCAGAACCTATTGTGGCGCTTGATGGCGATGATGCAGGCACCCGTGCGGCCTTGCGAACCATTCACCAGGCTTTACCCATATTGGCCACAGGGCAAAGTCTCCAATTTGCGACTTTGCCTGAGGGGAAAGATCCAGACGACGTAATTCGCAGCGATGGTTTCGCTGCAATGCAGTCGATCTTGGACAGTGCGATCCCCATGATTCAGTTCTTGATTCAATGTGAGACCGAAGGACAGAAATTTGATAGTCCTGAGCGAAAGGCTCGATTAGAAAAATCTTTGATCGCGCAGACCGATCAAATCCGTGACCCTGTTATTCGCGGTTACTACAGGAAGGAAATTAGGGAATTCTGCTGGAATTTTTTTCGTACCAAACGGTTTGAATTGGGAACGTCATCGACGTCCATGGTTACGTCGATGGCGCGCAACTCAGCTCTGGCGCGTGCTGCGGCAGATATAGAGTATATCCCGGAGTCCGCTATTTTTGCGGCATTAATCGAGTGGCCAGAACTCGTATCTGAATTTGAGTCACGAATTGCCAGCATGTCGTGTGTGGGTCCGGCGCATCCGACGTTACGAAATATCATATTGCGTGTCTGTAACAATTCTGAGATCAATTTGCGTGTAGAAATTTCTGAGGAACTGGGCGAAGATACCCTTGAAAAGTTGTTCTCTTCTTACCATGTTCGAGTTCTGTCAACTTTAGGGCTCTCAGTGAATGAGGACTTTGCGCGTAAGACGGTCTCCGAGGAGTTAACGAAACTGGAAGCTCGTCGGTGTTTGAGAACAGAGACGCTTGAGGCTGAGGACGTTATCGTCAACAATGCCGATGATGATGTTGCCCTTATTCGTTTGCGCGGTGCGGTTGATACCAAGAATCGAGCCATGCAAATATTGAATGAGGATGAGGAGGAGCATGTTATGGGTCGAAATGGGGTTCGTATCAAGCGCTGTGAACGTGAGGAATTAGAAGATTACATGAAGAGAATGCTCAATACCAAAGGGTGATTTCAGTTTCTTACGTAAGTTGTCATTCCTATAAATGAAGTTTACCCATAATGACGTTTGTTCGACGATCGAATCAGGGTGCGTCCAGTTGACGGGATGTCGGGAGGGTTGAATGACCAAAGACGTTACACGTACAAAAGCGAAGTCGGATCATCAGGAATCCGAGCTTTCTGTAAAAGTCAGTGCCGCCGACATTAAGACAATGATCAACGCGGCGCGACAGAAAGGGTACATTACTTACGAACAATTGAACAAGGTTCTGCCGCAGGGACGTGTAAATTCCGAACAGGTTGAAGATGTGATGTCAATGCTCGGCGAAATGGGCATCAATATCATTGAAAACGAGGATGTTGAGGTTGAGGAGAAGAAAACCTCAATGACGCATCTTACAATGACCGGTTCTCGCGAATTAACAGCGGGTTCGAAGGGCCGTGTTAAGCTGGATCGAACGGATGATCCGGTACGTATGTATCTCCGTGACATGAGTTCGGTGGAATTGTTGAGCCGTGAAGGTGAGATCGCTATCGCCAAACGAATTGAATCCGGCAAAGGAACAATGATCGCCGGACTTTGTGAGAGTCCGATGACGTTTCAGGCTATTATTGTCTGGCGGTCAGAACTCTTAAGTGAAGATATCCAGTTGCGTGAAGTTATTGATTTGGAAACAACGTTCTCAGGCTATGATGTCGACGAGAGTGAATTCGAGGATGAAGACGAATTTCTAGATACGGAAGATTTTAGCGATCGTGATCAAGTTGCTGATAATGATGATGTGGAGGATGATGAGGGAGAACAGGACCTCGATGCTGACGGCAACCCGATCATTTCGGACGATGAGGATGAGGAAGAGGAACCGGACAAGGGCAGTTTATCTCTCGCCGGCATGGAAGCGGTTGTTCGTGATGATGTCTTGAACCGACTTGCACGTATTGAGGCCGTGTATGCTGAATTGCGCGATATGCAGGTCAGCCGTATTTCTGCGACCATGAACGAAGGCCAGTCTTTTTCCAATAAGGATGAAAAACACTATCAAGGCTTACGCATGGAAATCGTTGAATTGGTCAACGGTTTGCATCTTCACAACAATCGAATTGAGCAGTTGATTGACCAGCTTTATGGAATCAACAATCGATTGATCGGTATTGATGGTAAGATCGGCAAGTTAGCAGATCTTGCGCGTATCAATCGTCGGGAATTCCTCGAGGCGTACAGAGGGCGTGAACTTGACCCGAATTGGTTAGCCGATATGGCGGCCAAATCGGGTCGTGGTTGGAAGATGTTTATTGATCGCTACAGCGGTAGCGTTTCGGAATTACGGAATGAAGTGGCTTCGATCGGCCAATATGTCGGTCTTGATATTTCGGAATTTCGTCGCATTGTGAGCCAAGTTCAAAAAGGCGAAAAAGAGGCGCGTCAAGCTAAAGAAGAAATGGTCGAGGCCAATCTCAGGTTGGTTATTTCCATTGCCAAGAAATTTACCAACCGCGGTTTGCAGTTCCTAGACATTATTCAGGAAGGTAATATTGGGCTCATGAAAGCGGTGGATAAATTTGAATATCGTCGTGGGTATAAGTTTTCCACCTATGCCACCTGGTGGATTCGTCAAGCGATTACGCGGTCAATCGCGGACCAAGCGCGGACCATTCGAATTCCTGTCCATATGATTGAGACAATCAACAAACTTGCGCGCACGAATCGCCAGATGTTGCATGAGATCGGCCGTGAACCGACACCGGAGGAATTGGCACATAAATTGCAGATGCCTTTGGAGAAAGTGCGCAAAGTCTTGAAGATTGCCAAGGAACCGGTTTCTCTTGATATGCCGGTTGGTGATGAAGATGACAGCCAACTTGGTGACTTCATTGAGGACAAGAATGCCATTTTGCCGCTGAATTCGGCCATTCAGGATAATTTACGTGATACTACGACCCGCGTATTGGCAACATTGACTCCCCGTGAGGAGCGCGTCCTTCGCATGCGGTTTGGGATCGGAATGAACAATGACCACACTCTTGAGGAAGTCGGTCAGCAGTTTAGTGTGACAAGGGAGAGAATCCGGCAGATTGAAGCGAAGGCATTACGCAAGCTCAAACATCCAAGCCGGTCTCGAAAGCTGCGCTCGTTTCTTGATCAATAGCATCCCAATGGTGATCGTCTGTGGAATGTCCGCTAAGGTTGTCATGAGAGTAGCGGTGCTGCGGGTTACGTATAGGTCGGATGAAACCGTCCCATTGGTGAAAGCGTAAAGATCTCTACGCCTGTCTCGGTAACCCCTACGGTATGCTCGAATTGAGCGGAGAGTGATTTGTCGCGTGTGACGGAGGTCCAGTTATCTTTCAGGGTTTTGGTTTCGTGGCGGCCGAGATTGACCATAGGTTCAATAGTGAAGAACATTCCGGGTTCGAGAAGGGCCCCGGTACCTGCTTCCCCAAAATGTAAGACGTTTGGTTTGGCATGAAAGACCTGACCCACCCCATGGCCACAGAAGTCGCGAACAACACTCATTCTGTGTGATTCAACATGAACTTGAATGGCATGACCGATGTCGCCGAAGGTATTTCCGGGCTTTACCTGCTCAATACCTTTCATGAGTGCGTCATGGGTAACCTGGATTAGCCGAGCTGCTTTAATGCTCGGTTTATCGACAACAAACATCCGTGATGAGTCTCCATACCACCCATCCCGCACTATGGTTACATCAATGTTGAGGATATCACCAGATCTGAGCGTTTTCGCACTCGGTATACCGTGGCAGACGATGTGATTGACACTGATGCAGCTTGCATGCTGGTAGCCTCGATACCCAATCGTTGCCGAAGTCAGTCCGGCTTCGTCAATCATTGTTGCGATGTGGCGGTCGATGTTCTCGGTCGCTTGGCCAACGAATATCAATTCGGGTATTTGATCGAGAATATGGGCAACAGCTGCACCGGCTGCGTGCATGCTCGCAAAGTCTTCGGCATTATGAATGGTAATTTGTTCGGATCCCGAATGATTTTGCTCTATGTGTGTGTCCGTTGAGTTCGATTGGAAGCGTCCAATTCGGAATCGAGAGGCTTTCCGCGACATTCTGAGTTATCCTTGAAAATCGATTGAATCGCCGATTTCAATTCCGACGGGGGTAATGTGGGCGCTTAACGACAAGACCTCAACCCCCGCCCTTTGTGCCGTCGTGATGGCTTCAGCATAATCGGGGTCGATGTCATCGGCAATCTTGAGCTGAGAGCAGTCTGTTCGTTGAACCAAGAATAGCAAGACAGCGCGATGTCCCCGTTCAGAGATTTTCTTGAGCTCGTATAGGTGGCGCGTGCCACGTTTTGTTACGGAGTCTGGAAATTCTGCAAGGGTGTCGATACGAGAGAGGGTGACGCTCTTCACTTCGATAAAGGTATCTGGCAGTCCCTCTGCGGTTAAAAGGAAATCAATGCGGCTTTGATCGCCAAATGGAACTTCGGGACGTATGATATCATAAGAGGTGAAAGATGGAATACTCCGGTCTGCAAGAGCGTCTTTAATGACGTGATTCGGTAAAGATGTATCAATACCCGTATAGTGTCCATTTTCGTGATCGACGATTCGCCAACCATATTTGAGCTTTTTCTTTGGATTGTTGTTCGGTTCCAGCCAAATTTTTGAGCCGGGATCTGCAAGACCCATCATGGATCCCGGGTTTGGACAATGCGCTGTAATGCGTTTTTTGTTGTCAAGCGTGCAGTCGGCCAAGAATCGTTTGTATCGTCGCTCGAGAGTGGCGGGAACGAGTTGGGTTTGAAATCGCATATTGGTAGCATTATAGATCGCTTTGTCTGACTGCAAGGAGAGAGCGATGGTAAACCCGACGGCGGCAATGCTGGTGATTGGGGATGAAATCCTGTCCGGCCGTACGAAAGATGCCAACATGCATTTTCTTGCTGGAGAGTTGGTGGCATATGGTATTGATTTATCGGAAGTTAGAATTGTCTGTGATAAGACGTCAGCTATCGTATTCGCAGTTCGAGCACTCGCGTCAAATTTCGATTATGTTTTTACCAGCGGTGGTATCGGGCCCACGCACGACGACATAACCGCAGAGGCCATTGCAGAGGCATTTGGGTTGTCGATCGCAATACGAGAGGATGCGCGTGCGCTGTTGGAGGCATATTATGGTCACAGGAGCTTGCACTTGAACGCTTCGCGACTTCGAATGGCACGAATCCCTGAAGGTGCATCATTGATTTACAATCCGTTATCGGCTGCACCCGGTTTTGTTGTTGACAATGTATATGTTATGGCCGGCGTTCCTTCTGTTTTTCGAGCAATGCTGGCTCAGGTGATACCAACATTGGAGTGTGGCCGGCCTCTCTTGAGTCATACGATGCGTATTTTGCGTGGAGAAGGCGACATTGCTGACTCACTGGCGGAGATCGCGGGGAGTTATGCAGATTTGAGTATTGGCTGTTATCCATTTCGGCAAGGTCGCCGTTTTGGCGCACATGTCGTCGTGCGCGGTATGGACGCAAAACGTATCAATCAAGCTGTGAAACGAATAGGCAAGGAGTTGAAGTGATGAGTGTCTCTTATCCCTATTGGCTTGAGGTCATGGATTCGACGTGGCCGGCGGCGACTTTTACGGAGGGAGATGAATGGAAAATTCGGGTAGGAAAGGGTGGTGGTAAACGTGTCTGTGCAGCCACGTGTAATAGGATGATGGGCCAATTAGCGAATACACGCATTGCGTTTGCCGAGGCGGAAATGAAGGCTTTCGGACAGATGCCCGTGTTTATGATATTTCCGGAACAGAATGAGCTTGACGCGAAGTTAGCCGAACGCGGCTATGATGTTTGGGATGCGTCGACGATCTATTGCTGTGCGATTGAGTCTTTGACCCGTATCCCCCTTCCATCTGTCACTGTTCTTGGGATCTGGGAACCGCTGGAAATTATGCGGGAGATATGGACGAAGGGTGGAATTGGGAAAGAGCGTTGGAACGTTATGGATCGTGTGCAGGGACCAAAGAGCGGTTTCTTGGTCCGAATGCATGATCGCCCTGTCGGTGTGGCTTTTGCGGCGGTCCATGAAGAGTCTGCGATGGTGCATGCGATTGAGATTTTACCGCAGCATCGATGCAAGGGAGCGGGTGCATGGTTGCTCCGAGGCGTCGCCCGCTGGTCCGTCGATTTTGGCGTCAGGCAACTCTGTGCGATATGTACGGATGAAAATGCCGAGGCGATTGCACTCTATGCATCGCTCGGTTTTTCTCCGCTAGGTCGATATCATTATCGTATGAAAGGCTGCGAATAGCAGGAATACGTTACATTTTCCGATGGTCTTAGATCTTCCGCCCGTTCATGATGTTCTGGACGGCGCTTGATGGCCTGTCGATATTTGTGCGCAGAAATCGGACATGATGTCAATGGTCTGAATCATCGCCCTATCTGCTGTTCCTGTTATTGTTCTATTGTCTTGTTGCTCACAGTGTCTCGGTTCGAAGATTATCTGGTAATCCAAAATTGGGTGAACAATTGTGATGAATTATTGGGTGTAGATGATCGGCAACGCGCGATGCTTGATTTTGCAGCACGTATTACGGACCCGAAGCGTGACGATCAATGTGATCAGTCGATGTTACGAGAGTTCAGGTTTCGGACGGTGATGTATAGGATGGTGTCGTCGTTCTCCTTCATTTAACACGTCCAACCAATTGGCGTGTGCTATAAAGATGCGCCCGATGCCGAATATAATCGGTAAGCTCGGTGTTTCGGCGAGGCTTGGTTATCGGTTCATATGTTCATGGACGTGTCTTGCGTGGCTGATTTGCGACAATCTGCACATGTGTTTCGGTTCTGTTCTGGGAGCCTGGCGCTGTTATCATATCAAACAGTGTTACGACCTCAAAGTCATTGCCAGAAAGATCATTCAAGACAGCAAATGAGTTATGGATCGTCGGTACCGATTTGACGTGCTTCTGAACGAGAGATACAATGCGCAGAGCGCCCTGCGCATTGCATTTTCGGAAGAACAAAAAACTCGGATTTATTTCCATCCTGTTTCATTGAAGATACGTTGTGCAGTTGCGACATTTTTGGCAACCTGCGACAAATCGACATCATCGGCCTTGAAGAAACCGAGTTGCGCGACGCTGGGGGATAATGCGACACCGGCGACCGCTGGATATTCGTCATTTCCGGCACTAAAGTACTGTTGGGCCTGATCGCTTACGAGGTATTCTAGGAACTTAATTGCGTTTTCACGGTTGGGTGCGTGCGCAGCGACACCACCACCTGAGAGGTTCATATGTGCCCCATGTTCCGCTTGGTCGGGAAAGATCCAGCCAATTTTGTCAATCTGATCGGAAACGCCGCTGACGTCTTTGCGAATGGCGCGTGCAAAGTAATAGGTATTCGACATTGCGATATCACACTCTCCTGAGACAATGCCCCGCAGTTGATCGGTATCGCCACCTTGAGGTTCACGTGCAAAATTTGCTACGACTCCGGAGGCCCAGTCCTTCGCTGCGTCTTCACCGGCATGTTCAATGATCGCTGCAAGAATGGTTTGCGAGTATACGTTTGTCGACGAGCGTATACAGACTCTTCCCTTATGCTTTGGGTCGGCGAGTTCAGAATACGTCATTGGCGGGTCTGTGACATCATTCTTGTCGTAGAAGAGAATGCGCGCGCGTTGGCTCAACCCAAACCATTGATTGTCGGTGTCTTGCAGAAACTGTGGAATGCGGGCTTCGAGTGTTGTGCTGTTGATGGATTGCAATAAGCCCATATCTTTCGCACGTTCGAGGCGTGAGGTGTCAACGGTTAACAGGACATCCGCTGGGCTGTTTGCGCCCTCAGCGTCTATTCGTGCGAGAATTTCGTCCGCTTTGCCTTCAATTCGATTGATGGTGATGCCGGTGATGTCTTCGAACTCAGAATAGAGACGTTCATCTGTGTCATAGTGACGTGATGAATAGAGGTTCAAGACTTTATCGGCTGCAACCGAATTGCCGAAGAGCATTCCGATTATGAGGATTGGGTGTAGTAAGTTGTTCATTCTGAAACTCCGATATTTTGATCGGCATTATTTCCGACAAATTTTGTCAGTTAAATGATTCGTTTTGGAATGAAAACCCCTTCCGACTAAAATAGTCAGAATTAAATTCGTTGGTAAAGCAACGATGCTTGAAACTGCAGATTACCAGAAGCTGCCTTCGCGAAAGCGCTGTGCCATTCAAAGAACGTGAACACGAATGACGGCACGACAATCTGGATATTGTCAAGGAAAAGATGGGTTGCGCAACGTGAAGGCGTAGTGCTCGTCCATGTGTGACGCAATCGGCCGTTCGCTTGAGAGGGCTGTTGTCTACCCTTGGCGTGCTTTGAATCGTCTCTGTGTTTTGTTGATCACAAAGATGCGACCCTTGCGCCGTACAACACGGCAGTCGCGATGGCGTTTCTTGAGCGAGCGAAGTGAGTTTCGAATTTTCATTTTGATTTCCTAAACCCATGCGCGGAACGCAACTTCATGTTTAAAGTCAGCATCGCCGGATAGGATTGTGTGAATATGAATGGTGGGCGATACTGGGATCGAACCAGTGACCCCTACGATGTCAACGTAGTGCTCTACCGCTGAGCTAACCGCCCATATCAATCATCAAGTTACTGTTTCTTTCTCGTTACGCAATGGTAACATGTTAAAGGACGTCCTATAACAAGCGTGATCAACTGTATCAAGCGAATTTTGCCGTTGAGTTTGCAGCATGTAGAACATATGACCGTGCGTGAAAGTCATGCATTTCGCTTTGGCTGTCTTTTTGGCTAAGCTTTATCTCCGCGTGATATCTGCGCGCAGGGAACTGGGGTGTGACAGCATACTGGACCGTTCGCATTTTAATGAGTGGAATGATGTGTTGTTCACCGTTCAAAGTTCTAAATCCTGAAACCCTCACGTCTTGTGTTGTATTTGCGTCACCGCACAGTGGGCGTAACTATTCAGACTCTTTTTTGGCACAGACAGTATTGAATGAGGTGACGATCCGATCTTCTGAAGATGCTTTTGTGGATCGATTGTTTGATTTTGCACCGGTGTGTGGAGCTCCGTTGATTTCCGCCAATATGCCGCGGGCTTATATCGATTTGAATCGAAGCCCGGATGATCTTGACCCAGCTGTCATTGCGGGGTTTGTACGATCGCGTTACAACCCTCGCGTTCTTGCAGGTTTGGGAGTTGTTCCACGCGTGGTTTCGAATGGACAGGCAATTTACGCGGCCAAACTGGATAGAGTTGATGTTGAACAACGCATTGCGACATACTGGCGACCTTACCACGAGGCTTTGAAAGGTTTGCTGAATCAGGCGCACCGCGCTTTTGGAACAGCTGTCCTGGTTGATTGTCATTCAATGCCACATGAAGCGATGGATGGCTTTGATACCCATTTTGGATTGCCAGCGGATGTAGTCATAGGTGATCGGTTTGGTAAATCGGCGAGCAATCATATTGTTGATCGTATTCAGGCCGCGTTTTTGTCGGTCGGCTTTCGTGTACAACGGAATGCTCCCTTTGCAGGGGCCTATATTTTGCAGGCCTATGGGAAACCAGTTTATAGACGTCATGCTGTGCAGATCGAAATTGATCGTAGCCTCTATATGAATGAGAAACGGATTGAGCCTAACAGTGATTTTGACGCAGTGCGCCGAGCCTTACGTCAGGTCATTGCGGAAATCGTTCAGGTCCGTTCGCATGCGATCACTATTGCCGCCGAATAGACCTCCGAATTTATCGCAAGGTGCGTCCCTTTGTAATGGCGTGTGAACCAAATTTCTTTCGGATCACGTCGGTCGCCCGTTCGGTTTTCTGGCGTTGCTTGGTATGTGGGTCAAAGAGATCTTCGGTGACGTCGGCTTGATCGTCTAGGCAGAGATGAGAAAGACCACACCCAATAAGTCGGAAGGGTTCATTCGTCTTGAACTGGTCAAGCAGGATACGGGCATTTTGATATATTGTGTCCGTCATCTGTGTGGCGTGTTGGATTGTGATTCGGCGGGTTATCGTTGAATGGTTGGATCGTTTCAATTTGAGGGTGATGACGTGGCCGGCCAGCTGCTTGGATTTTGCGCGATCCGATACCTTTTGAGCCAAACGCCAGAGATGCCCGTCGAGGACTGCGATATCCGTTATATCATGATTAAATGTTGTTTCATGCGAGATCGACTTGATCGGATCATTTGACGAGACACGGCGGGAGTCTTGGCCCCGGGCCAGATGCCATAATCGGTCACCAATATGACCAAATCGGGCGATGAGGTCTTGTTGATCCCAGCGTGATAGGTCCGAGAACGTTCGAATGCCAGCCTTGTTCAGAGATCTTTGGGTTGCTGATCCGACACCCCAAATGAGGTGCACAGGTTTATCGTGAAGGAATTTGGTTGTTTCAGCTTGGCCAATGACAAAGAAGCCATGGGGCTTATCAAAATCAGATGCCACTTTTGCCAGAAATTTGTTGTAGCTGAGACCGATGGATCCGGAGAGCTCAAGTTCGATTTGTATGCGCTTGACAAGCTTCGCCAACATGACGGCGGGCGGCGCTCCGTGTAAGCGTTGGGTTCCGCTCATATCCAGAAAGGCTTCATCGAGTGATAGCGGTTGAACTACAGGAGTCAGTTCTTGCATGAAACTGCGAATTGCGCGGGATGCATCAATGTAGGCTTGCATGCGTGGTTTGATGACGACTGCATTTGGGCAGAGCTTGAGTGCCTTATACATGGGCATAGCCGAGCGAACACCGTTAACGCGGGCGATGTAGCATGCGGTTGAAACGACACCGCGTTTACCACCGCCAATAATGACGGGTTTGTCAGCGAGGGATGGATTGTCGCGTTTTTCGACTGCAGCGTAGAAAGCATCACAGTCCATATGAGCGATTGTCAGATCGAATAATTCTGGATGCTCGATTGTGCGTAAGCTTGCACAATGCGGGCAACGGCGACCTGCTTCGTAGGTGGACAAGCAATCACGGCAAAGAGCAGTCATAACCTTCGACCATTAGAGCTTTCCTTGTCTTGCTAACCGAAGGTGGATCGTGTCGCAATGGCTGAATAATGTATGGTCGCATTCACATTGGTTAGTAGAAGAAAATGACAGCATCGGTATCATGTTGTCTGGAAACTGTGTATGATGATCTTATGCCGATTCTAAAGATCGGAGAATTCTCTTAAGATGTTCCTTGCCTGGGCTGATGGATTGGAGGACTGCCAGATTGGTCGACCAACGACGATATGATCGGCGCCACTCTTGATTGCCTTACGGGGGGTCGCAATGCGCTTCTGATCATTTTGATCGTGACCGGCGGGACGGATACCAGGCGTAACGATCAACTTATGCGTCGATTTTGGGTGATTGCGAATCAACCTGATATCGTGAGGTGATGCGATTACACCATCGGCGCCTGACTCAAAGGCGCGTATCGCTCTTTCTAGAGCCAGATGTGAAACCGCACCTTCTTGAATTAAGCCATCGTCAAGATCTGGACGATCAAGTGATGTTAAAAATGTGACCGCCAGTATTTTTAGGTGTGTACCAGAGGCCCCTTGTTTCGCCGCCTTCACAACATGTGGATCGCCATGGACAGTCAAGAAGTCCAAGTTGAATGTCGCAAGCCGGTGTACAGCTGTTTCTATGGTCGTTGAAATATCGAAGAGCTTTAGATCAAGGAAAATTTTTTTCCCATGATCGTGTTTTAACTCCTGTGCCAATCCAAGTCCACCGGTTGTTAGCAGGCCAAGCCCGATCTTGTAGAAGTGGACTGTTGGACCCAGTGCCTTAACCAGTTGTAATCCCTGTATGGTATCGGGAACATCAAGAGCTACAATCAATCGGTCGTCCATTGTTCTGAAAATTCTCAAGATTAATGTCTGATGACATTACACTGTAGATTCTGAGTTGAGTCCACCCACGAACATACAGAGTGAACCTTGAATTACATGATCAAGTTACCAAATCGAGGGTAGGCCAAAACAGCTGTGTGCTGCCAAGCGGGCACAGTGAACTATTGGTGCCATATTAGGAGAAAGACAATGGATCTAAAGCAATTTACTGATCGTGCGCGTGGTTTCTTTGAGGCGGCCCGTACAATCGCGATTCGGGAAAGTCATCAACGAATTAGCCCGGAGCATCTCTTGAAGGCCTTGCTTGACGATGAGCAGGGTTTAGCATGCACTTTGATCGAACGTGCGGGAGGCGATCCACAGCGTGTTCAGGCCGCTGTGGATGAGACCTTATCAAAAGTGCCAGTTGTGACCGGGGGCGATGGGAACGCCTATTTGGATGGGCCGACGATTTTGGTGCTGGATAAAGCGCAAGAAATAGCCCGTAAAGCCGGGGACAGTTATGTAACCGTTGAACGTCTGCTCTTAGCTTTGTGTATCGCAAAGACCAAGGCACGCGATATCCTTGCCACAGGAAATTTCACAGCGAAGCGTCTTAACGAGGTTATTGATGTGATGCGGAACGGGCGGACGGCGAATAGCGCAAGCGCTGAGGATAATTTTGAAGCTCTTGAAAAGTACTCAAAGGATCTCACGGATGATGCTCGAAAGGGACGAATTGATCCAATCATTGGTCGTGATGAGGAAATTCGGAGATCGATGCAGGTATTAAGTCGCCGGACAAAAAACAATCCAGTTTTGATTGGTGAACCGGGTGTCGGGAAAACGGCTATTGCTGAAGGTCTGGCGTTGAGGATCGTCAATGGTGATGTGCCGGAGTCGTTGATTGGAAAGAGGTTACTTTCGCTCGATATGGGAGCTCTCATCGCCGGGACCAAATATCGAGGGGAATTTGAGGAGCGGCTGAAGGCTGTTTTGGATGAGGTGATTGGTGCTGCTGGTGAAATTGTACTTTTTATTGATGAATTGCATACGATTGTTGGAGCTGGAAAAACTGAAGGTTCAATGGATGCCGCGAATCTGATTAAGCCGGCCCTTGCGCGGGGAGAGTTGCATTGTGTTGGAGCTACAACGCTCAATGAATATCAAAAGTACATCGAGAAAGATGCTGCTTTGGCCCGAAGATTCCAACCGGTTATGGTTCTTGAGCCGACAGTAGAGGATACAGTTTCTATTCTTCGGGGAATCAAGGAAAAATATGAACTTCACCATGGCGTAAGAATTTCTGATGCAGCCCTGGTTAAGGCCGCCGAACTCTCTCATCGCTACATTACCGATCGATTTTTGCCAGACAAAGCAATTGATCTTATTGATGAAGCGACCAGTAGACTCAGAATGGAGGTTGATTCAAAACCTGAAAAAATTGACCAGTTGGATCGGAAAATTCTTCAATTACAAATTGAAGAGGAAGCTCTGAAGCTTGAGAATGATCATGTCAATAAAGATCGACTGGAAGCCTTGAAAAGGGAATTATCGGATTTGCAGGAAGCAGCCTCGGAGTTAACAGCAAAGTGGCAGCTTGAGCGACAAAAACTTGCCTCTGCGCGCGATATGAAGGAAAAGATCGATCGTTTCAAGGCGGAACTAGAAATTGCGAAGCGTGAGGGGGACCTGGCACGTGCGGGGGAATTGAGTTATGGTATAATTCCCCCACTCGAAAAACAGTTGGCTGACGCTGAAGAGGGTGATGGTCAGAAAATGATGGTTGGCGATGCGGTTTTGCCGGAGCAGGTTGCGGCCGTGGTTGAGCGTTGGACCGGTATTCCGACATCCAAGATGCTTGAAGGCGAGCGTGAGAAACTGTTGGGTATGGAAAAGACGTTACATAAACGGGTGATTGGTCAGAATGCTGCTATTGCCGCGGTGTCGGATGCGGTGCGCCGAGCCCGGTCTGGCTTGAATGACGAAAATCGTCCTTTGGGATCCTTCTTATTTCTTGGTCCCACAGGGGTTGGAAAAACGGAACTTACAAAAGCGGTTGCCGAGTTTCTTTTTGATGATGAAGCCGCGATGGTTCGCATTGATATGTCCGAGTTCATGGAGAAACATTCGGTCTCTCGACTGATTGGTGCGCCTCCGGGGTATGTCGGCTATGATGAAGGCGGTGTCTTGACGGAAGCGGTTCGACGGCGCCCGTATCAAGTTGTGCTCTTTGATGAAGTTGAAAAGGCGCATTCCGATGTCTTTGACATACTTTTGCAGGTGTTGGATGATGGTCACTTGACCGATAGTCAGGGTCGCAAGGTGGATTTCAAGCAGACATTGATCGTTCTGACGTCCAATCTTGGCAGTCAGGCTTTGAGTGAATTGCCCGAGAGTGCCAATTCTGAGGCGGCACGTCGTGAGGTTATGGAGGCCGTTCGGGCACATTTTCGTCCCGAGTTTTTAAATCGCCTTGATGAAACTATTATATTTGATCGGTTGGTTCGCGAGAACATGGAGGATATCGTCGAGATTCAGCTTAAGCACCTTAAAGGGCGGTTGACTGAGCGAAAGATTGGCTTGGATGTTGATGTGGAAGCGATCCGGTGGTTGGCGGATGAGGGGTATGATCCAGTTTTCGGAGCCCGTCCATTGAAACGCGTTATTCAACGATCCCTGAAAGATCCTTTAGCCCGATTGTTGCTTTCGGGTGAGATTTCGGATGGTGATACAGTTCCGGTTCAGGTGGGCAAAGATGGACTGATTGTTGCCAATTGTTTGGTTGGAGCAAAGATATCTCGACCCCTTGATGCTGTTTTGCATTGAGCCGGTAAATTGTGAAATCGACAGGCTCATCTATGGGTCGTGGGTTTAATAACATACGTGCCATAACTTTAGGATTCCGTTGATTTTGTGGATACACGTGATCTGTTCGAGGGCGACACGGCTTCGGAATCGAAATGTTAACTCTACAGCCCGCGAAGCAAACGCGTTGCTAATCCCAGCTGCTACAAATTGCCCAACGAACGGTATCGGATAGTGATACTCTTCTGACCTCAATCTAAAGGATATGTATACGGCGTATCAAGAGAAATGCACGCGCAGCGAAGAGGAAATGGGGTGATGTTGATGCCGTACCCTTGCATGTCAAACAGACTGAATGAACGGACTTGACGGTACTTGGAATAATTTTATAAGTTCGGTAAGTGAACGAATAAATGTGGGCGGCGTGTCAACTCAATCGAAAATTTCCCGGCGAATGTCTCAGAGTGCGGTTGTTGAAGCGATTGTGCGTTATGGGCCAATTTCTCGTGCTAGTGTTTCAAAGCTGACCGGGCTATCGAAACAGACCATATCGGAGATTGTTGGAAATCTCGAAGCCGACGGATGGGTGCGCATTGTTGGGCAGACAGCGGGTCATGTGGGACGACGGGCTGTTGTTTATGAGATCGCGCCTGATGCGGCAATTATTGCTAGTGTTGATCTCGGCGGGACCAAAGTACGGGTTGCTGTCTGTGATCTTACAGGGGCTGTTCTCGCCGAGAGCGTTGAGCCGACTGACCAGAGGGGCGGTTATTATGTCGTCGACCAGGTTGCTCGTATGGTGCGAGCAACAGCGGATTCCAGTGAACCGTGTGATGCGTTACGCATTGCGGTCGTCGGTGTTCCGGGCGTACCGGATGGCAAGAGCGGTGCAATTTATATGGCGCCTAATATTGAAGGCTTAGACCAAGTCAATTTCGCCGGAGTATTGAATGAGCAACTGGGCATTGAGGTTCTTGTCGAGAACGATGTTAATCTCGCGGCTCTTGGTGAACATTGGATGGATAATCGCAGTGATCAGGACGATTTGGTCTTTATTTCTGTGGGAACTGGGATCGGTGCGGGTATTGTTGTCGGTGGCGAGTTGCTGCGCGGCGTATCAGGGGCGGCTGGAGAAATTGGTTTCTTGCCTTTTGGTGCGGATCCTCGTGATGAGCACAGCCAAAAGATTGGTGCGCTGGAACGCGTTACCGCAACCGGCGCGATTATCGGCGGGTATCGGGAACTGACGGGGGAGATTCGGAATGTGCCGGCTATTTTTAAGTTGGCTACTACAGGTGATTCCGCGGCGAAACACGTACTTGACAATATCGCTTACCAAATAGCCCGAGCCGCAGCAGCAATTGCCGCGATTCTTGACCCATCATTGATTGTTGTGGGTGGCTCAATCGGCGCTGAAACTGAATTGATGAAGCGTATTCAACGGTACGTTGCCGCCTGTTATCCGCGCGATATCACAATTTTTCCATCGCAGCTCGGAGCTAATGCGGCGCTTGCTGGTGGAGCGTCCATTGCTTTGTCCCATCTGCATATCTCGCTCTTTGCCGAAGGGCAGAAAGGTGCTGAAATCTATGTGCCACCGCCAGCACTTGAGTCGTTTAAGGCAGTCATATCATGATTGCAGGCACCCTCTCTGACAGTTTACGGCGGGCCCAGGACGCGGAGGCGGATCTCGATTTGTTACGCTCTGCATTGGCCATTCCGAGTATGACCGGCAATGAAACGCCATTTGCGCGATTCTTACAGCGGCAACTTGTTGATCTTGGGTTAAAGGCCGGTTGCGGCGCATTCTCTGGAGAGCGCGAAAATGTCTGGGCTGTGGCCCCTGGCGATCAGACGCAATTGATGATCTTGGGTCATACCGATACGGTGCATGTGCGGGGCTGGGAAGATCATTGGCAAGATGATCCACGCCGTGATCCATTCGCTGCCGTGGAGAAAGATGGATATGTTTGGGCACGTGGTGCATGTGATTTGAAAGGTGGTATCTGCGCGGCAATTGCCGGGTACCGGTTGTTGAGAAAGCTTAATATCAACCCTGTTGGCGGGCTGACGTTTGCTTTTATTGGAGATGAAGAAAGCGGCGAGCCCGGCTGTGGCATCAGTGCTGGCGCCAAGAATCTGGTGCAGCGTATCGAATCGGGTGACATTCCGCGCCCTGGCTTTGCAATCTACGTAGAGCCAACAAAACTGGATATTTTTACTGCGCAGATCGGTTTCTTCATTGCTGAAATAACCGTGACCGGTAAAACCGCTTATTTCGGCACACCGGCACTGGGAATTGACGCGTTGAAAGCAACGCATAGGCTGCTGGCAAATATCTGGAATCATGCAGACGAGCTGCACGCGGGGCCTCGTCACGATCTTGTGGGCATTTCATCCATTTTGGTTACGCATATCGAGGGGGGTGGATTCATCGCTGTTCCTGCGCAATGCCGATTTTCGCTGATCCGAACACTTCGCCCGGGCGAGGCGCTGGACGAAGCGGTGACGGCATTGGAGCGGTCTCTTGGTTTGGATGCGTTAGCAGACGGAATTGATGTCGTTGTTGAGTATCCGGCCGGGCGCGATCACCCGAAAGGAGGGTCTGCTGTTGAAAACCAACCCGATATTGCCGCAGTTCGACTTTTGCAGGACTGTGTACAGCAAATCTGTCCGCAATCCGGACAGATCCGTGGCGCTCCTTACTGGTCCGAAATGCCTTTCTTTACAGACCAGATCGGCTGCCCAACCGTCTATTTTGCGCCGGGTGATATTGCTGTCGCCCATAGTTATGAGGAGCGCATCAATGTCGAAGAGTATCTTGCATCCGCCCGTGCCTTCGCACTGTTCATCGCTTCATTCGGAGAATCATTAGCGAACTAACATCCAATCATAGGAGGATAATAATGACCCAAAAGATAGCCCTAACGATTTCTGCAATGCTCGTCATGCTTGTTAGCGGACTGAACGCCGAGACTATTGGGCCCGGCGGTGAAAGTGCGACGCCGTCTTCGATGGTTGTCGTCAGTGATGATAAGGTCGCGATGGTGCGGGCGGCTGGATATTCAGCGGCGTTGTTGTGGCATGATCAATCGGATTTTGTAAATGCGGTGACCGCCGGGGCGCGCGATGAATTCGCGCGCCTTGGAATTGGAATCATCGCTACAACCAGCGCCGGTTTCGATGCCGCACGGCAGCGCAGTGATATTGAGACAGCAATGGCGGCGAATCCTAATATCATCTTGTCACTGCCGCTTGATCCTGTGACATCAGCAGCTGCCTTTGAGCCTGCGGTAGAGGCCGGTATCGCGTTGACTTTTCTGTCTAACCTACCGCAGGATTATGAACATCCTGATGACTATGCAGCGATTGTAACGGATGATTTATTTGGTATGGGCAGTCAGGCAGCGAATGCTCTCGCTGTCGCCATCGGCGAAAAGGGCGATGTTGGATACATCTACCATGACGCCAATTATTACGTAACTAATCAGCGTGATAATGCATTTAAGACGACGATTGAGAACAATTATCCTGATATCGAAATTGTCGCAGAACAAGGAATTGCGGATCCGGCGCGTGCCGAAGAAATTGCCAATGCGATGCTCTTGCGTAATCCCGATCTTGATGGAATCTATGTGACTTGGGCGGGTCCAGCGGAGGGAGTTCTTGCGGCGTTGCGGGCCAATAGCAACACTACCACCCGCATTGTGACGCTTGACTTATCAGAGCCCATCGCTCTGGATATGGTGCGAGGCGGTAATGTTGTCGCGATTGTGGCCGATGAGGCCTATGAATTAGGCCGAGCGATGGCAGCGTCGGCTGTGCTTGATTTGCTCGGTGAGATGGTTCCACCCTTTATTGTCGCGCCTGCGATTACGGTGACTTCTGATAATGTTGTTTCAGGCTGGAAACAGTCGCTCAATAGTGATCCACCCGCAAGCATTGTTACCGCTGCAAATTAATCCTGCGGGGGCGGGTCATCGCTTGATGGCTCGCCCAGTCAGATTGGACATGAGGTAAGGTTTGGTATCCCGCCTGAAGCGCATGGATCTTCAGATCAGTGTGATCCTGTTAGGTTTTTTTGGGATATTCCTGTTCTTTGCAGTGTCATTGCACGATGTTGGTTTTTTGTCGGTCCGAAACTTAACCAATATCGTTTTGCAAACGGCTCCTGCAACAATTATGGCCATTGGTTTGGTATTCGCATTGTCAGCGGGCGAAATTGACCTTAGTTTTGGCTCAGTTGTAGCTGTCTCCGCTCTTGCTTCTGCTGTTGCTATGCAGACGGGTCCGCTTCTCTTTGGTGTTTTGGTGGGTATCGGCACTGGAATCGCGATTGGTGCCTTGAACGGGGTCCTTGTCGCTTATCTCCGACTGCCATCTTTTTTGGTGACCCTAGCGACTATGGGATTATTCGCCGGGATTGCGCGATCGATGACGGATTTGCGCTCGATTCCTATC
>JAPORU010000123.1 GCA_026710045.1 Aestuariivita sp. | reverse complement strand
ATCCGGCCAAAAGTCTTGCCATTCACGAAAAATGGGGGTTTTTTAACAGACACTATTTAGTGGGAGAATGGATTAGTTAGTTGCACCAAATGCACCTTCAAGATGGTGAGTAGAACTAATCGAAGCTTCAAATTTTCCAATTACAGAATTAGGAGTTGTGCTGTTACCTTTGTCATTGACGTCGTAAAAAGAGGCTTCCCAATCTCCTCCTGCGGCACCAAAATTCGTGCCGTCAAGAGACCATTTGGTTTTCGCATTTTGTCCAGCTGCAACTCCAACGCCGGCAATTGCATGTTCTTCTAGAGATACAACCCATGTCCCTTTTGTCGTTTCGTTCAAGGTAAAGTTGTCAATAGTACCACTTAATTTAGGAGTTGTGGCATCGAAATTTGCTTTAAGCATTGCGTCCGCGGTGAAATGACCTGAGTTGTCTTGTGCAGGTAGGGCAGAATTACTTATCGCAAATTTACCAGCGGCAGATCCTTCATAGGTCGCGGAACCAACTATTGTATTAGCCGCAGCATCCGTTATCGCAGTGCCGCCACTGCTTCTAGCAAACGTTCCTGCATCTACGGGACCATCTTTACCTTTTCGAACCCACCAACCGAATTCAAGATAATCACTCGCACCTTTCGGGGCTGTCGCACCTGAACCAGGGGTAAATCTCCATTGGGCTGGTGTTATCCCGGTAATTTTTCCTTCTACCACATTTACTTGACAGCCTGCAGGGATGATACAAGTATAACTACCAGAAGCTCCATCATAACTACCGGAGTATTGGTTGACATCTAGAGTCTGACGACCGTTATCTTTAAGACTGCTACTGCTGATGCTGATTTTATCATAATCGCTTATCAGTTCTCCGGTACTGGGATTTCCCCCCGAAGCTATAAACTCATAATATGCTCGATTGTCCACAGCTGCATAAGACATTGCAAAAGGTTGACGCTCTGCCGCTCCCTTGTTGCTATAGGCTCTAACTTCACCGGTATATTTTACAGCTGTCGCTCCTGTTCCTTCAGTTCCATCACCTTTATAATCAGCACCCTGCCAACCATTTAATGGATCAACTGAAGTAGAAGATTTCTTGAGAGTTATAGCGGGAAATGCAGGTCTAGGGTCATCTGCGGTTCTTGCCGGAATAGAAGCAGGTGTCACAGCAGTGCTCGGCTCAGCTAAACCTAATGCAGCCAGTAATGCCTTGGCTGTGGCTGATTTAGCATCTGAAGACACATAATCCGGATCGTCAATACATCCGTCACCATCGCTATTCGCTATATGACCAGGTCCATTAATTTCTATGCATCTCGCATTGGTGAATTCGTCCTTGTTGCCGTTTTCGCCGCCATTACCATTGCCATTGCCATCATCTGACGACCCCCCGCACCCGGTCAGTGCCAAGCCTCCCGCAAGCACCAAAATGTGCGGGAGATATTTAACATGCGCTATCATAAGTTAGTGGATCTTATTTTCCATTTTCGAAACGCTTCCGTCGGTTGATAGAACAAACTCTAAAACTGTCTAATGGGAGCAAGATGGCGCAACCTTTTACAGACTTAGATATTCGAGGTCTGTGAGAGTGGTCTTCGTAGGCTTACCTGCAATTCTCGCCTACGCGGATTGATTTCGCCACTGTTTCAGGGTAACGCGACCGTACCTTACAGCAAGTCTCAAGTGTCTGGCGAAATCGGTATCTCGATGCTTGGGACGGGTCGCAATTTAACCTTACTTCGACAGATACGATTTCGTTTACTTCCGAAAGATGAGTCGCTCATGTGCGTGCGCGTTAACAGTCTCCAAAGACAACACCCTCCTATAGGAAATCATAGGGTGGCTGATAGACGCAAGTCCAGATGAACTCACCAGCCGCACTTTATTTTGTCGGTCTTTGGAATCTGAAAGGGAGAGTGGAGAAGTAATGGCAAGGAAGCGAATCTTTGATGAACAAGAACAAGTGAAATCAGAGGGCTGATTGTCTACCAGGCCATAGAAAAAATGAATTCTCAGTTATAATTTCCGAATTAAGCCATCACGCTTCAACTGAATGCTTACAACTACCGTTATAGAAGCTCTTTAAGAGTTCGAGTGCTGCGGCAGCAGATGTCGGTGTAACTTCTTGCCAGAACTGGTCGCTGCCGAGATCCGAAAAACCCTCTACATTTTTGAGGTCCTCTGCGGTGACGTTCTTGAATCCCATTGACCAGCCACGAAACATCCTCTGTTCGATCGGACCTTCCTCGACCACAATAATGGTATGATGGCGTGCGTCATTCGAGATCCGCCGCCATACATCGTCAATCCTGTCGTTTGGGCCTTCCAGCACCTGAACGAAATTTCCACGTCCATAATCCGAATTGAATCGGTAGATCAGCAGCCCGCTTATGTCGTCGCCCACATTTCGCGTACGACTGTGCTGGAGCAGAGAGGAGAGTTCATCCGTACTAAATGGCCGCTCGGCCTGGCTGACATATACAATGTATTTCATGCGATGTCCGATCTTTGGTAACTCCGTGCGCCTCTAGATGAATGCTGGCCGCAGGCTATTAATCAAGGCTATTGGATCACAATAGAACATATGTGTAGTTTTCCATTTAACAACAGGTTGTCGATACAGGAATTGCCAGTATCCTGACTATATTTTGAAACCGGTCAGGAAGAAGCGGTTGGCGCGCGAAGCGACGGATGGTGATCAATCCTATCCGATCAATCATGGTTCGTCTGTTTCTTCGAACGGTATCTCCCATTCGTCCACCGGCTCTTATAAATTGAGAGACGTTGTGCGCCCATCTCCGGGTTTCAGTGATGGTGATGTTCCAGCCCGCAGGGTCTCGAGCGCTATCGCCCCATACCAGAGGGAAATATCTTCTGCATCGCTCATATGCTCAAGTTTCTTGAGCGCCCAGGAGCGCGCCTCCGCATAGGAGGCAAAGCCGTCTCTTTCTTCATTGAGTATTGTCCCGTCATACAGCTTGAACGGGTGGCGTGGTGGGTTCGGATTACTTGGATCCATAATCCCTTCTTTGATGAGATGGCCGCGGAAAGAGGGAATCGGGCTGAAGAACTGGTCCGGTTCATATTCCTGGATCGCCCCTTGGTGAATCATCTCCTTGTAAATTTCGTAAGGTAAAAATTCAAATGCGATGCCTCTTTTTTTGGGTGGGAGATATTTGCACATATCCCTGGTCAGATAATGATCAATGCAATCAATAATATCCGTACTACTCCCCCCTTTTTTTAGATCCTGCATTACTTCTCCGATGAGCGGTTTTAAGGCTCGCAAAATCGGACTCTGCTGGTGCTGATAGTAGGCCACGCGGCCACGCGCCGAGATGGTTCCGACATGGGTCCAGTTGACATCGCCAACCACCCCATTTACCTGTACGAGTTCCTTGGCTAGTGCCCGAAAGGTAAAATGCAGATGCCGGGGCCACCCTTCCGTTGGTCTGGCCAGTTCCTGCAGAAGCGGTTCGTATCCCGCCACATCCACTTTGAACTTCTGGCAAAACTCCACCATCAGTTCCGCGCACTCGGCTTTATTTAGGCAATGGATGTTGTGGGTTGTAAGTCCCCGTGTTAGTCCCATGTCGATCGCGATATCTTTTGTATCGGACAATCCGGCCAGCACCAGGGTAAGAGGCAGCCCGGAGGACGCATCATGGATCGATTGGAGAAACTGGGCATGGGGTGTGTCCTCACCGCCCTTAAATCTTTGTGATTCATCCACCGCGAGAATGACGGGAGACATCCATTTCTGACCAGGTGATTCTTCAGCGAGGCGATCCAGTGTCGATGGAATTTCCATGTCCGCTCCATTCCAACTGACCGCCGCACTGATGTCTCCAAGGGAGTTCGCTGAGAGATTGAACCCTATTCGAGCCAGGACTTCCTTCCATTTCGATGACGATAATTCCCCGGCCACTCGGACGAGTTTTAAGACCTGGGGCAAACTTCCCACGATGCTCTGGCTTGATACGATGATAACACGTGGGGCTTTTTCGTTGCCGGCGTCGTCACAATCCTCTTGCAATTTCGCTAGAAGGGAACTCTTTCCGGCGCCCGGCGCGCCCTGAACAATCTGTGTGGTTTTTGGGATTCCGCGCAAAAGAAGCTGCGGATTTGTATGGCTAGGTTCTTGAATGAACTTTCGTGTCTTTTCTCCACAGTCGCGCAGAGTCGCGAGAATGTCCTGCCGGCCTTTGAACACCGGAGGCTTTTCGCCCTCCGACTGTTGAAGATAGGCTTCGAGGCCCTCGCGATCAAACATGGTGTATCTCTTTACGTATCAATGAAAAGTGTCATCGTCACGCCGTGTATATTGTTCCACGCATCGTCTGGCACATCCTATCTGAGATAGGCACGATCTCTGCGTTCTTGTCAAGTTCGGGATGTGCTGGATATCGGACGAATCTCAAGTGATAGGGTTGACTTTTTGAGAGTTTGCACATTCTGGTTGAATCATTCTGCTGAATGGAACAGTCCATTGACGCCGCATGGGAATGCTTCCCATGCTTGGCGAATAGGCAAGGTTCTTTGCCTCACTTGGATTGGATTGCAACGGCTGGCGGGCACCTGTTCGGCCGGTGTGCAGGAAAAACAGGAGCAACAGGACGAAATTTTTAGTATGGGTGACGCGCGCGGCAGCAGCTGTTTCAACTCGACTTCGTTTGGTTGACGAATTGTGGCGATGTCCGACTCTATTCAGAGTTTGGAGGGGTTCACAAAGTCAATGCCTGAAGCGACAAAAGAGGTATCAAAAGGGGTTTGCAAAGATAAAGGAACATACTGAAGTATGTTGTGTTACGAATTCAAAAGAACCGCATCATGTTGTATGATGTCATTTATCTTTGCAAGCTCTCATTAAAGACCTCAATGGTTGTCCCGGCCCCAGTTTCGACGAATATGTGCATTCGCACTTCCGGCGTTTCTCTCCGGTATGCTTCTCTGGATATTCCGATTGTCATTGATTTGTCTCCTTAGTGCCGATTGATTGCATGAACGCAAAGTCGCATCCTTCGTCGGCTTGGAGGACTTCTGCTGCATAAAGCCGATCATAGCCGCGCCGATCCTCAAGCGGAATGACGTCCGGCACCCATGCCGATCTGCGACGGTCGAGCTCGTCGTCATCGACCAGGAGCTCAATGCATTTATCTATAACCGATAGACGAATGCGATCACCGTTGCGTACCAGTGCGAGTGTCCCGCCGGCAACCGCTTCAGGTGTGACGTGCAGCACGATGGTGCCAAAAGCCGTGCCCGACATACGGGCATCGGAAATGCGCACAACATCCTTCACGCCTTTGGTGCTAAGTTTTTTCGGGATCGGCAGATACCCCGCTTCGGGCATGCCGGATGTGCTTTTCGGGCCGGCGTTCTGTAACACCATGAAATCGTCTTCCGTAATATCGAGATTGGGATCATCTACGCGGTTTGCCAGGTCTTCGAGTGAACTGAAGACTACCGCGCGACCTTCTTTCTCGAACAGGGTCTTATCGGCTGCAGAGCGTTTCAGGATCGCGCCCCTTGGAGCAAGGTTGCCAAAAAGTGCGACAAGACCGCCTTGCGGCTCGAGTGGTTTCTCGGCCTTGGCGATGACACGGTGATCAACATAGCCGGGATCGACGTCCAATCGGTCACCGAGCGTCTCACCGGTGATTGAGATTGTGTCGAGGTGCAAAAGCGGTTTCAATTCGCGCAGGACCGCACTCATTCCGCCGGCGTAAAAGAAGTCTTCCATGTAATCCGAACCGACCGGCTTCAGGTTCACAAGGACGGGCGTTGTGTCAGAGAGTTCGTTGAGGCGCTGTAGCGATACGGGTATGTTCAGCCGCCCCGCGATTGCTGTCAGGTGAATGATCGCATTGGTCGAGCCGCCAAGCGCCAGCAGTACGCGCAGTGCGTTCTCTACCGAATGCTTGGTGATGATCTGGCTTGGATGGATTGGGTTTCGGATCATTTGAGCAGCAGTGAGGCCGGAAGCCTCGCCGGCGCGCAACCGGTCCGCGTGAACCGCTGGAATGGCGGCGGTACCCGGAAGTGACATACCTAGCGTCTCGGCGATGCAAGCCATCGTAGAGGCGGTACCCATCACAGCGCATGTCCCCGCCGTGGTGGCCAGCTTGCCTTCGATCTCACGGATTTCGGTGTCTGAGACTGTGCCCGCTCGGTACTGACTCCAAAACCGACGGCAGTCGGTGCACGCTCCGAGTTGTTCTCCGTTATGGCGCGAGGTCATCATCGGCCCCGCGACCAGTTGGACGGCAGGCAAGTCCGCCGAAGCCGCGCCCATCAACTGTGCTGGAACCGTTTTGTCGCATCCGCCTATCAGCACGACCGTATCCATCGGTTGGGCGCGGATCATTTCCTCGGTGTCCATCGCCATTAAGTTGCGGAACTTGAGACTGGTGGGGCTGAGGAAGATTTCACCCAGAGAAATCGTTGGGAACTCAACAGGTAAACCGCCGCCCAGCAGAATGCCACGCTTGACTGCTTCCAGGAGCTCGGGGAAGTGCCGGTGGCAGTTGTTGAAGCCCGAGAAGCTGTTCGCGATGCCGACGATAGGTTTTTTCAGTAATTCCGGGCTATAACCCATCGACGCGGCAAATGACCTCCGAAGATACAAGGAGAAGTCGAAATCACCATAGTTGGTCAGGCCTCTCGCGAAGCCCTGTGCTGTTTCATGGGTCATGTGGGTTTACCCGGCGAGTCTCATCTTGACATATTTCGGATTGAGGTAGTCATGGATGCCAAGACTGCCACCTTCGCGCCCCATGCCGCTCTCCTTGACGCCACCAAAAGGGGCTTCAGCGGTGGCCAGCAACATCTCGTTTACACCGACCATCCCGACTTCGAGATCCTCATAGGCGCGCGTTGCAACGTCCAGATCCTTTGAAAAAACATAGCCCGCCAACCCGAAGGGCAGTGAATTGGCGCGCGCGATCACCTCGTCATAGTCTGAAAATGTGGTAATCGGTGCGATCGGTCCAAAAGGTTCTTCAGTCATGACCATGGCGTCGTCGGGGACGCGACCAAGAACCGTTGGTTCGATAAAGTGGCCCTTGTTGAACCCGACGGGCGGTTTGCCCCCGGCCAACAGATCGGCTCCGCGATCAACGGCGTCGCGGGTCATCTTCTGAATGGTTTCTAACCCGCGCCGGTTGGCCATCGGACCGACCTGAACACCGTCTTCAAGGCCGCGCCCAATTTTGAGTGCCTTGGCGATCTCGGCGAAACGGGAGGCGAAGGCGTCATAGCTTCTTTCGTGGACATAAAAACGTGTGGGCGAGATACAGACTTGTCCGCAGTTGCGGAACTTGGTGGGGGCACAGACATTGGCGGCATTGACGGGGTCGAAATCATCGAAGACCAGAACCGGACCGTGTCCGCCTAACTCCATTGATACCTTTTTGACACCCTCGGCGGCTAATTTGAGAATTTTCTTACCCACGGGCACGGAACCTGTCACAGAAACCTTTCTCACAATGGACGAACGGATCAGATGCTCTGCGATGGCATTCGAATCGCCGGTCACCATATTGACAACGCCGGGTGGAATATCGGCGTCGGCGCAGGCCTGTATAAGAGCGGCACAGCTTGCCGGCGTTTCCCCGGCGGGTTTGACGATAATCGAGCAGCCTGCGGCAAGAGCCGCTGCAATCTTACGTGATGGCAGAAGTGCGGGGAAATTCCAGGCTGAGAACGCCGCGACAACACCGACAGGTTGATGAATCACGGCCATTCGGCTGTTGCCGTCGCGTGGTTCGATGATCTGGCCGTAGATACGTTTGGTTTCTTCGGAGTGCCATTCGAACTGGTCGGCCGCGGCCGCTGTTTCGCCGATGGCTTCGGCCAGCGGTTTGCCGGTTTCGAGTGACATGAGCTCACCGATCTCCGATTGCCGTTCGCGTATGAGATCGGCGATCTTGCGAATCTTGGCAGCACGATCCCAGGTACCGGTCTTGCGCCAAACCGTAAAACCGTCGCGCGCAGCGGCAAGGGCGGCGTCAATGTCGTCTACTGTGGCGACCGCGATGGTGCCAATGATCTCCTCGGTCGCGGGATCCGTGATCGGTTTCGTGACATTGTCCGAGGCCGCACGCCAGTTGCCGCCAATAAACAGATTCATGTCCTGATACATGTAACGTCCCTAAATTTTCGTTGCCAGGTAACGGTGTTCCACATCCTCGACCCAGTTGCCGACATTCCATGACCCATAGGCTCCCATTCCTGCAATCGGATTGTCACCCGCATAAACCGGGATATGAACGAGCGACAGTCCGTCATAGGCATGGGCCTCTTCCAACACGGCCTCCAGTTCCTCGCGGCTGTATCCGCCATGAAGAGCCTTCACGCCGCTGACGGCGTGCGCCATCGCTACATAATCAACAGGCACGCTGTCGTTGGTTTTGAACGCGCGCCCATATTGCGCCTCTTGTAACCCGGTGATCGCCGCCATCCGCCGGTTGTCAAAGAGTGCGATCATACCACGTACGCCGTGTTCGACCGCGTCGATCAGGATTTGCGGGTTCATCATGAACGACCCGTCACCTGTAAAGGCGATGCCGTATCGGCCGTTTTCCATGTACGCGCCGCTCAGCAAGGCCGAACCGGAAAAACCCATATAGGAGGCACCGGTTTCGGTGAAGGTCTGGAACGGTCTCTCGTCCTCTACAACCTGGAAGCCGTTGGCCTGTACGTCGCCTGCGTCAAAGAATTTGATTGCATCGACCTTGTTGGCGAAGCTGGACACCACGTGGATGGCCGCGGGTTGAGTGAGGACCGGCCGTTGCCAGACGGCATCATTGAGAGGTTCGGCATGGACGCGCGCAGACCTGAAATTCTTCCATGCGTTCTTTTTTGCGGCGCAGTCGCGTCGCCAGTCCGCGCGGAGTTCGGCTCCCGTGTTGTCGCCCAGTTCGGCGAGTAATACCTCGATAACGGCTGTAATGTCACCGGGCAGGCCGATGGTGTTGGCGTAATGCGTGAGGTCGTCGACATCACCATTGATATTCAGCACCGCCTCGGCATTGGGATAACCGATACCGGAACAATCCGCCTGGCAGACGCCCCGGCTGCCAATCATGATCACCGCATTTGCATTCTCCATTGCAAAATTGCCCGAAATCGAACCCTTGGAGCCACCGACATGCATATTTAGAGGATCGTCGTCGGTCAGTACGCCAGTCGAGCCGGGCGACAGTATGACCGGTGCGCCGATTCTTTCGGCAAACTCGCGGACCGCCGTATGATGATTGCGCGTGCCGCCGCCCGCCTTGATGGCGATGCGGGCGTGGGTGCGTAGAAATGTGACCGCCCCGGCCAAGTCATCGGATTTTGCAGGAGCGACGGCAGGGAGATGATTTCGGGTTGGAAAAGTCGCGATGTTAACACCGATACGCTGCGGCTGTGTGTTAATTGGCAGCATGATAAAGAACGGTCCGGCTTTATACGGATGATGGACACAGGCCGTTCCCCGCCGTAGACATTCCCGCAAGGCACGCGGAGTATGCAGGGTATAGGACTCGCCCATAAGCGCCGTGATCTTACCGAAGACGCCTTGTTCGGGCTTCGGTACTTGTTGCATGTTGTAGCCTTCGCCACCGGTCGTTTCGTCGCCATAGATGTGATAGACACCGATTCCATTGGAGGCGGCAGCAAGGGAGCCGGCCATCGCCTGCAACCCGCCTGGTCCGATCGATGTGATGACGGCCGGGGTCTGGCTGTAGACCCAGGCATAGGCGGTGGCGGCATGGGCCATCTCGACCTCATTCCGGCAATTGATGACCTCGATCACGCCTTCGGCTTCGTAGATGCGCAGGACTTCGCCGAGATCCGTTGATCCGTGTCCGAAAATTGCGAAATACCGGCGTACCCCCTGTTTTAGGAGGCCGATCACCAGTGCCTCGGAAAGGGTGAGGGTCAGAGCGCAATCCGTGATAGGAAGCGCTTCGTCCACAGAGTGTGCGGCAAATCGGATTGCGCGGGCACGCATTGCGGCTTCTGTCTCATCGGGTGCCGGTGTCTTGTCAAGCATGAGCAATCTTTATTGTTGTTGACGTTTCGTTTTTCGCATGAATTCGGATTTAAGTTGCAATCCAATGACCAGCAGCGCGAGTGCGAAAAAGATCAGAACCGTCGGGGATGTATAGAAGATGTCGGCGTTGCCGCTCGACAGCATCATGGCGGTACGGAATTCGTTTTCAAGCGTCGGACCCAGAACCATGCCCAGGATAATCGGCGTGATTGGCACGCGCATGGCGATCAGCAGATAGGCCAGTACGCCGATTACGCCCATGGCGTAGATGTCAAATGCCGAGTTTCGGATGGAGTAGGCGCCGATGGCGCACAGGACCAGAACCGCGAACGCGAGCGTCTCGCGCGGGATTTTGAGTACATGGACAAAGATACGGATGCCGACCATCTGAAAGCTCAGAACCCAGATATAGGCCAGCACGACGGCGACATAGATGCCGTAGACCTCGGATGCATGGTTCATGAACAAGGCGGGTCCCGGTGTGATACCATGGATCATGAGTCCGGCCAGCACGATTGCGGTCGCCGGATCGCCAGGGATACCGAGCGAGAGAAGAGGGATCAGCGTACCACCCGTGACGGCGTTGTTCGCTGTTTCGGGCGCGATGACGCCTTCGATGTTCCCCTTGCCAAACCGTTCAGGCTCTTTCGAGAATCGCTTGGCATGGTCATAGGCGAGGAACGAGGCAATCGCGCCGCCAGTTCCCGGAATGGCACCGATACCGGTGCCAAGGACAGAGCATCGGATCATCAGCCAGGCGTTGCGGATGAGAAGACCGATTTTCGGCAGCTCCACCTTTACGCGGACAACGCGGGTATCCTGCGCGCTCGTATTGGTTTTCTCGGACAGTGCCTCGATCACGAAGGGCACGGCGAAAACCCCGATCATTGCAACCAGAAGGTTCACACCCTGCAGCATATTGACGCTGCCGAAGGTCATGCGGGGCACGCCTTCGATGGTGTCGATGCCGATGGTCATGATCATCAGACCCAACACACCCGCGATCAACCCCTTGAGGAGGCTATCGCCGCAGAGGCCGCAGATGGTGGACATGCCGAAGAGGACCAGTGCGAAAATCTCAGCCGGTCCGAAGCCAATGGCCACCTGTGAAACCAGATCGACCGAGACGATCATGACGGCCAGGCTGAAGATGCCTCCGAATACCGAGACGATCACGGCGGTTCCAAGCGCGATTGAGGCTTCGCCTTGTTTTGTCATCGGATGACCGTCGAGCACGGTAGCGGCGGCCGACGGCGTGCCGGGAATGCCGAGAAGAATCGCTGAGACTGATCCACCGGTCATACCGCCGATGTATGTGCCCATAAGCAATCCCATTGCAGGAACAGGGTCCATGCTAAAGGTCATGGGCAGCGCCAATGCGAGTGCGACGGTGAAGGTGAGCCCTGGGGTCGAACCAAAGATCAGCCCCACTAGCGCACCGAGGCCGATGGACCCGATGGCCAGCGGCGTAAGCGCGAGAGAGAGAGCGTGAAGAAAGAGATCCACCGACCTATCCGATGTTTATCCAGGTACCGTTGGCAAGATAGATGCCCAGCAATTTCTCGAATATCACCCAGCAGCTGACTGTCAGGCCAAGAGACATCGATGCGAGTTTGGGAATTGACCGCACGCGGAGGTTCAGGAGCATGATCAAGAGGACGATGACCGGCGTTGCCAGGACAAAGCCGATCTTCTCCAGGAGAAATCCATAGAGCGCGATCTCTGCCAGAAGCAACACAGCGGGCATCCATTTCACCCCGCCGGGCTGGGGTAATTCGGCATCGGCTGAAACGTCATATTCGGTCCTGACATCCGGTTCTGAGTTCAGGATGAGCCTACCAAGCAGAAGGACGGCCAGCACCAGTAGAATGATCCCAAATATCAAGGGAAAGGCTCGGGCTCCGATCTCGCCATCGCCGAAGCCTCGGGGGATGGTGTCAATGACCAACCCTGTCCAGATAACCGCCAGCACAGCAAGAGTTGCTCCGAGTACGATATCCTGCATACGGTTGGCCATGGTTCTGCTCCCGCAATGCCGTTACTTGGCCAAGCCCAGTTGCTGCAGAAGTGTGCCATAAAAGGCATCGTCACTCTCGATCAGCGCACCAAAGTCCGCTGCATTCATGAAGGCCGGTGAGAAACCGATGTTCTTTGACGCTTCCTGAAATGCATCGCTCGCAACGGCGGTTTCAGCCGCGGCCTGAAGTTTGGCCACTGCATCATCGGGTGTGCCGGCAGGTGCCGCCAGACCACGCCACATTGAGATGTTGATGTCGACGCCCTGTTCTTGAGCCGTCGGTACGTCAGGTAGAACGCCAACGCGCTCGGACCCGGTTACGGCCAGCACATTCAGGTCGCCCGATTCGACGTAGGAGGCAAACTGCCCTGGCCACTGAATCGCTGCATCAATACGGCCGGCGAGAAGTTCAACCGGTGCCTTTCCCTTTCCGTATGAGATGAACGCCACCTTATCGGTCAGTCCCATGGCATCAAAGAGCGCCGCAGAGGTCAAATGCGTGAACGAACCCTTGCCGGAAATTCCGACTTTGAGTTTTCCGTCCATAGCGTTCACGCCCGCGGTAAACTCGTCAAGATTGGTCCAGCCCGTGGAGGCATTGACAGCAAGTGCCGGAATCTCTGTCGACACACGTGCGATGGGTGTAAAGGCAGAATAATCGAATTCGACCCGTCCGGTGTGGTGCGTTGTACTGATCGAGTTTGAGTTCCACACGATATTATACCCATCCGGTGCGGTGCCCACGACATGGGAATAGCCCACGGCACCGCCGCCGCCCGTGCGGCTGACCGGAACGACAGGCTGGCCGAGCGCGTCGGACATCAACTCCGACAAAAGCTGCGCAATCGTGTTGGCCGTACCACCGAACAGGACAGTCATGTCGACCGGTTTCTCGGGGTATTCTGCCTGAGCCGTTCCTCCGAGTGTGATGATGGCCGACGAAATCGCGGCGATCAGGCCGCCTTTGAATGTGGTGTTGAACGTCATATCTTCCTCCTGTTGATTTTTTCTGATCTCCCCGATCAAACGGTTACCGCTCCGTGTCGTGCGGTTTTTGCGCGTAGCGAACGATTGTCTCGCGCAATTTGAGTGTGCCCGGGAACGTGATCCCGAAGCGCCTTCAAAATTTTCTCCGGCGTTGCCGGCAATGTCTTTATTCTTACTCCAATAGCATCATAGATTGCGTTCATGATGGCCGGAGCCGTCGGAACCAGCGATGGTTCACCGATTCCCTTTGCTCGAAGCGGGCTTTTCGGGTCCGGATCTTCGATAATGATCGAGTTGATCTGGGGAATGTCCAGCGATGTGGGTAGGATGTACTTTGCGAACCCATGTGTGATCGCATGGCCCTTGTCGGTGATGTATTCTTCCATCAAGGCCTGGCCGAGGCCCTGCACAACGCCACCTTCGATTTGACCTTCAACACCTCTTGGGTTGATCGCCCGGCCGACGTCGTGTGCGGCCCAGATGCCCAATACCTGCACCTCACCGGTCCATGTATCCACTTCGACCTCAGCGACTTGCGTACCGAAGACATAGGCTTGCCAAGGATTGCCCGAACCATCCATCGGATCAAGCCCGGTGCCATGGGCGGTGAATGAGGCCGACCCGACAGGCACAATGCCGCGTGCCTTGCAGGTGGCAACGGCATCGTCCATACTCATCCGATGGTTGGTGCCCTCGGCCCAGAGTTCGCCGTCGAAGGCGCGGAGATCGTTGATGTCGACGTCCCAGTGTTCTGCCATCTCCTCGCCTAAAACCCGGAAGGCTTCGCGTGATGCCAGTGCGACAGAATTGCCGATCATATAGGTTTGGCGTGTCGCGCCGGCATGAGCGGCCTCGGGCGAACGAGCGGTGTCGTTGTCACCGATGGTCACATCCTCGGGTTTGATCCCCATCTCATCGGCTGCGATTTGAGCCAGAACCGTCAAGATGCCTTCCCCAATCTCGGTGACGCCGGTCACAACCTTGCCTGTGCCTCCATCGTCCAGTTCCGCCCAGGCCCCAGCGCGGTCGATGGTTGCCGTTCGTGCAATACCATACCAGCTTGCCGCCATGCCCCGGCCGCGTTTCATCCTCGACATCATGCCACCTTTTCATAGGGATGGGTTTCGTTTCGGCTGCCTTTGATTCGGGCACCCAAGGTGCAGGGCTGGCGTGTGTCTGGACCATTCAGGTCGTCTCGCTCCGCCCCACGAACATTAGGCACTCCTTTCTCCCAACGAGAGGCTGTCTCAGCCGCCTCAAGGACTCGGTCGAGCGAGGCCGTTTCCAGCGTCTGTTGTGTGTGGGTCTTTGCACCAATCTTCATCATATTGATCCGGCGAATCTCGAACGGGTCCATGCCAAGAGCTTCGGCAGCCATATCCATCATGCTCTCGGTCGCGAATTGCGCTTGCATCGCACCGAACGTCCGAAAGGCTCCGGAGGGCGTATTGTTGGTATAGACCGCACGGGTGTCTACTTTCAGATTCTTCACCTCGTAGGGCCCGCAGGACAGGATCGCGGCTTTGCGCATCACACCCTCGCTGGACATGCCATAAGCCCCACCGTCCGAGAGCATATCGAAGGAAATCGCGGTGATCCGGCCGTTGAGCGTGAGGCCCATTTTGTAGTGAATGCGGGCCGGATGCCGTTTCGCTGACGCGATCAAACTTTCCTCGCGTGTGAAATTCAGCTGGACCGGGCGATGCGTCTTCATCGCACACAGCGCCAACATGCCCTGGTAGATCATATCTTCCTTGCCACCGAAACCGCCGCCGACGGGGCTCATGATGAAGCGCACCTTGTTAATTGGTTTCGCGATGATTTCGGCCAGCATGTGACGGTGGTGGGTGATATTCTGAGAGGGCGAGATCACGACAACCACGTCATCGGGATCGACATAGGCGATGCCGGCTTCCGGCTCCAGATAAGCATGTTCGACCTGTTGAGTGCGGAAGTCGTCTTCAAGGATCAGGTCCGCTTCGGCAAACCCCTTTTCGACGTTGCCCTTCCGGACAGGGATGTGCTTGACCAGATTGTCCGGTGCATAGTCGTGGATGACTGGTGCACCGGGCTTCATGGCGTCTGCGGGATCGTAAAGTCCCGGCAGTGCCTCGTATTCGACCTTGATCTTGGACAACGCTTTTCGCGCCGTCAGCACATTCTCGGCAGCCACCGCGGCAATGGCTTCGCCAACGTGGCGCACCTTGCCGCGCGCCATGATCGGCTGATCGTGGACGAAGACACCGAACCCGTCGTTTCCGGGGACATCCTCCTCCGTGATCACGCAAACAACATCCTCCATGGCCTCGGCTTCGCTCGTATCGATCGACAGGATTTTCGCATGCGCAAGCGGCGACCGCAGAACCTGCATCTGGAGCATGTCGTGCATCTTCATGTCTGCGGCATATTTCAGCCGGCCAGAAACCTTCGAAGGTGCATCAAGCCTACGGACATTGGCACCGATATAACTGTCCCCGACCTTGTCTTCCTCAAGCACTGTTTCAGGCGCATCTCCGGCGATGACGGCCTTGGCCATTTCGACTGCTTCGAAAATTTTTGTGTAACCGGTGCAGCGGCAGATATTACCGCCAAGACGCTCCTTGATTTCTTCGATATCGGCGCCCGGATTTTCCCGCAGGGCTGCTGTCGCCGCCATCACCATGCCCGGGATGCAATATCCGCACTGGCTGGCGCCGGTCTTGTGAAAAGCTCTTTGCACCGGAGTCAGATCGCCGAGTCCGGCCAGACCCTCGATGGTCTCGATTCTTGTGCCCTGTGCTTTCGCCGCGGGCATGAGACAAGATTTGACCAACTTTCCGTTCACGAAGACGGAGCAGGTGCCGCACTCGCCCGCACCGCACCCTTCCTTGGTTCCGGTCAAATTCAGATTGTCGCGCAGGAAATCGAGCAATCGGCTGTAGGGTTGGATTTCACGGCGGACCTTGCGGCCATTTACTTCGGCATCCATGGTCAGCTTAGGCATGGGCCTCTTCCTCCGTATCTTCAAATGAGATCGTCACATTGGGCTGATTGGCCAAGGCATCCTCAATGGCGGCCCGTACGAAGTTCACCACGACCTCCCGTCGATACTCCTGGCGGCTGCGCGAGCCAACGGTGTCGGCGGCGGTCTGAGCGACGTGCGCGATCCGTTCGTGCGAGATGCGCGCACCTTTGAGGGCCTGTTCGGCCTCCGTCAGACGGATGGGGCGCGGTCCCACGCCACCGATGGCAAGGCGTACGTCATCAAACACGCGTCCATTGTGATCTGTTTTTACTAACCCCGCCGCACATGCGATCGAGATGACGAGCGATCGTCGTTGGCCAACCTTCTGGAACGAACCGCCATATCCGCTTGCGTTATCCAAAATGATGGCGGTTGCAATCTCGTCTCTCGCAATCCGAGTTTGACCCGGTCCTTCGATGAAGTCGATCACGGGTACGGACCGGCGTACAATTTTACCACTATCAAGCCGCGCCAGTTCGATCTCACCGTTTAGCGCAACGACAGCGGGAGTACCGTCAGCTACGGGTGAGGCATTGACCAGATTACCCGTCAGCGACGCTTGCGTACGGATTTGATCGTCGGCAAACCAGATCGCGCAATGGGGCATGCAGGGCAAGTTTTGCATCAAGATCCGGTCGGTCAGAAAATCCTGGTAGACTGTGCGCGCTCCAAGCCGTACCCGTCCGTTCTCGAACGCATAGCCGTCAAGCTCGGCAATGCGCGTAACGTCCACGAGTTCGGGCACATGCACATCGCCCGCGCGCCCTTCGCGCGCCCATGGCAGAATGTCCGTTGCGCCCGAGACAAGCCGGCTGCCGTCAGACGTCTCCGACCAAAGCTTCAGAGCTTCGGTTAAGCTGCCTGGCATATGATATGCGTCGCACGTCAGCATGGATCGTCTCCTCTGATCCTGGTCATTCGGCGGCCATTTGGCTGATTTCAGCGCGTGGATTCTTTACCACCACCTTAATTGCATCCTCGACGCGATCCTTGGCGTAGCGCAGCGCCTCTTGCAGATCGGTCATTTCGAACGTGTGGGTATGGATCAGCGTGGCATCGAAACGTTTTTGCCGCATGAAGGCTTCGGCGCGATGCGTCGCCGCTTTGCCTTCGCCACGAATGCCGTAGAGGTAAATGTTATTGCGCACCAGATAGGCAACATCGACTTCCGGACTGCTGCCTGGAAAGGCGGCAAGACAGATTTTACCGCCGCGGTTCACCATCTGGGCCGCTTCGTTCAATCCATTCGGTGCCCCCGCGCATTCGACGACATAATCGACACCTTCGCCGCCGGTCAGTTCGCGTACCTTCTTGACGGCATCTTCGTTGCGGACGTTTATGACATGGTCGGCACCCAGCTTCTTGCCAATCTCCAGTCGGTTGTCGCGCGTGCCGGTCAAGATCACGGGCTGTGCACCCATGGCTTTCGCTACTGCAGCACCCATGAGGCCGATCGGACCCGGGCCGGTGACCACAACACTTTCACCGGCCACAAGGCCACCCAATTCCGTAAGGCCATACATTGCAGTACCCGCAGTGACAACCAACGTCGCTTCTTCGTCTGACATTCCGTCATCGATATGAACAAGTGTATTGATGTTGTTGACTGCATATTCTGCAAAACCGCCGTCGGTCGTGAATCCGTTGGCACGGTGACCCTTGTCCACATCGCCATAGTTTTTTCCATAGTTGAGGCATGATGTGTACATTCCCTGGCGGCAGCGTTTGCATTGGCCGCATCCGGCGTGGATCTCGACGGTGACCCGGTCACCGATCGCGTATTCATCGACACTGGGTCCGAGTGCAACGACGGTTCCCATATATTCATGACCAGGAGTAAAGTTTTTATTGAACGGATCGCCTCCCTGTATCTGCGCCGGTGGTCCGTGGTGGATAATTTCCAGATCGGTGGCGCAAATCGCTACGGCGTCAATCCGAACGAGAACCTCTGCCTTACCTGGCGCCGGTACCGGTTTCTCTTCAAGTGTCAACTCTCCGGGATTACCCAGAACCCAGGCTTTCATACTTTCCGGGACCGGATAGGTTGCGCTCGTTGTGATGTTGTCGGGCAATGCCATAAGACTCTCCATTATTCGTTTCAGTCCGCGTCTATTCCTTATGATCACGCAGTTTATGGGAAAAATTGTTGGCCGCCCCAATCATTTCCTTGATCAAGGAGTTGCGATAGTCCTCGCTTGCCTTGTCTGCGGGGATCGTGACGGAAATTGACCCGATTACCGCGCCGGCGCCTTCGCGGATTGTCGCGCCGATGCAGACGATGCCATCGCAGAATTCCTCATTGTCCACAGCGAACTTGCGGCGTCGGACAAACCGCAATTCCTCGACCAGGCCGGACAGGGTGGTGATGGTTTTGGGTGTGTAGGAGGACAGACCGTTGGCGGATATGATCCGTACCAGTTCGGTGTCCGGAATCCAGGCCAGGATTGCCTTTCCCGTCGCGGTGGCGTGGAATGCCGACATCTTTTTGACTTCACTCGCTTCCACAACATTGTCCTTTGCCGCGGGAAAACTGAGTTTGGTCAAGAGTGAGGTGTTCCTCAGAACGGCGAATTGCACACCATGTCCGAGCCGCTGTCCCAATGCCTTCAGCTCATCGGCTAACAAAACATCCGCGTCGCGGGCGCCCTCCCAGATCTCGATTAATTCGCCCAGTCTGGGACCGAGGGCATAGCCTCTGGTCCGACCGAGGTGTGTAACAAAGCCTTTCTTGACCAAGGTCGTGATCAGGTGGTGGCAGGTTGAAATATTGAGTCCCAGAAGGTCGGATATTCCGGAAACCGTCACGCCGTCACGTTCTTGCGCTACGATTTCCAAGACGTTGAGGGCCCTTTCGACCGACTGGATCGTGCGCCCGCCGGTATCGCCTGAATTCCGGTCAAGCCTTACAATCTGCGCCTCTGCCGTATTTTCGGTATCGGATCTGCCTGAGTCCTTGGCGGGCATCGTGACTCCTCTTGTTCTTTCAATATCATCAGGAGCAGGTACGATTCTGTCAAGAATATTTGTAAAAGTCGATGTTAATTTGATATAGTCAAATTATGGGCTATCAATTTACCAATAAAGTGCATTAACGGACGTTTTATCAATGCAGTTTCATACGAAGCTGTGGGGTTGAGGTTCCGGTGAGAACTGGCAAAGCGGCTTCCATCTCGTGGGATGCGCGCAGTATTGTTTTTCATTGCTTCTTTGTGAAAGTGGATGGTCCCGTTGCCGACGGCCTTTGACGGTGATCCAAAGGCATAGTCAGCCTGCCTTGGAACCTGAACGCCATCCACCCTCCCAAGGTAATGACTTGTAGAACTGGCGTATTTTCTCAAAACAGAGGCTAAATTCGGGAAGAGTGCCTGTTTCCAGTACAATGGATTCCCACTCTGCGCCGGCCCTGTCCCTTATTTCAGGATCATCAAGAGACGTATGATCCGGATTGATACCGCGTGAATGACATTTTTCAATAATACTCTGATGAATTGATACTTTTTGATTCGCGTCGAAATCGTATGTTTGTAGAAGGAAATTTATGTCATAAACATCCTGTCGACGTCTTCTTTTGCGATTAATCTGCTGCAACAGGGCACGGTATTTTTCAGCAATAATGTCGGCGGGGCTGTAGGCAGGAATCTCGATACCGTCACCGATGATGAGAATGTCGATGCGATGTGGAGCAAGTTCATTGAAGGAAAGATCAATATTGACATGGTCGATCTTCTGTTGGCCACAAAAGGGGGATATATACTGGATCTGAAGGTTCATGGCCGGAAAATGAGCGTTCTCAAGGGCGCGGTCTATGGTTTCAGGTCTAATTATGATTTTATGTACGGCAGCTGAGCTCCCGGCATAGCCAAGTTCTGCAATCACGTGCGTCAGGGCTTTGTTCAGGTCCTCTTTGACATGTGCCTCGATGCCGTCGTGTGATTGGAAAGCGGCCGTAAAATCGATATCGGTGGTTGCTCTCGGACTTTTGTGAACCAGCCCCAGAAGCAACCCACCTTTGAGATACATGGTGTAGGGTGGCGAAATTCTGGCGACGGCGGCAAGAATGACATGGGTTGCCTTCCGGATCCGATAGTCAACAGGATTATTTTTTCCTGCATCGACCCAGTTCGCAACATCGACAACCACGAGTGAAGGTTCATGCATTGATGGAGATCATCCATTTCTCTGACCAGTGCGGGACATAGGGCCGACGCGGATCAAGTCGGCTGCTGCCACCCCGTTGGGCATATGCATGCCATGCTTCAACTCGGGAGTCATGTACACCGAGTTGTTCGTCAATGATGTATCCGGCCCGACACTTGACCACTGCGTTTGCCGAATGCAGGGTTTCAATGATCGGATCCAGATGTGTGAGGGCATGCTCATGCCAAACCTCGATCACATGCGCCATTCCTCCGCAAAGGGCCGGTTGCTGCAGCATGTCAAGGAAGGTTTGTCCGATTGTTGTTATTCTTGAAAAGCTATTACGGTCTCTGAGTGATTGTCCGGGCCGTCGGCTTTTACGAACTTTTACAGGCCGCCTTCGGACATGGCTCGGATGAAGAATATTTCCCAAATGGAAGGGGCTTGAAGAAGGGGTTGAGTCGTGGTGAAACCATGGTACTGAGTCTGCGTCTTGTTGCATGATCTGGGAGAGCATTGCTTTTATAGCAGAGTTGTCTGGTCGCGTGACAATGAGTTCGTAAGATCTTCGATTGGTCAACCCCCAGTTTTGCATCGCCGACAGATGCGAGATGTGACAGAAGCGATCAATGAGGCAGACGATATCATCAGCCGGTTGATCCGTTACATGAATAACCCGGTAATGCGTTTTGTAGTCTCTGTCCGGAGTGACAATGCCGGCTTTCTCAAGGCTGCTGCGTATCTTGTGAAGACTGCGTGGTGCCGGAATTTTTCGTTCCTTGTCGTGGTAGGCCTTTCTGATTAAGGCATAGAGATCCCAGGCGGTTAAAACCGGTTCTCCTCTCTGTTCCAGTGCATCTGCGACCAGAGCCGGCACCCCCCATAAACGTCGTTCGACTTTTCTCATTGATTGAAGGTCCGTAATATGCATTCACCAAAATAGATTAATATACTCATATGAGTATATTAATCTATTTATTAAACTATCTTATAGGTGTCCTGAGGACACCTATAAGATAGTTATGACATTCGTCAATCATAAATGTAATAAACCCATTTTAGTGATGTATCAGAAAACCTGGCATAATGTTATTATCGGCTTAATATGAAAGATTGCCACAGGTCCAGAACGGGTTTTCGGTCAAGAGTTGGAGGGTAATGGCCTTCAGTTAATAATCCAGACGTATTCAGTTAAGCGTGTATCGGATGGTGGGTATCACGGGATGTCTTGTTGAGTGATGATATTTCTTGTGTTGCGCTATCGTGACCATTGGAATCGGATCGGTTTCTGGGAGTGGTGCGTATAGCGATATCCGGGTCGTTCACGCTGGGCGTGACGGGCAAAGGTGTGCGCTATGTATGCGACAATCGGATGCAGACGGTCGGTATGCAGCAGAAATAGGTTTGATATTCCGATACATGGAGGCGACGGATTGCTTGCAATGAATCTGTTTTGCGTGATCTGTTTCGGCGTGTTCACTCCGTTGGTGATCAACATCATTGGTCATCAATCGCGTTGCGGTGACAAGAGCGAAGGTGGCATAGAGGTCCTGGCACACCCCCTGTTCTGTTTGACTGTTAAAGGCGTTAAGGGTCATGAAGAACTTATGGGTTTTGTAAGGGTCTTCGATGCGCCAGCGGTGGTGGTGCAGCTCGCACAGATCCGCAATTACGAAGGTTGACGTGCACGAACATCATCCAAATATTTGACCCGAACTTAACGCCCTTGGTGTGAGAATGGGCGCAGAGAGACGTGTGGTTGTACAAACGTCCTGCCGCATCTTTTGCAACAGTTTTCCACAGCAGTGAAAAACAGGGTTTAACGGCTGAGCGCGAATTGCTAGTTGTTCTTGTTAATGTGTCGTAGATACTGCGGCTCTGTCTTACTCGATGACGAAATATAGTTTGGGAGTTCATTTCATTCGGGTGGATGCGACGATGTTGACCAATTGAGGTTGGAGCGCAAAATGGACGGTGATTTCAGAACGGAGTTTGTGCACGAACCACGTGCGTTGAAGTATCACCCTGTCTTGGTGTTGAATGCGGATTATCGCCCGTTGTCCTATTTTCCATTGTCACTCTGGACGTGGCAGGATGCAATTAAGGCCGCTTGGCTTGATCGGGTGGATATTGTCGCGGAATATGAGAAAATCGTGCGCAGTCCGAGTACGCAGATTAAGATACCATCCGTGGTGGTGTTGAAGGATTATGTCAGTCCGCGACGACATGCGGCATTTACCCGATTTAACCTGTTCTTGCGCGACGAATTCCAATGTCAGTACTGTGGGGCCAAGGGAGAATTGACTTTTGACCATCTGGTTCCGCGTTCCGCAGGCGGCATCACAAGTTGGAAGAATGTTGTTGCTGCGTGTGCGCCCTGTAATCTCCGTAAGGGATCCCAGTCTCTGAAGGTTTCGGGTCTCAGGTTACGTCGTCAACCACGGCAGCCGACGGCGGAAGAACTTCGCAATATTGGTCGAAAATTCCCACCGAATTACCTGCATGACAGCTGGATGGACTTCTTGTATTGGGATGCGGAGCTTGACGCGTAAATCAGGTAAAAAATGAACCGCCCAGAAGTCGGGTCGGGCATGATTCGCAGAATTTATGATTGGACCATTGCCATGGCGGAACACCGCCATGCGCTTTCCGTGCTCGCATTGGTTGCCTTTGTCGAGAGTGTGATCTTTCCTATTCCACCGGATCTTCTTCTTATTCCAATGATACTTGCCGCACCATCCAGGGCGTGGATCATTGCTTCGGTCGCCTTGCTGGCGTCGGTGTTGGGTGGATTACTTGGTTATCTTATCGGATCGATTGCCTTTGAAGAACTCGGTCGGCCTATCCTGGAAGTCGCGGGCAAGACCGAGTCGATGATGGCGTTTAATGAACGCTTCAATGAAATGGGATTTTGGGTTGTCTTGACCGCCGGTTTGACACCTTTTCCCTATAAGGTCATTACAATCATGTCGGGTTGGACACAAATGCCATTGGTGACGTTTGTGATGACGTCCGTCCTTGCGCGTGGTCTGCGATTTTTTTGTATCGCCTTTTTACTCTGGAAATTTGGGCAACCGATACGTGAATTTATCGAGCGCAGGCTTGGTCTTGTATTTGTCCTGCTTATTTTGATACTGATATTTGGGTTTTGGGTGGTGAGATTCCTGTGAAACGCCCGTACCTTATCGTTGTTGCAACATGTGGGTCGGTTGCCCTTCTCGCGGCTGCATTCGGATTTCAGTTCATTGCGGGTCTTCCACCCTGCCAAATGTGTCTCTGGCAACGTTGGGGGCACGCGATAGCGGCCGCAATGGGTGTGCTCGCCCTCTATTGGGATACGCGGGCACCGGTATGGTTGGGCGGTATGGCGGCATTGAGTTCTGGAGTAACCGGCTTCTATCACGCGGGTGTTGAACAAAGTTGGTGGCCGGGTTTTACAAGCTGTTCTGGTGGCGATGTTCACGATCTTTCGGTGGATGAACTTCTCGATCATATTCTGAATGCTCCCCTGGTTCGCTGTGACGACATTCCCTGGGAGATGCTGGGCTTGTCGATGGCCGGTTGGAATGCGATATTTTCACTGTGCCTGGTTGTATTCTGGATTCAAGCGGCGCGATGTCCTCCCTGAAACCAATCGGTGATGATTTGTATTTGGAGGGGTCGTGATGGCCTTGATGACTGCACGCAGGGACCCTCCCAGACGGTCGAGACGTGCCATCCGCCGACCGTCGCTTAGGTGCGCATGACCTAGTGTAGCACCAGCGTAGAAGTGACGGTTCCGCTTGACCGTCCGGTTCGATCATGCCATGTCGGTCGCCATCCGGCAACCGGCGGGCCATTGGAACGCGGCGCCAGACCGCCCCGGCCCGCCCATCGGAACGGAGCGGGCCGTGACACAGGAAACGGGGATCCCCGGTGGGGGGGGGGGGCGCAAGATCTATCGGATCCGCCTTTCGGGGAGGAGAGGGCGGAACTGCGGGCGCTGGTGGACAGCGGGGCGGCGGCGTACAGGCGGCGGCGAAGCGGGTGGCCATCGCCGGCTCGCGTCCGCCGGAGGGGCCGGAGCCACGGGACGATGCCGCAGCTGGCGGACCGCCTGGTCGCGCTTGAGATCGTCGATTCCATCTCGGACGAGACCGTGAGGAAGACGCTAAAAAAAACGACATCAAGCCGTGGCTGAAGCGGTACGGGTGCATTCCGCCGCAGGCGAACGGCGCCTGCGTCGCCGCGATGGAGGACGTTCTCGAGCAGGACCTGCGGGATTTCGCGGAGGACGAGGTGCTGGTCTGCAGGGACGAGACGTCGCGGCAACAGACGAAGGCGACACGGGTTCCAAGGCCGGCGCGGCCCGGATCGCGGCCCGGCTGGAGATCCCCTACACGCCGAAGCACGGGAGCGGGCTGAACCGCGCGGAGATAGAGATAGGCGCAATGGCCCGCCCGTGCCTGAACCGCCGCAGTCCCGACCGCGGGACGATGGGCCGGGAGATGGAGGCCTGGGCCGAACGGCGGAACGGAGAGGGAGCCACCGTGGACGGGCGCTTCACGACGGAGGACGCGCGGATAAAGCTGAGGTCACTATACCCGTCAACGCAATGATGGTCGAACACTAGGAGGGACGATCAATAAATTATTTTGGGATTATGTAGTTAATTTAGCGAGAGAGAAATCTTGTATCAAGAGATAAATCCGAGACAGTTTTACAGGTATTCTCTACTGCAAATCAAGAGATTGCTCGGAAAATTTCAGTAGGTCTGTAAAAATATCCACAAACTAGGGTCCGTTGACATCTACTCTTGAACGTTTCTGGATGTCTGTTACATTCACTCTCAGAGTTGCCCGGAAAAGAGGCGACGGACA
>JAPORU010000136.1 GCA_026710045.1 Aestuariivita sp. | reverse complement strand
ACGGTCCTGTTCGCCGATTCGGTCGGGAAAATCGGGCAAGGCCTTGAAAGTGTGTTGGACCCTATGTTGTATTTGCAGGAATTATGCTACTCTTGCTCCTCTCCAGTTATTTTTGCAAGCGGCTCGAAAAATTATTAAAATCAATAATTTATATATATACTATAATATATTAATGCAGTTATAGATATCAAATTATTGATTTAATTTAATAAAATAAAAATTTACTACTTTAAAATTTAACAGAAACATATCACAATACTTGAAGATCAATCACTATAATATTGATTTATATAAAATATTTTACATATGAAGATATGATTTATTCCCATTCTATAGTACTTGGCGGTTTGGATGTGATGTCATAGGTTACGCGATTGATACCCTGAACTTCATTAATGATACGTGTAGAGGTTTCACTAAGGAACTCATGTGTAAACGGAAAATAGTCTGCGGTCATGCCATCGACTGAGGTAACGGCGCGTAGCGAACATGCAAAGTCATAAGTTCGTCCATCACCCATGACACCGACTGTACGGACTGGTAAAATTACGACGAAAGCCTGCCATATCTTGTCGTAAAGATCATATTTTGTTATCTGATCAATAAAAATTGCATCGGCGGCACGAAGAATTTCAATTTTGGTGCGTGTTATTTTGCCGGGAACGCGGATGGCAAGCCCTGGTCCGGGAAACGGGTGACGTGCGATAAACGGTTTTGGCAGCCCGAGTTCACGACCCAGTTCGCGTACTTCATCTTTGAAGAGTTCACGAAGAGGTTCCAGCAATCTCAATCCCATTTCTTTCGGTAGTCCACCAACATTATGGTGTGATTTAATTGTTTCAGACGGTCCCCCAGAATGGCTGATCGACTCAATGATATCCGGATAGAGAGTCCCTTGCGCAAGGAATGCGGCATCTGGAATTTCAGATGCATACCGTTGAAAGACATCAACAAATAATCGTCCAATTATTTTGCGCTTGGTTTCGGGATCACTTTGGTTTTCAAGCGTACTCAAAAACAACTCTGATTCGTCTGTATGAATCAATGGGATGTTGTAGTGATCCCGAAACATTTCGACAACGTCGCGCGCCTCGTTTGCGCGCAGTAATCCGTGATCAACAAAAATGCAGGTCAGTTGATCGCCAATCGCTTTATGGATGAGTACGGCAGCTACGGAGGAATCGACACCTCCTGATAGACCACAGATCACTTTTTTCTTGCCAACCTGTTCGCGAATGTGGTCGAGTGCCTTCGTGTGGAAATTGTCCATTGACCAAGTCTGCGAGAAGCCCGAAATGCGAATGAAATTCGTAAAAAGCTCTTTTCCCTTTGGCGTGTGATAGACCTCAGGATGAAACTGAATGGCAAAGAACTTGCGATTCGTGTTGGCAACGACCGCAAATGGAGCATTCTTGGAAGCTGCGAAAACGTCAAATCCGGGTGCCAACTCAGCTACATGATCGCCGTGCGACATCCACACCTGTTCCGGTCCTTCGTCAAACCAGCCTGCTAGTAGGTCAAGATCGCCTCTTTGCTGTAGAAGAGCACGGCCAAATTCGGCCGTGCCACCACCTCCCGATATTTTTCCTCCGTCAATTTTTCCGCCTAAATCCTGGATCATAACTTGCTGTCCATAGCAAATCCCGAGAATAGGAACGTTGATTTCATAGATTTCTTTTGGTGGTCTCGGATGAGAAGGGTTTGTGACGGTGTTTGGACCACCGGAAAAGATCACGGCCTGTGGTTTGAAGCTTGCAAGAAATGTGTCCGTCACATTTTGATAAGGATGAATTTCGCAATAGACTCGCAATTCGCGCAGTCTTCGTGCGATGAGTTGTGTTACTTGGCTTCCGAAATCGATAATTAGAAGACGCTCACGGGTGTATTCAGTCATGTCTATGGAGTTCGGTTGAGATGATCTTGTAGGCGTGTCATTCTGCCTCTCGACACACTCCAATTATCTGATTGAAACCGTGGATGATGCGGATAGGCAGAAACGACAGATCTTCTTGCATTCAGATCGAACAGATTCAAGATAACAATCGGAGAAATGCCCTATTATGATTTGGGGCTTATACGTTGTACCCCTCGTTCTGTTAAATAGCAATTGATGTGAGAACTAACGCTGTCGATTTCAAATTTGGATGAATTTAAAGTCAATTATGTGCTTTTCTGCATAAGGTCGAAAATAAGTTTGGGATGCTGCCGCACCTCGAGTATCAATCGGTTTGATAGAAGGAGACCGAAAACTTGGCTGTTGGAGTTGGTCATAAAATTCCTGCGAGGTTTCGGCATCTTTAGATCTTGCGGGGATTATTTGTTCGGCACCTTGAGGCACATTATCAGTGCTCAGATCGTAAATGCCTTGAGGAGTATATTGTTCTCGTTTTCTGAGCGGCATTGTGCCTTTTATCAATGGTGATCTGCGATGGCGCCGTGAACGACGGGCGATTGATCTTGGATGACTTATTTCTTTGGCGGCTTTCTTGCAGAAATACTATCTGAGTCTGTTCTTCGATAAGACCTGTCGCTTTTCTCCCGTTTACGCCGTAATCTAAAGAGAATTCTCTAAGGCCGGCGAGTGGAGATAGCTTCGAAACGATGTTCCTTTTTGAGAAAGTGATGGTATGTCGCAAACGGCAAGAGTTGCGCGGAAAAGAGGCGGCGGCGCGGCGCGGCGTGCGGAGCGTACAGCAATCCGGATCGAAACAGCGAAATTTATTGAGCGAAAAATCCCCAATTTCGAAGTCTTAAATAATGAGGCACTTGAGATCATCGAAAATAACGCACGAATCGTGCTTGAGACGATTGGCGTAAACTTCATCAACAATCCGGATGCTCTAGACAGATGGAGAGAAGCCGGCGCTGATATTGTCGGCGAACGTGTGCATATTCCGAGAGATCTGGTTACCGAACTTTGCAAGTCCGTACCGACGATTTATACGCAGCATGCGCGAAATCCCGAAAAATCGGTTATCATTGGTGGCAATAATCTCGTGTTTGCACCTGTATATGGCCCACCATTCGTTCGAGATCTCGTTGGCGGTCGTCGATACGCAACCCTAACAGATTTTGAAGCCTTTGTGAAACTTGGCTATATGTCAAAGTGGTTGCATCACTCTGGAGGTACGGTTTGCGAGCCGACAGATACCCCAGTGAGTGTGCGCCATCTTGATATGCTTTACGCCCATATGTCTTTGAGTGATAAACCGTTCATGGGATCGGTGACCGAACCGTCACGCGCACAGGACAGTGTCGAAATGTGCGAAATTTTGTTTGGAAAAGAGTTTGTTCAGAAGCATACGGTCTTAACGTCGCTCATCAACATTAATTCGCCATTGACTTTTGACGATGTCATGATGGGCGCCCTCGAGGTTTACGCAAGGAACAACCAGGCCAGCATAATCTCACCGTTTATTGTCGGTGGCGCAATGGCGCCGGTTTCCGTTGCGGGAACACTGACTCAAGTCCTGGCTGAGGTTCTGGCTGGAATCAGCTATTCTCAACTTGTCCGATCAGGCGCACCGGTGATCATGGGAGCCTTTGTGAGTTCAATTGATATGAAATCCGGTGCTCCTACCTTCGGAACTCCGGAAGCGACTCAGGTCACATATGGTGTCGGTCAACTCGCTCGACGTCTTGGGTTACCTTATCGCTCTGCGGGCGCCTTTACAGGTTCAAAGCTGCCAGATGCACATGCGGCGTATGAAACGGCCAACAGCCTGAACATGGGATTGCTGGCCGGAGTGAACTTCATGCTTCATTCCTGTGGATGGCTCGAGGGTGGACTGGTGTCCTCTTTTGAGAAATTCGTGATGGATGCAGACCAACTTGGTGTTTTGCATCATCTCGCACAAGGCGTTGAAATCGATGAGAATGCGCAGGCAATGGATGCGATTGCGGAAGTTGGTCCGGGTGGACATTTTCTTGGTTGTGCGCATACCCAGGCGAACTACAAGACGGCCTTCTGGAAGTCAGATCTCTTGGATTATAAGCCTTTTGAGACATGGATGGAGGAGGGCGGACGTGATGCGCAGGCCTTCGCCTCTCTTCGGGTTGAGCAACTCTTGACGAACTATCAGAAGCCGTCCTTGGATGTCGCAACAGATGAGGCGTTGAGGGAATATATTATCAAGAAAAAGGAAACGACTCCCGAGAGTTTCCAGTAACCTGCTTTTCTGTTTGAGGAGGATAACAGGAATCGTTGTGAACCGCGATGACGGGTGGCGGTGCTTCTCATCATCCGTGTTGTGCAAACATAGAAAAGTTCCAAATGATCTGCGAACGTGTCGACGTCTTTTTGGTTTTCTCATGATTGAGCATGTATTGATTCAACGTACCGCCGTGTTATAATCATTGCCGATAATGACGGTACAAAGCCTGTAGGATTGATGAATGCGTAACCTTAAAGATCCGGCTCAACGGCATCCTGAGAAAACACATCGAAAAGTTAATATTCAGCCAAGAAAGCCGGATTGGATTCGTGTAAAGGCGCCGGGCGGTATAGCTTACGAACAGACACGAAAAATTATGCGCGAAAATCAACTCGTGACCGTGTGTGAAGAAGCCGGTTGTCCGAATGTCGGTGAATGTTGGTCTCACGGACATGCGACCATGATGATTATGGGTGACGTGTGCACTCGAGCGTGTACATTTTGTAATATCGCGACGGGTAAACCTCTAGAGGGTCTCAATCCTTTTGAGCCCGGACGAGTGGCCGATGCTGTGCTGAAGTTGAACTTAAAGCATGTCGTCATTACATCTGTGGACCGCGATGATCTTGAGGATGGTGGTGCAGGACATTTTGCAACGACTATTCGCGCTGTGCGCCGACGGAATCCACAAACGACCATCGAGATTTTGACACCTGATTTTCTTAACTGTGATCCGTCTGTTCTCGAACTTGTTGTTGAGGCGAGACCGGACGTCTTTAACCACAATCTTGAGACCGTTCCGGGGTTGTATCCGGAAGTGCGTCCGGGAGCACGTTATTTTCACTCACTTCGTCTTTTGCAGCGTGTGAAAGAGATTGATCCGTCTCTGTTTACCAAATCCGGGATCATGGTTGGGTTGGGTGAAGACCGACAGGCGGTTTTTGCTGTCATGGACGATATGCGTGCGGCGGATATTGATTTTCTGACGATTGGCCAATATTTGCAGCCCACACCCAAGCACCATCATATTGATCGATTCGTAGAACCCGAAGAATTTGAGCAGTACAAGAAGGCTGCCTATGGAAAGGGTTTTCTGATGGTATCGTCAACACCACTGACGCGCTCATCTTATCACGCAGGAGATGATTTTGCAAAGTTACGAAATGCTCGAATGTTGAAATTGGGACGCGCTTGATTTGATTTAGCAGTCACCACCCGTTCGAGCCGGAGAACAACTTTTGGCGGATCGCTGGGTCCATGGGAGCCCGGCATTTTTCCATCCATTGATCGTTCGTTGACCCTTGGTTGGACCCGTTGGTGCTCGGTCCCCTTCGTAACCGTCGGTCACAGTGTAAACATTGTCAAAGCCAAGACTGGCCATTAAATTGGCGGCAGTTGCACTGCGGTTCCCTGACCGACAAATAATGACGATTGGATCGCTTTGAGAGACACCGCGCTTGAGTATCATCGCGATCATCCCAGGCAGAAAATCTGGATTGAGTCCGATCTTTTTATTGGTCGTCGATAACACCAGCGGAATCAGAGCATCTGTACCGGTTGCAAGGCCAGTTTTATCGATTTCTTCCGGTGTACGTACGTCAACGAACACTGCTTGGGAATTTTCGGTCACAAAATCCGCGGCTTCTTGAGCCGTGAGATACAGTCCAAGTCCTGTTTGCTTCGATTGCGGAAGATCGGCGGATAAGACGGCTGTCGACATAGTTGTGAACAGCATATTCGCGATTATGAATTGTGTTGCAACCTTATACATACATGTACCTTCCAAGAATGCTTTATCTCTTGCGTTTATGCGGCGGACGCATAGTGGTATGATGAAGAGCGGATTGAATGGATAGGTGTGAATTTCTGCTCTCATCAAAGGAAGGACTTTACACTGAAATCTATCTGTGACGAAAAAACGGCTTCATGCACACGGCATTCTGCGGGGATGGACAACGTTCTCTTGAGATGCTTGTTAAGGAAAATAACGACCTATGAGAAGTATAACACAATGTTTGTAATTGTCTACAGAGGCTCTTGGTGGAACAACATTTGATGACGCTTCAAATGATCGATGCATCTCGCCACAAAGCTTGGGCAGTTGAGTGATCATTCTGGTTTCAGAAGGCTTTCACACCGTGATATTATTATTCGAATTGTCAATGCTAATGTTGCAGGGTCATTGGCTGTCAAAACTCTTCATTCCATATGTAAAAAGTTGGTGAATAAACGAAAAAGCCCGCTTGTCAGTCGATTTTTGTGGCTCACATTGCTGTAAACTCGACCTCTCTAGCGAAACGCGGCATCAATACTCTCGTTTCTCCAATACTGTGATTCAAAGTGTAATGTGTATTGTTTCAAGATGTCCCTTGTTTCTGTGTTTTGAAATCATAAATTTGAGAGCGTCTTTCTACAGAATACAACCGGTTGAAGACACATAATTATGCCGACTCATTCAGAAGCCCGAAGGCTCCCCTATACCGCCCGGCAAATGTTCAATCTTGTGGCGGACATTGAAAAATATCCCGAATTCTTGCCATGGTGTTCCGAGGCAAGAATTCGGTCGAGAACGCAAAGTGGCACAGTTTCGCTTCTTGACGCCGATCTCGTTATCTCATTTAAAATATATCGTGAACAATTTGGAAGTCGAGTGACCCTATCGGAGGAGAACGGCAAGATTACGACGGAGAATCTTCGAGGCCCCTTTAAGTTTATGAAATCGCATTGGATGTTCCGTGATGTTGATGGCGGTTGTGAAGTCACCTTTGATGTTGATTTTGAGTTTCGAAATGCGCTTTTACGGCGTATCATAGGGGTCGTTTTCAACGAGGCTATGCAACGAGTTGTGAGAGCGTTTGAAAAGAGAGCGGAAACTCTTTACAAATAAAAGGGACATACCACCAAATCTCTCAAACAGACCCATGATACAGTAGTGCCAGCGGAATCGTCAGAAGGCATGCAAGGGCTCCGGCAATCATATCATCAAGCATGACGCCAAATGCATCGGCTCGGCGGTCGGCCCAAGCAACGGGTCCAAATTTAAAAATGTCGAAAATACGAAACAGTAAAAATGCGGCAAGGCCCTCTAGCCATAGATGTGCGACGGTAATATCCTGTTGAGTAGCGGACCACGATACGGCCCATAGTGCCAATAATTGACCGGCAACTTCATCAACGACAAATTCGGGTCGGTCGATTTGCTGTTGACTTTCAGACGCCGCAGAGACCGCCCACACTCCGATTGCAGCGATCAGGAGGGTTGCAAGGACGAGGGCATTGAAGCCACCCCACTGGTGAATGAATCCCGCGAGCGGCAGCGAAACCAGTGAGGCCCAGGTCCCTGACGCATAGGGAAGGAAGCCTATGCCAAAGAAGGTTGCGAGAAGTCGCGCGATCACGAAGCAACAAGTAAGGCCGTCGCAAGAGCGGCTATGCCTTCGCCTCGGCCAGGAAATCCCAACCGCTCTGAAGTCGTCGCCTTGATAGAGATTCGGCTACTGTCGGTTTTGGTAATGTCTGCGATTCGCGCGCGCATTTGATGGGCGTATGGACCGATCTTTGGCTCTTCGCAAATTAAGGTACAATCAATGCTCGCAATTTGGTAATTCTGACGTGCAGCCAACTCTACGGAGTGGCTGAGGAAAATCGCACTCTTGGCACCCTTCCATTCTGGGTTCGACGGTGGGAAATGGTGTCCGATGTCACCCATCGCAAGGGCACCGTAAATGGCATCTGTTATGGCGTGCATGCCGACATCAGCATCGGAATGGCCTTGTAAACTACGATCGAAAGGAATCGACACACCACAGATTATGATGTTACTGCCAGAGCCAAAACGATGCACATCAAAACCGTTTCCTAATCTCATATTCATATGAACACCTAAATTTGTCTCTGCCCGATAAAAGTCATTCGGTGAGGTGACCTTGAAATTCCGTTCGTCCCCCGGTACAATCGCTACTGGAAGTCCCGCAGCATGTGCAATCTCAACGTCATCCGCAGCATCACCTTGATACATGCGATGCGCGGTCAAAATTTGTGCAAGGTTGAACCCCTGGGGCGTTTGAGCACGAAATAAATGACGTCGGTCCTCACGTCTGCTCACAAATCCCATTGTCCCGCGCCATAGGGCGTCGACCACTGCAAGAGCCGGAGCAGCGGCGGGTCCGTCTTCAAGCGCATCACAAATATCATTAATCAAGCGGGCGGATACACATGGCCGAGCTGCATCATGAATCAGTACATGCTCAAATTTACCTTCGATGGATTGAAGGCCGGCGAAGACAGAATCGCATCGGGTGTCAGCACCACGCACAATCTCTGCGACTGGATTATCGGGCCATGGTCGGGAGTCTAGATCATTGGGATGTACGACTAACGTGAGGTGATCAATACGCGGATGGTGCGCAAAGGTCTCCATACTGTGCGCAGCGAGCTTTCGACCTGCTACCATGCGCCATTGTTTCGGAAGATCGCCTCCGGCTCGAACTCCTCGTCCCGCAGCAACGATAATGGCGGCTGTCGAATGACCCAACTTGCGCTCCACTCGGTTGGTTCTAGAGCACACTTCTTATGTATGCTCTCGACGTGAGGCAACTGAAAAAGAGAAAATATGTACTGTCATCTTCAAGACCACACCATAATGTCGACATATCCAACACATCTGATGGCTTATTGGAAAATAAGTCTATCTGGATACTGAGGTTTCGCACAGTAAGCAAATTGTCTCGCGTTATCTTTCATTTTCAGACGTCATGGCCCAACATTGGAACGCACCCACCCACTGCCAGATCTTGCTGGGCACCTGGCTCCTGGCACGGTACAAGGATACTCTTGTTTTGACTGATCTCCCAGCAACAGAACTTGACGATTTTCTCGCCGAAGACCCATTCGGAAAGACGCCGCATTCTGCTCGCCCATCTCCTGTCGGAACTGTCGCGTTCGGGTTAGAGTTCCGTGAGTTTTTGATACAGCCCGTTCCGGATTCAGACGCGACCTCAGTTGTTTCGTGCCGTCCTTTTACGCGTAGAAGGCCCGTAACGCTCACCCAGCGACTCCATCACATTCCGAAGATCGTTGGTCAGCGCGGAGCGCTCCTCTGTGGTGATAACGGGGAATGTTTTCGCAAGCATCGCATCCGTCTGCGTAACCGGCATAACGTCTGCATAGACGAACGATCAAAAAACTTGTTTGAGAACCCGCTCCGGAAGGGCGTCTGTCTTGGATAGATCACGAATCATACTTTTGCGCTCATGGTCTAGCTCGTCCACTGGGACCAAGGATTCAGCCTTGCAAACTGACATCAACGCATCCACGAGATTCTTCTCGACCCTTGGATCGATCTGGTTCCATCACCATCCGTTTTACCGCCTGTTGCACCGCGTCTGCGACACAGGCGTTATACGCCCGCTGAATGTCTGTGTGTTGAAGATACAGTGGATGATCCTGATCGCGATTGCGATCGTTGACATTATTGGAGAAACATTCACTCATGAAACGGCTGCGCGGTCAACCTGTTCGGAGGATTCTGCACGCGATGACGCGCCCACGCACGTTTGGCGTCCAACGTCATACTGTGTTCAGCAAATGTTCACGCATCGTCCGCAATTTGTTCTGACCGTCTGATATGGAATCGACTGCCTTCAACAGGATATCAACGTCCGTCACCCGATCCTGGGTATGCACACGGTTATTGGTTTCTATCCGCGCCGCTGATGGCCATCACCAGGACCGTGTCTAGGAAGGGCGCGTATCCAGCCTTTCAGACGCCGTTCCGTCCGACAAAATCTCGACTTTCACGGGGCCGTGCCACAATGACACCGTGCGGTCTAGTTCGAATTGATTCACCTGTTCGATTGCCCAGCTATGGGCATCCTCCAGTCGGTCGAGCGCCTTCTCCGTCCGGATGTCTTCATCAGACCGAAGGGAATACATCTGTCGATTGTGTAACGGTCGGGTCGACTCCATCAACCAGCTGCGAAACGACGGGATCGGACATATAACCGGACCGTCTGTGCGGGTCTTCTGCAACGCCCCCTGATGCACCAGATGATCTCGGAAGGCCTGCGCCTGCTGCGATCGGGACGGTTCCTCGAAGTCACCCAGCTGCTGCCGGATCGTGTTGAGAATGTCCTCCATGGTTGTGTCCGGTGTCAGAGACCGCATCACAGCAGCGGTCAAGGTTCTGTTATCTTCTATCTCCTGGCTGATCCGTCCCCGATAGTGCTCCGCCCGGTATTGTGCAAACTGCGCGGTGACCCGCAACCAGTCCGGTTCCCGGAGGTGGTCGAGGCTGCCGTCAAACGCCGGGTCCTGCTGCTGGACATCCAGGACCGCCTGGCCCAGGGCCTTCTGTGCGCAATGCAGATGCTGCGGCCAGTCGTCCGCCAACGCACAGTACATCGCCAGACGCGGCCGTTGCGACCCGACCGCAAGGCCGAAGTGCGCGCACCACCTCTGCATCAGGCCACAGCTCTCCGCCCGCGAGAAACGGCCGATCGAATGCACTGTCAGACCCCGCGTAAGACCCACAGCATTCGCCGTCTCCTCGGTATCACCCAGCCCCGCCAACACAAGGGACAGCGGCAGTCGCGCACGATTGTTATGCACCGATTGCAAGAACAGATTGCCTTGTCTCTCCTTCCCGGGCGGTAGATTCTGCGCCTCATCGATGGCGATGATGACCGGCGTCTCAAGTTCAATAGGGCCTCGGTCGATGAGCCAGTCCCTGAATGCGGTCATCAATGCGGACGGCTCATCTTCTTCGGTGCTCCGGCTGCGCCCGGCCCGTGCTCCAACGCCAAAACCTCCGACCGACGCCTCCACCGTGTCCGCGCGCGTCGTGCGCCGAAAGGCGTCGGTCGCGTTGACAGGATCGATACGCTCGGCAAGTCGCCGCAACATGGCCGTGCCATCAACCACCTCCGCAACCTCCAGTTCCACAACCTGTGGAATCCGCAGATCCTCTCCCTTGTCGATATTGTGCAGCCAGTTCAATCGGTTTTCGAGTTCAAAAATCAAGGAACTCTTTCCGGCCCCCGGCGCCCCTTGAAGAATGCGGGTATTGCCCGGCTCCCCATCGAAGCCCCCTTCGTCCAATCGAAGCCGCGCCGCTTTCTGAATGTCCGTCATGACCGCCTCGCGCCCGACAAACACCGGGGGCGGAGATTTCTCTCCCTCGCTCACAAACCGGGCGAGTTCGCTTTTGTTGAATTCCGTCATCTAACGATCTTACACGTCACTCTACGCCTTTGTACCCGATTGTGTCGCGAAAATCAAAGGAATTGCGGTTATCTTACGTAATCAAATATTGCTCTCAGTATTGAGCAATTATGTCTATTCATCTCTCAACATCCTGTCAGCTCGTGTTGGGCGCAGACCCAACGTCTTTCCCGAAAGAACGCACCATGCCAAAGTGACCGGGTGAATAGATCAACTGCATCTTGACCAGAACTGGTCGCTCGGTAAGCTATTCGATGCGCATTGAACGGTCTGACACTGTGATCAACGTCGGCATATGCAATCCTACGATCAATCCGCATACTGATCTATCCAATTTCGGGTGTCCATAAGATGACCCGGATAAGACACACGCCGAACGAATACTTTCTATCGTGGCCAATCAAAACGAGCCTCAGGCTGACCGGGAGTGACCAGTTACGCAATATGAAACTGAATTGACGAAACGCCGTGATCACGCTCGGCATGCCTTTACCAAACTGCATCGCGATGTCATTCCGGTGCGCAGAATTTGAGGATGAATGCAGTTTTGTTCTGAGACCGGTCATGCTTTTCTGAATATAATATAGCTGTTGCTTCAGACGCGATATGAACGTGTAGGATGGCTGTCGAGAAGGAATTTCAAAATGAGCGCTCATGCAAGAATTTGACATTTTATTTTGAGTTTACTTTGAATTTTTAAATGTGCTTGGGTAAAGCTGAAGTGAAGAATATCATGGAGACCATCTTTAAGTGCCGGCATACAGGATAATTTCTTGCGAATCGAAGCCGATTGGAGTGCCGAGAACCCATGAAGCTTGACGAGCCGATTTGGGCATCTCTGCCTGTTCCGGCGCTTCTTCTTGATGCGGACGATCAAATTGTTGACATGAATCCAGCCTGCGAAGATTTCCTTGGTGCATCGGCTCGTTCAACAAAGGGAACTATTGTTTGGCAGCGACTGGATGTTGAGCAAACGGTGCAAGATGGGTTGAATCGAATGCGTGCAAACCGTGCACCGCTTTTTGTCAATGATGTGGAAATCAGGAAATGGGACAAAGTTCCATCACAATGCACTCTGCAGATGGCGCCGGTCGTTGGTCAGGATAACATGTATCTGTTGGTGATTTCCCCACGCGAGTTCGCGAGCCAGCTGACGTTTTCCAATTCGGCCAGATTGGCGGTTAAGTCCGCGATCGGGATGGCAGAGTTGCTCGCGCATGAAATTAAGAATCCTCTCGCGGGAATAATCGGTGCAGCGCAGTTGCTGAGCATGAAAATAGGATTGGAAGCCTTCGAACTCTCGGATCATATTGTAAACGAGAGCCGTCGTATTGAAAAGCTTCTGCAGCAGGTGGAGCAATTTGGTGATCTCTCAAGTCCAAATTTTCAATCCACCAACATTCATGACGTTCTCGCTCGTGTACGTCAGTCGGCCCTCCTGGGGTTTGGTTCTCATGTTCAAATTGCCGAAGAGTATGATCCGTCTCTTCCTCTCGCACGTTGCGATCCAGATCAAATGGTACAGGTGTTTTTAAATCTTATGAAGAATTCCGCTGAAGTCGTTAGTACCGAGTCAGGCCGCATTACGATCCGCACGTTTTTTGAACACTCCTACAGTTCACGGCGTAACGACGGATCACAACAGTCGTTGCCATTGCACGTTGAACTCATTGATAATGGTCCGGGTATCTCGGACAAGATCAAGTCCGAAATGTTTAATCCGTTCGTTTCAAGCAAGAAAAATGGATCCGGGTTGGGGCTCGCGTTGGTCTCAAAAATTATTGCCGATCATGATGGCTGGATTTCCGTATCCTCTCGGCCCGGAAAGACAGTCTTTCGGGTGTCTTTGCCACGTGCGTGACGGACGGGCCGCATTCACGGAAACGGAAGGAGAGTAGCCTTATGGATGGCACCGTCCTCATCGCGGATGATGATCAGACCATGCGCACGGTACTGACCCAGGCCTTTTCGAGAGCGGGGTGTCGAGTCCATGCAACCTCCTCACTCACAACCTTGTTGCGCTGGGTTGCGGAAGGGAAAGGAGATCTCATTATTTCAGATGTCGTTATGCCGGACGGAAATGGGTTGGAGACGCTTCCGAGTATCTTTAAAAAACGTCCAAATATACCTGTGATTATTATCAGTGCACGCAATACTATCATGACGGCGATTCAGGCGTCTGAGGCCAATGCTTATGATTATCTTCCAAAACCGTTTGATTTACCGGACTTGATGAAGCGCGCCGCGCGCGCGCTTCATGATCGATCATCTCGTTCAGCGCATACGCCCGAATTGGCCGAAGAGTTACCGAATAGTGAATTGCCGTTGATAGGACAAACCGCGATTATGCAAAGGCTCTACCGCATGGTCGCGCATGTGATTGGACGCGATGTGCCTGTCCTGTTGTCTGGAGAAAGCGGAACCGGAAAGACTCTCATTGCCCGTACAATACACGACTTCTCCGATCGTCGTTCACTTCCTTTTCTGAACATCACAGAAGCCGATTTAAGGAATATTCGCGCTCCAATGCAACTATTGAATAGAGCCCGGGGTGGTACCATTCTCATCGAAAGCCTTGAGGAAATCGATACGGAATTGCAAAGACTTATCTTGCAAACAGTAGATGCTGAAATCGATCATCCGCCGCAGTTCATTACAACGAGTCAGTTGAAACCCGCGCGTCTTCAATCAATCAGTCATATACGACGCGATGTTTTTTTTCGGTTATCGGCGGCGCAGATCCTTCTTCCGCCCTTATGTGAACGAATCGATGATATTCCATTGCTCGTTGAACATTTCGTAGCCTCAATGGCTGGTGAAAACGGATCCAGTCAGTATTTTTGTGATTCTGCCATCGGTTTGCTGAAGAAATATATATGGCCCGGTAATGTTCGCCAGTTGGAAAACGTCGTTCGTAGTTTACTCCTTACAAGTACGACTTCGGAAATCTCACTCGGCGAAGTGGAAGATATTCTCGGAAACCAAGATGTGAAAGCGTCTGATTTTGGAGCGGAGGATCCAGACGAACTCCGAACGTTGGTTGCAAGATATATACAACGATACTTTGATCTGTATGGTGATGATCGGCCACCGCCGGGGGTTTATTTAAGGATTCTTCGTGACGTCGAATTCCCCTTGATTCAAGTTGCAATGGACGCAGCTGGAGGCAACCTCTCAACATGTGCAAATATATTGGGACTTCATCGAAATACGCTGAGGAAAAAGATCAAAGAATTGAACATTCGCTCAAAACGCGTACGCCGATTGAGATGACCGTAACCTTCTTTAAGGCAGGTGTATACGTGGCTGGGGTTCTGACCGGTAGCGCATCACCCTACGAAAAGAGAGGACTGTAAGTGATTTCGCGTGTCAATGAAAACCGATGGGCCGACGAGTTGCGACGTCTGAGCCGTCTGCGGACTCTCCGCACGTCTGTCACTCTCGGGTTTGTCTTACTGGGACCGGTTCTTGCGATCATAACCTTCGTGACAATGGAACCTCTTGGCGAAGGATCCCGAGAAGACGTGTGGACTATTCTTCTCGCCGTCGATCTCGTCTATATCCTCGTGATGGCGTCGTTGATTTTGACATCCGTAGCGCGCACAATAGCAGCTCGGAAGGCAAAATCCGCAGGGTCGAGACTGCATCTGCGATTGACGGGAATCTTTGCCATGATGGCCCTCCTGCCTACTGTAAGTGTGGCTGTTTTCTCAGGATTTACGTTAAATCAGGGACTCGAAGATTGGTTTTCAGAACGTGTGAGACAGGTTGTTGGAACATCCCTGACCGCCGCACAGACCTATAAGCAGGAACAGAGCGATGATCTTGCTGAAGATGCCCAGGCGATCGCGAACTTCATCGATAGTCGCCGCAACTTGATTTTCATTAATGACGCTGAGATTCGTGAAATACTTACGCAAGGCCAGCAGCTTATTCAGAGGGGGCTGAAAGAAGCGTATCTGATTGATGGAACAGGTGCCATACGTGCTCGCGGTGAGCGATCGTATCTGTTTGACTTTGAGCAACCGACACCGGATCAAATTCATCAAGCGGATACAGATGGATTGTTGATCATCGAAGATTTTGACAACGATGAACTTCGGGCTCTAGTCCGCCTCAGTTTTTTTACGGATCGGTTGCTTTATGTCAGCCGAGATGTGGATGGCCGAATTCTCGGTCTTTTGGATGATACCCAGAAGACGGCACGTTATTATCAAACTCTTGAGAGCAAGCGCGGGCAGGTTATTCTCCAGTTCGTTGTTCTCTACGTTGGATTTTCCGTTACACTGCTTCTTGCCGCTATTTGGCTGGGAGTTTGGTTTGCAGAGAGAATGTCACGGCCTGTTGGCCGGTTGACGGGGGCCGCGCAACGGGTCGGGAACGGTGATCTGGATGTACAGGTTATTCAAGAAAAGGGAGATGACGAGATTGCCGTGCTTGGCCGTTACTTTAATCAGATGACACGACAACTCAAGAAGCAGCGAGAACGTCTTCTTGAAAATAACCGGCAAATTGAAAGCCGACGCCGTTTATTTGATAGCGTACTCAGATCGGTAACATCAGGGGTTGTCGGATTGGACTCAAACGGGTGTGTGACATTCGTGAACAGTTCAGCACAACGTCTCTTGAATTGGACTGGAGATGAGCAATATCTTGCACTCAATATCGCGGTCCCGGAGTTCGCTGACTTATTTGAGCGGCTAAAAGAATCGGATCTTGAAGTTGCGCAGGATGATATTCGTGTGATTCGGCACGGAAAGGTTGAGAATTTGTTGGTTCGAATGGGGACACGCCGCAATGAAGATGGACGACTTGAAGGATATGTCTTGGCGTTTGATGACGTTACGGATCTTGTGACCGCTCAACGCTTGGCCGCTTGGCGTGATGTTGCAAGACGGATCGCACATGAGATAAAAAACCCTCTTACCCCGATACAATTGTCGGCGGAACGAATTAAGCAAAAATTCTCACCGCGGGTCGGTAGCGAGAGCGAGCAATTGAAACACATGACGGATGTCATCGTACGACAGACGAATGACCTGGGACGCATCGTGGACGAATTCTCCAAATTTGCGCGTATGCCAAAACCCCAATTGCAAACTGAGGATCTTGTCACGATATTGCGCGATGTCTTGACTCTGCAGCAAACAACGCAGTTGGATGTTAAATTGACAATTGATGTACCTGAAAAACCGGTCATGGCGGATGTCGACGCGACAATGATTGGGCAAGCTTTGACCAATCTTGTAAAGAATGCGGGAGAGGCTATTAACAGTTTTCAGGCCCGCAACGATCAAATTGGTTTTGTTCCCGAAATTCAAGTGGTACTGAAGGTGGTTTATTCTCGGGCACGAATCACCATCGCCGACAATGGAGTGGGGTTGCCGGCCGACCGCGCCCGACTCTTTGAACCTTATGTGACAACACGCGATCAAGGAACGGGTCTCGGCTTGTCAATCGTAAAGAAAATTATCGAAGAACATGCGGGTTCACTGACACTCGAAGATGCGCCGATCTTTGACAAGAATGCCCGTGCGGGAGCGATGGCGATCATCGAGTTGCCGATTTTTATCGAAGAGGCCCGTGCAAAGCCTGTCAACGCAATGTGAATTTAGGAAATGGGATGAATGATATTCTGATTGTTGATGACGAACGCGATATTCGCGAATTGGTTTCCGACATTCTGAAAGACGAGGGTTTTGCCACACGTATCGCGGCAAACTCAACACAGGCGATGGCGGCTTTGTCGGATCGCCCGCCCGCTCTACTTATCCTCGATATCTGGCTCAAAGATAGCAAAATGGATGGCATAGATATTCTTACGGCTGTCCGACGTGATAATCCGGAAATTCCTGTTGTCATTATCTCCGGGCATGGAAATATCGAAATTGCTGTCGCTGCAATCAAACAAGGTGCCTATGACTTTATTGAAAAACCGTTCAACATTGATCAACTTTTAGTTGTCATCAAGCGTGCTATGGAGACGGCACGGCTGCGGCGGGAGAATGTTTCTCTTAAACGTGATGAACAAGGTCCCGGTCACATGCTTGGCCAGTCATCTGCCTTTCGCGCATTCCTCAACAACTTGTCGAAGGTGTCAAAATTCAATGGACGGGTGATGTTGCACGGGGCCGCTGGTTCAGGAAAGGAGTTAGCCGCCCGGTTTATTCACGCCCAGTCAGGTCGTGCGTCGGGACCGTTCATTATCATAAATTGCGGGGTCATCAATCCTGAATTGATGGAACATGTTTTATTTGGTCAGGAGAATGACCGCGGTGTTGAGCAAGGCCTTCTGGAAGAAGCGAATGACGGTGTCATTTATTTTAACGATGTCGCATCACTGCCTCTTGCTGTTCAACCGAAACTCTTACGTGTTCTTGTGGATCAAAGACTTCAGAGGGTAGGGGGGACAAAGCGTATTAAAGTTGATTTTCGGGTAATTTCGTCGGCTAATCGCGACGTTGATGAAGTGATAGAGGCTGGTCGATTTCGACAGGATCTCTACAATCGACTCAATGTTGTACCGATTGATGTTCCATCACTGGATGAGAGACGTGACGATATCCCATTATTGGCCGAACACTTCATCCAGTTGTTTTCCGAAAACCAAGGTTTGCCTCTACGGGAATTGAGCGATCAGGCAGCCGAGAAATTGCAGACGATGAATTGGCCCGGAAATGTCCGCCAACTTAAGAACGTGATTGAACGGGTGCTCATTTTGAGTGACGATAGTGAGCCTATTGAGCCATATGAACTTGAACCGATCAATGAAAAGAATACGGATGAGGAGCATATTAAAATTTCGGGCCACGTGATGTCTCTGCCGTTGCGAGAGGCCCGCGAAGTTTTTGAACGGACCTATCTTTTTGCCCAGATCAGTCGCTTCGGGGGGAACATAAGTAAGACAGCGGAGTTTGTGGGCATGGAACGCAGTGCTTTTCATCGCAAAATGAGAATGCTTGGGGTCGGTACATCAGCCAAAGACGGTACTCGTGTCGTAAGTATCATTGAAGCCGGTGATGATGATCCCGAGGCGTCGCGTGCGTCTCGACAGTCTTCGGAATGATGCCGTGATGCTCTTGAAAAGGTATGAACCCGGATCCTGTTTCTCAGCAGGTGCGTGCGTGCGTGAGTCAAACCACCGTGGACAACGCAGACGTGATAAAGCATCAGCCCGTTGACCGGGTAGAGACATAGGTCACGTATTGCATTCGGGGTATTTGATAGCGTCCGTTCAACCTCTGCAAGACGATCCATTCCAGTGTTTTGTGTCCGGTGTTGTACGCTCAATTTTCTCGATCTGTTATAGAGTTTCATTCAATATCATCTTTTTGTAAATGAGACATAAGCATCGGTGAAAGGCGGGATAGTCTCATGAAAGTCATAATTTGTGGAGCGGGTCAGGTCGGTTGGCAGATTGCCCGGCATTTATCGCGAGAATCGAATGACGTAACGGTGGTTGACCATGATTCCAATTTAGTCCGTCTTGCCACCGATACGCTGGATGTACAGGGAATAACGGGATTTGCATCCTATCCGGACGTTCTTGAACGCTCTGGAGCGCAAGACGCGGACATGATAATTGCGGCTACACATTCCGATGAAGTCAATATTGTGACCTGTCAAATTGCGCATTCAACGTTTAACATCAATCGTAAGATTGCTCGATTGAGATCCCAGTCGTACCTTGGAGTTCTCCGCTCTGATACCTATCAAACCGAAGAGTTACCCATTGATGTCATCATAAGCCCTGAACGGGAGGTCGCTGAAGCTGCCATGAACAGATTATCAGCGCCGGCGGCTTTTGATATCAGGACATTTATGAATGGCGAGGCCACTCTTTTTGGTATTCACATTGCAGAAGACTGTCCCGTTGTTGAAACTCCGCTCCGGCAACTGACCGATATGTTTTCGACTCTTCGTTCGGTTGTGCTTGCCTTACGTCGAGACGGCCTTCTATTTTCACCTACTCCCGACGATACCCTCAAGGTTGATGACGACTGTTATGTCTTTACACCTGTCGAGGATGTGGAGCGTACAATGAAATCGATGGGGAAAACACAAAACTTGAATGAACGCGTGATTGTCGTTGGTGGTGGTAATGTTGGATTGGCGGTAACGAAAAGCCTTGAAAGTCAGAAGAGTCACGTGAGAGTCAAGCTGATTGAAAAATCACGCAATCGAGCTGAGAAAGCCGCCGGTGAATTGGAACGAACGGTTGTTCTCAATGGCGATGGTCTCGATAACGCAATACTGAAGGAAGCCGGAATTTCCCGAGCGGATGCCATGCTCGCTGTGACCGATGATGATAAGACGAATCTTTTGACTGCCGTACGTGCAAAAGCGTCGGGTTGCACGATGGCGATCGCGCTCATTAATGATCCGACTCTGGTCCCCTTGATGCAACCTCTTGGAATCGATGCCTATATTAATCCACGCGCAATTACAGTGGGATCTATCCTTCGTCACATACGGCTTGGTCGTGTTAATAGCGTTTATTCGCTCGGTGATTCCGAGGCTGAGGTTATCGAGGCTGAGGTTCTATCGACATCACCATTAGCCGGCCAACGCGTGAGCGAAATAGATTTTCCAGAAAGCGTCCGCGTCGGGGGTGTACAAAAAAATGGGACGATTTTTCGTCCGACCGGCAAGACACGGATTGAGACGGGTGATATCCTGGCAATCTTTGCCATCGCCAGAGACGTTCCGGAAGTGGAGCGTTTGCTCCAAGTATCGGTTGATTTCTTCTAGAAATGGCACGGCACAGTCAGGCGGGTCTTTGGGTCAATCTGCCACTCTTCATTAACATAATGATTGTTGCGTCAATGTCGACATATGTACCGGCAATCCACGCTCTCATTCGCGATGATCACGTCACATCGCGTGCGTTCTTCTATTCTGGAACTCTTGGTTTGATCGTTCTTTCGTTTGTCGTGATTGTACTCGCTGCCCGACGGGCCGAATACGGCTTTCTTGATCAACTCCTGTCGCTCCTAGCCGCCTATATTTTTGTCCCTCTCTTTTTGTCCGTTCCCGTTTACGAAAGCTTGGAAACAACGTCATTCCTCGATCTGTATGTCGACATGATCAGTGCAATGACAACCACGGGAGGAAATTTTGTCGGTGATCTTGGGATCTTAAATCCAACGCTTCATCTGTGGCGCGCCCAAGTTGCCTGGTTGGGTGGACTGCTTATGTGGATTGTGGCAGCGGCCGTTTTTGCACCTCTATCACTCGGAGGTTTTGAGGTTACCGCACGGTCGCATGCACGCTCTTCCGCGGACACACAATGGACTGTTTCAAAAGGAGAATCAAGTTATCAGGTGCGTAAGGTTATTCGGATCCTTGTTCCAACCTATGTTTTACTGACGGTCCTATTGTGGCTGGGATTGACTATTGCGGGTGAGAACTCACTTGTGGCGGTCATTCATGCCATGTCGACTATGGCAACGAGTGGCTTATCGCCAATTGACGGTCTGATCGATTCGAAGACTGGGATTCCGGGGGAAATCATAATGGCTATTTTTATGCTGTTTGCCCTATCGCGGTTAACCTTTTCGTCAGAGGCCTTTGTGGGCCGCCAATGGCGCTTGTTCAGGGAACCAGAATTCAAAATCGGGGTGTCGATTGTTTTTCTGACATCGGTGCTTTTGTTTGTGCGGCATTGGATCGGAAGCAGCGGTGATATTGTGATAGAGGAGTTACCGCATGCAATGCGCGCCTTTTGGGGGCATATCTTTACGGTCTTGTCGTTCTTGTCGACAACGGGATTTGTAAGTGCCGAGTGGTCGCTTGCTTCGGACTGGTCTGGATTCAAATCTCCGGGACTTATTCTAATGGGTCTGGCAATCATTGGCGGTGGTGTTGCAACCACGGCAGGGGGCATCAAGTTGCTTCGAATCTATGTGCTCTATCTGAATGGGTTACGCGAGATTGAACGATTAATTCATCCCTCCTCCGTTCCGGGAAAGAGCACGGGAAGAATTGACGGAAGACAAAGCCGTGCGTTCATTGCGTGGATTTTCGTCATGCTCTTTACATTGTCCCTCGCAATCATAACGGTTCTATTGACATTACTGGGCGGTGGCTTTGAAGATGCAATACTCTTGACAATCGCTTCTTTGTCGACAACCGGACCATTGATCGATGTTGTGAGTGAAGGCCGTATACAACTTGTCGAGTTATCGACGGCGATCAAGTTGGTCCTTGCCGGCGCCATGGTCCTTGGGCGTATTGAAACTCTCGCCATTATTGCTCTCATGAGCGTTGAGGCATGGCGACGATGAGTTATGTCGGGACGATCCTGTGGGATGAAAATGTGTGTATAGCCGATTTGGAAGCGTTTAGGGCTAGTAAACCCCACAGGCGCTGGTCATAATGGGTTTATGGCTCGCGCCCGATGCGCTATCTGACAAAAAGGAACATTCTCAGCATGTCTGCAAATAAGCATAATCTACAGGATATCTTTCTGAATCACGTACGCAAAGCAAAGATAGCGGTCACCATTTTCTTAGTGAATGGCGTAAAGTTGCAGGGTGGAATTGGCTGGTTTGACAATTACTGTGTTTTGTTGCATAAAGAAGGTCAGGCGCAACTCGTCTATAAGCATGCCATTTCAACGATCTTGCCGTCTGAGCCGATTTCGCTGCATACGGAACGTGATGCCGGGGTTGATGATGAGGCCAGCCGGTGATCGGTAAATTTTGGAACATGTTCATATCTCCGATGTACATGAGGGTCCGTATGACAGGCTCTTGTCCGGTTATCCACAATTATGATCTTTAAGACCAGGCGCGCTCCCATCCCATGATTGCACAGGAACGGCGATGGGCAGCGAGTGGCGTTCGCTCGGTCACGTATCCGCATTAAAGGAAACCCTGCGTGAGCCCCTTGTCTGGAAGCATTTCCTCTGATTTACCTGTTCGATAAAAGAGTGTCATACATCAGGGTGAGCGTCGGTCTCCGATATCTTGCGTGCATTGGACGTGACCGGTAGCGTACAGTTTATGGATTCAAAATCGTGTACGATGCGTTTAATGCTAGCAATCGACGGTCGCAGGTCTGTGAATCGTTGCGGGCAAGGTGAGGATGTATGGAGCTGAAACACGATCCTGCACGCACTGTATCCGGCAAGTGGATATAAATTTTGCGAGTTGTAACATCATGGCTTTTAAAATTTCTGAAATTGCGGAGGCGCTTGGTGCAAAGGCTGTGGGTGATACGACACTTTTAATTGCGTCGGTTGCAGAACCCGCTGATGCTCAAAGTGATCAGCTTGCGATTGCCATGACTGAAAAATTCGTTTCTGAGATTTCGATGGGCTCCGCTCGGGCGGCCTTGCTCAGTTCAGACAGTGATTGGCGTACCTTGGGACTGTCCGCCGCGATTTTACCACGCCGGTCACGTTATGCGTTGGCTGGCATTACCCAGTATTTTGATGACCACTCCGATATTGAACGCGGCATTCATCCGACGGCACATATCGATCCAACAGCCCAGTTGGGAGATAACATTTCTATTGGACCCTATTCTGTTATCATGCGTGGTGCGCGTGTCGGTGATCACTCCGTTATCGGTGCTCTGTGTATGGTCGGTGTTGATGCTTGTATTGGGACGCACGCTTACCTGCGTAATCACGTGAGTATTGGACATCGTGTCCGTATCGGGATGCGATTCATTGCCCAGCCCGGCGTTCGGATTGGTGGAGACGGTTTTTCCTACGTTACGCCTGACGTGTCGGCCATTGAAAATGTCCGCAAGACACTGGGTGATCAACGTGACGCACGTGCTCAGAGTTATACACGCATTCATTCTCTCGGTGCCGTATGTATCGGCAATGATGTTGAACTTGGTGCAAATTCGACGATTGATAATGGAACGATCCGAGATACGATGATCGGTGATGGATGCAAATTTGATAATCTCAGTCATATCGGACATAATGTTGTGATGGGTCGTAACTGCCTTGTCAGCGGTCAATCGGGAGTGGCGGGGTCGGCACGTATCGGCAATAATGTTGTGCTGGGGGGTCAAACAGGTGTCTCGGACAATATTTTTGTCGGTGACAATGTCATTTCAGGCGGTGGTTCGAAAATCCTATCAAATGTACCGGCCGGCCGCGTGGTTCTCGGTTATCCGGCAACGAAGATGGAAAACCAGATTACCAGCTATAAATTTTTCCGGCGCTTGCCACGGCTCTTTCATGATGTTGACGAACTCAAGAAAATGCTTCGCAAAGTTCATGTAGAGGACTGAGTGCATTATATCAAAAGGAATTTTGATCGATGACTGTCGAGGACAGACTGATCAACCTTATAGCGGAACAAGCGATGTTGGATACATCCGATGTAACACGTGACAGCACATTCGACGCGTTAGGTATCGACAGTGTAGGAGTGATCGAATGCATTTTCGCCATCGAGGAGGAATTTGATATTTCGATACCCTTTGATCCAAGCACCGACAATACCGCATTTGATTTATCGAACCTTGCTTCCATTGCTGATGAAATTGAGAAACTGTTGGCAAGATAGACGGGTTCATTTGATAAATGGAGTCAATGGACGTAGCAAAAAAGGTTTGAATTGTCTTAGAAATGCGCTAAAGTGTCTAAAAATTAGCAGTTTCGCTATTCTTAGGAGAGCGAAAATGACAAAGTTAATGCTATTGACCATTACCCGTAGCCAGTTCCCGACATTAATGACTGCCTTTGCTCTGTGTTTTGGTGTCCTGTCCCTCGCTATAATTGGTACGTTTAGTGCTGCAACCAACGCTTGGGCAGGTTGCGACTATGGGGAGGAGAACTGCTTCAGCGTAAGTGGTTGTGCCCCAGCTGTGGTGGAGACCAACGTTTCGGCGACAGACCGCACTTTGCACGCGTTGGCGTCCTATTTCGAATTTGCGAATGCGACGACGTTTCACTCTGCCTTGAGGCAGCTCGATGGGATGAACATAACAGGTAAAATTCAGACTTATAAAGACTATCTGGGAATCACCGATCCATCCGCTTTTGTCGCGTTTCTCACTGCTCGAACCAATGCCGACCGACAGGTCTTCATCAAACAGGCTATGGTGAGCTTGGAACTATCGGATCGGCAGGGTGAACTGCTCATTGAGGCCTTGTCCAAAGCATTGGTTGGAGACTTGCTCTAAAGGGAAAATCACATGTTTCCCTTTATCGAGGTAGGGTGTTGGATCGTCAGTACCAACACTGTTTTGATGGTGCTCATGATTGCGATCACGCTTGCGGTGCTCGTGGTCGCGTTCAGGCGTGACGGCATACTCCTCTATAAATATGTTCTCTTGGTGGGCATCATGACCGTGATCGGTCTCCGTGGGAACCAGACTGTTCTATGTCCTATTTGTCGACGCCACACTGCTCCGCAATCCGTCTCTGGATACACTGTTCCGTTTTCAGGGCATGGTCTTTTATGGCAGTTTTCTCATCGGGGTCCTGTGTTTCCCCTTGATCATCAAGGTCTACCTACGTTACGAAATCTGGCATAATATCCATTTTCATCTTACAGAAGAATCAGTCACGGGCAGAGCGTGGTGAGTGGCCTTGTCCCATCTTTAACATCTTGTGCAAAAAAGTCATGATATTCAATGCCTTAAAAAATGTGGTGGCACTACAAACTTGAATTTCGGGAATATTGCGCGCGCCGTGCAGCGCGATCTCTGATGGTCTTAAATGACAGTTTTACGCAGGTTCCGGGCCGGAGGTGTGATCGGCATCGCGTGATAGATCGCGGCCGGGTCGGC
>JAPORU010000022.1 GCA_026710045.1 Aestuariivita sp. | reverse complement strand
AGCCTTTAGCTTTAAGCTGGCGCATTGCGGCCAAAGTATCGAATACAGCATCTGTCATAAGTAATCTTGCAAATGTTTGGTGCACCATCTAAATTTTTGTTCTAATCCTTTTCACACGCATCGTCAACTTCGTGGAATTGGGCTCTTCGACCACTCAACCGTCCGCATTGAATGATCTGTTTGAGTGTTCGATAAAGAATATGGCGAGAAAAACTGAAGATCCGGAAATTGGAAACTGGTACGAACGCTACAGTTATTCAACTACGGAATCCAATGACTGATACAGGAACGTAATTCGGGGTTGGTGGTTTGCGGGTTTAGGCGAAGTCTAAAGTCAGAGTGTTTTCCATTGTAATTGATGTTGTCGTAAAGGAAGTAGTATGATTGGTCGCTTAAATCATGTTGCAATTGCGGTTCCTGACCTGGAAGTAGCAGCTGAACAATATCGGTCCATGTTGGGGGCCTCTGTTGGGGAGCCGCAGGAAGAGCCTCAGCATGGGGTGATTGTTGTATTTGTTAATTTGCCAAATACGAAGATTGAGCTTCTGTATCCTTTAGGGGAGAAGAGTCCCATTTTGGGATTTCTGGAAAAAAATCCAGCAGGTGGCATTCACCATGTCTGTTATGAGGTTGATGATATCGTTGCGGCTCGCGATCGACTGAAAGCATCTGGGGCGCGGATTCTTGGTGATGGAGAGCCCAAGATAGGCGCGCATGGGAAGCCGGTATTATTTTTACATCCAAAAGATTTTAACGGCTGTCTTGTTGAACTCGAAGAAGTGTGACTTTTCTCGACGTTGTCCATTGTTAGATTGGTTTGAAGCTATAGGTGAGCCATATGGATTTGATGTCGGCACTTGTTCTTTATGTTGTCATATGGGTGTTAATATTCTTTATCGTTCTGCCTGTTCGCGTGCAGACTCAAGATGAACTGGATCATATTGTTCCAGGAACACATGCCAGCGCACCGGTGCATCATCACTTGCGTAAGAAAGCGTTGTTGGTGACTCTTATCGCATGTCTTGTTTGGGCGTTGGCCTGCGGTCTCATTATATCAGATTGGGTTACGCTTCGTGACATTGACGTTTTCGGTCGTATGGATCGTGAGTCTTGACCGATTCGGGATGTTGCTGCGTTTGTGTGTGCAACTTTGTTCGAAGATCAATGCTCAGGGTTCATTGCGCGTGCTTTGAAGTTGGTAAGCACCCTCCGGTAGATTCAGGGATGCCGCGAGGTCTGAAAGCTGTTTGTACGACAATGTGATTTTTTGTTTTTGATCGGAATGATTGTCAAATTGCTCAACCGTAACATAGTCAGAATAAGATCGAATGGTGACGTCTTCATGTAAAGGCGACGAGCCTTCGTCAATGAGAACAATTTCAGTCGCGTCAAAGGTGTGTTCTATCGTAAACATCTCGTTACAATGTCCCGGGTGTCAATGTACATTTGGATTGCGCGAGAACGTTTGACACCGAGCGTCGTTGTTTGCTCTTGATCTCGCATACTTCGGATCGAGAGGGGAGTTGCCGTTGATGAATTACGATGACGATGTTTGATGTCTATCCCAATTCGGGACAGTTATGACGTTCACTGTAGCGTGCGTCAGGCTGACGACGAGGCAACGTCTGGGAATCCTTAGAGTTTATTGTGTGTTCCGTCGCAAAGTGGAGAATTTGCAGTCGATTTGCACCCGCAAAAATAGACTTTTTTGTCAGAGTCCGCTGTATATTTAACGGGAGAAATGCCGGTGTCTTTGTGCTTTCCGTCACAAAAGGGTTGATTCTCCGATCTTCCACAAGCGCACCAGAAGTATGTCTTTCCTTCGCTCACAGTCACGGGTAGGGGTGCTTTCTGGGCGATAATGGGCTCAGTATTCATTTTTATGTCCTTGTCCTTGCTCATGATCTTTCAGACCGCTCATAGTATGAATTCGAAATGAGATAAAGTGTCAAATCATTTCGAAAGATGGCGTATGTCCTGTCTGCATGAAGTGAAGTTGCGTGGAACCGGGAACACATTCATAGTGTGGCAAGGCTGGCGGATGAAAAGATAGCAAACCGGGATGAAAGCTCCTTTCTCGCCGCGATTGGACCGCCATGCGGCGAAAACGCAAGCGTGGCCACGAACTCGCCCCGCTATCCAATCCGTTATGGGCCGTCAGATTTTCATAACGAAATCGTTTTCCGATTCTTCGGGAAGCAACCCCATGTATTTGGTCTATGGTGTCCATGTTCCGTGCATTGTGATTGCGCCCGTCTAGATCAGCCAGTTCGACGTAGGCGGAATACTCGTCTGTGAAGATCATTACGTTATCGATGGTATGTTTTTTGATGAAACTTTGCAACGTTTTCTGTTTTCATGTCTGGAACAACTTCAGCATGATCCTACACGTTCATGGTCTTTCGCTGCCTCGACGATTGATTTACCGAGTGCCTTGCGCGCCATTTGTTTCTGGTCGCGACTATCAAACGCTGAAAGGTTGCGGTCGTTTCAGTCATGCGGGGATGCCGGTGGTGGTTCTAGGCGTCGTCGGATGTGTGGTCCTGCGGGTCTAAAGTCATATCTCAGCACCAAAGTTTGGGGCTTTATCCGTCAATAAACGATCTTCTAACCATTGAGGATCAATTAGAAATTTATGAAAAATTGAAAAGCTTCATGAATATAATCAGTGAAACACTCAAATAATTCGGAAAGTTTTCAGATGTATACAATCGTGCACCACGAAGACGACTTCGCACCGTCGTTATGATTTCATCTTCCGTGAAATTATCAATAGCATGATCCTTATCATCCAGCCCAACAACTAGACTTATTGGACGGCATTTATTCCACAACGCAAAATAGTCTTCAGCTGACATTTCATCCGCACTGACCGAAACTGCGGCCAACATGAAACCAATCACAAGTGCAGATTGCCCTACCCGCTTCCACACCGTTAAAGATTCCTTACGATGCCTGTGAAGACGCACCACATCGGGGTCAAAACCAAGCTTGCACAGAACATCATTGAATTCACGCATCATTCACCTTTGAAATAGAACCCTACACAAAACCCAGAATGCTGTTATGCAATCCGTTTACACAGATAGGATCAAAAAGCAATTATGCCGATTTTCAGGATCAACGACCAAAAGATCACCGCGATCGAACACACATCCTTCGCAAAGCAGGGAATCCACGAGCGCCGGGATCTGCAAGCGCTCTTGAAGCTTGATATCGGTGTCATTTCCCCCGACAGCCTGGTCGTGGCCGAGGAATTTGGCGACTGGGAAGA
>JAPORU010000161.1 GCA_026710045.1 Aestuariivita sp. | reverse complement strand
CGCTCTTCCGGGTCTCCTCAGCGTCCGAGGCCACATGGTAAAACGTCCGACCGTTCGGATTCAGGGTTTTTGCCTCACACGTTCTATCCCACGCCTCTGTCGGTTACCCCAACCTCAGAAAACGGCCCTGCTCAAACCCATGGGATTTTTTTGTTGGTGTGTCAGGCTACTCTATCATATCAGGATACATCAAAACAACATGTCTGCGGCTTTAAACATCAATACAATGATGTTGGTATACTAGTTTTGAACAGAGTTCACGTGCCTTCTTGATTGGCATTAATGAAATTACTTCGGACCGTAAGAGAGCATTCGTCAAGGTGGTTTTTGGATCCAAAATTTTTTCAGCTAATTCGATTAATTTTATTGAACTGCTGAAGCCTGGCTCTAAACTGTCCATAATTTCGATTACTTCTGCTGGCAGAAGTTTCTTTAATTTATTTGGCTCCGCCAACTTCAGCAAGTTAGAGAATGAAAGACCTGGGGCACTCAGATCAATATCGGATAAATTTTGCATAACTTAATGGAATTTTGGTTTGGTGATTACGTCTAATTGTGTTAATTTGACCAGCTATTACCCCTTAAATATTCAGCTTACAAACTGCGAAGTTGAGATATTCCAACAAATTAAGATTGCTTGCTGTTTGAATTCAGAGTAAATGATTATTGAAAACTCCGAATAACTTCCACGGTTTTCAATGTATTTTGATAAAGCAATAGTCAAATCTTAATGCACCGTCGCTATAAAGATCAGGTTTGAAAACGACCACTGATTCAACAATGATGTGCACCGCTTGACCTTTTCAGATTTGCCTTCAGCGTTTTGCGGATGTTCTAGTGATGGTTTGTCACGAGTTTCGATGCCGCTTTCGCAGGAGAGCCAAAATTGAGCGAAAATGGTTGAACCGGTTAGCGCCGTGATTTTACATATTTGGTCCATAAATCGGGGCGACGTGCGCGAGTTATTATTTTGGATTTCTTTATGCGCCACTTTGTGACTTCTTGGTGATTCCCTGATGTGAGGATCGGTGGTATCCTGTAACCTTTCCATTCCGTTGGTCGGGTGTAGTGAGGATGCTCGAGAAGGTCGTTGGAAAAACTCTCGTTTTTGGTCGATTCGTAATTTCCAATGACGCCGGGTAGTAGACGAACGGTTGCGTCAATTAAGGCTTGTGCGGCCAATTCGCCTCCACTGAGCACGAAATCACCGAGCGAGCGTTCTTCAAGACCGTAATGCGTTATCGTGCGCTCATCAAGCCCCTCGTAGCGTCCGCAAATCAGAATGACGCCATCAGCACGCGCGAGTTCCTCAATGAATGGCTGGTTGATCGGATGACCGCGTGGACTGAGATAAATTCTCGACCATTGATGACTGGTTTCCGCAATAACAGCTTCTATGGCGTGTCCCATGACGTCGGGTCGAATAATCATTCCAGCACCACCTCCTGCGGGTGTGTCGTCAACTTTACGGTGCTTGCCAAGACCATAATTTCTTAAGTTGTGAACCTTGAGTTGCCACAACCCATCGTTACGGGCTCTACCGGATAAACTGAGGTCAAGAAGTCCGGGGAAAGCTTCTGGAAACAGTGAAATGACCGCAGCTTTCCATGCGGTACTGAGTTCTGATGATTGAGAAACGAGCGCACGTGGGGTGGTATTGGGATTGATGGTCTTAAATCCCTTTGATCGAGAGGCGGAATGTGTCATTGCAAGCTCTTCCGAATAGTCGTTTTTTGGACTGACTGCGACCTCTGCCTTGATAAACGGCCTCGGCTACTTATTCCGAAGCCCTGTTGTTCCGAGTTTATATTTCGCTTGCGGATTACGGATTCAAACAATGAGAGAGGTTAGATCAGTCCCTCTGGAGGGTCCGCCACGATACGTCGTTCCTTAACGTTTATCGTTGGAACTGCGGTACGTGTAAATGGCAAGAGAAAGGACATATCCTTCTTCGGATTGTGGACTTCAAGGAGGTCACCTGCTCCATGGTTTTGCACAGCCATTACGTGACCGAGAGTGACTCCGTCCGCAGTGATAACATTGAGACCCAAGAGATCGGCATGATAGAATTCATCATCGGGTAGGTCTGGTAAATGCGCGCGCGGGATATAGAGTTTGGTTCCGCCCAATTTATCGGCGGCCTCCTTTGTTGAGATCCCGTGTATTTTTGCGATAAATCCGATCTTTGTTGGACGTTTCAGTGTTACTTCATACTGATTATTTTGAATGGGGTCGATCAATGGTGTGTACCGGGCAATATCCGACGGTTCGGTACAATAACTCTTGAGTTTCACGTCGCCGTCTACACCGTGGGCAGACTGAATTTCCCCGATACAGATCAGATTCGAATTCTCTCTCATCTCAGACATTGCGGTTCTACCAGAGGGCGTTCAATGAAAGGGATATGCATGATTCGTAACATGAAGCTGTTGAGTTTCGATGGGTTGTGTGATTGACGGATGTATTAATCGTTGTGGATCGCGTTTTGAGCTGTCACACCGCTTTAGATTGTTTGGTACTGGTGCTCAGAAACCTCTGGTACGTTGGCTCATGATGCCTCATCAGACGCGGTTGTTGCACGTGTATCTTCACTCTTGATGCTTTTGGGTCTCTTTGGCCTCTGCACGCTCTTTCGCCTTTTGCTTGGGTTCGCCCTTGTTGGGATTGAACCGTTCCTTCCTTTCAAGGATATTGGATGCCTCGAGAAATCGTGACACGCGATCAGAGGGTTGAGCACCTTGACTCAGCCAGTAGGTGATGCGCTCGATATTCATCTTTATCCGCTCGTCACTGTCCTTCGGGAGAAGAGGGTTGTAGGTTCCCAGTTTCTCGATAAAGCGTCCGTCGCGTGGCATGCGGGAGTCGGCGGCCACAATACGGTAGAAGGGTCTTTTTTTGGATCCTCCACGCGCCAGTCGGATTTTCATTGCCATGTCGTTTCTCCTTTGGAATGTTTTAAATGGTGTGTCACGCTCATCGTGAGAGAGTATCTGGATAGGTCTTGAGAACTTCATCAATCACCGTTCGCAGGATTTTCTTTGCGAAGTCCGGATCGAGACCCGATTCGTGTGCAAGTTTTTCGATTCGATTGAATTGCTGCTGCTCACGCAGGGGGTCTGAGGGCGGCAAATTATGTTCGTATTTCAATTGGCCAATCAATGTCGTGTGACTGAAACGTTCTGCAAGGGTTTGTATGAGAATGGCATCGAGTCGATCAATGCTCGTGCGATGCGCGGCGAGAGTGGCAACAGCTTGCAAAGGCGTGTCAGACATCAGAGCCTCTTTTTACATTTATCGCACAACCACTGGAAATTTCTATAATCATGTGTTTGTTCCAGTCAGGCTGCAAAAGCCTCATATATTGCAAACCCAGTCGACAGAGCATTATAGATTTCAATGCTTGGGTTGACCTAAGGAAGCAGTATTGTTGCAATGACGAAGGTGATTGACTGTCGTGATCCCGTTGGCTTTACGCTCGATCTGTAACGGACCGCATTGCAAGTTACTTCCCTTTCGCAAGCTGCGAAATTTTGGTGAGCATTGCATTATTCTTTCCGGATATGTTTTGCGTCGAGTTCCTGATTATATCGTCCAGTATTTTAGGATCCAGTTTCGAAAGATCAAAGTCATCTGAGTCCTTACCCTCATTTTTGGCCATGGCCGCAAGACGTTCAAGTGAAAATAGCCCTTTTTTCTTACTCAATTTTTTCGTGGCTGCCGCCATTTGTTTGTGCATCTTGATAAGCCTGTTTACGTCTGTAACATGTGTTCCGGAGCCGGCGGCGATCCGTTTCTTGCGAGACGCTTGAATGAGCGGAGGCACGGCGCGCTCCTTTTTTGTCATTGAATCGATGATCGCCGTGTATTTTTTTAGGGTGGACGTGTCCAAACCGACATTCTTCACCATATCCGCCATACCTTTCATTCCGGGCAGCAATGACATGATACCTTCTACGCCACCCATATTTTCGGTTTGCTTGAACTGAGTCCTTAGATCGTTCATATTGATCTGACCCTTTGACATGCGGGTCATCATGCGTCGAGCACGATCGGCTTCCAGCGTTTCTCTCGCCTTTTCTACAAAGGCGACAATGTCGCCCATACCCAAGATTCGACCTGCTATACGTTTGGGTTCAAACGAGTCAATTGCGTCTGTCTTTTCGCCGATACCAACAAAGCGAATGGGTTTTCCGGTCACTTTGCGCATTGACAGTGCCGCTCCACCGCGTCCGTCGCCATCCATACGGGTCAGGACGACTCCCGAGACTCCGATTTTGTCATCGAATTCCGTTGCTACATTGACAGCATCCTGTCCCGTCAGTCCGTCGACGACGAGAAGGGTCTCTCTTGGTGATGTCACGTCGCGAACGGCGGCGGCCTGGGCGATGAGTTCTTGATCGATATGCAGACGTCCAGCTGTATCAAGCATATATATGTCGTAACCATCCTTTGATGCTTGCGCTTTGGCGCGTTTTGCAATCGCGATTGGATCTTCCGAGTTATCAATGTCAAGTGTATCGACACCAATTTGTCGTCCAAGAACAGCGAGTTGCTCCATGGCTGCTGGACGACTGGTATCCAGCGATGCCATAAGAACCTTTTTCCCTTCTCTCTCTTTCAATCGTCTTGCGATTTTGGCAGTTGTTGTCGTTTTTCCCGACCCTTGTAGTCCGACCATCAAGATTGGGGCCGGCGCGTTGTCTATTTTGAGTTCACCCGGATCGTCCGGCCCCCTTAACATGTCCACCAACTCATCGTGTACAATTTTGATCACCTCTTGGCCGGGTGTAACCGATTGCGTCACGGCTTGGCCCATTGCCTTTTGCCGGAGAGTCTCTATGAAATCCTGAACGATGGGGAGGGATACATCGGCTTCGAGTAATGCCACGCGGACTTCACGAAGAGCAGTCGTAACATCGCTCTCAGATAATCGACCTCGTTTTGTCAGTCCGCCAAGCGCGTTGGCTAACCGATCAGATAAGTTCTCAAACATGCTCACATCTCCTCAGCATGATCATTTTCTACTCAATATAATAAAGTAGAAAACAGATTTCGGCCTCCGCGGGTGCAACGCACTGGCGGAGGGCGATCTCTCCGATGGAAGAGACCGATGATTTTCTAAACATGGATTTCAGTCCGACTCTATACAGAGTGGATCAGTTATTGTCAAGTTGAAGCGCGAGTTTGCTTGATCGTACGTATCTTTCTTCAAGCATAAAAAACAAATGCGATTTACGATTCAGTATCGTCTTCCTTCACTGCCTCTCCTTCCGCATCATCTTCAATCTTCTCGTCTTCGGAGCGCAGTGCGGATGGGGCTGAGATATTTGCGATAACAAAGTCCCGATCAATGATCGGCTTTGCACCGGAGGGAATGTTGAGGGATGATATCGTTACGACGTCACCAATATCGAGTCCAGACAGATCGACCGTGATTTTCTCAGGTATGTCTCCGGCAGTGACAAGGAGTTCAATCTCGGGACGCACAATCGTAAGCACCCCGCCGCGGCGTATACCGGGCGAGTCTTTGTCGTTTTCGAACTCGACAGGTATGAACAAGTTGACTTTGGTTGAACGGCGAAGCCGCATGAAATCGACATGCGTTGGTAAGTCCTTTACCACATCACGTTGCACATCTCGGCAGATGACGCGAACATCGTCTCGACCGTCCACTTTAAGATTGAATAAGGTTGATTTGAATCGACCGGCTTTCAGGCGCTTGAGAAGCAGGTTGAATGGAATATTTATGGACAGGGGATCGGTGTCGCCACCAAAGACGATTCCAGGAACCAATCCCGCACGCCGCGCCTGGCTCGCGGCCCCTTTCCCTGTTTCAAATCGTTCTAGAACTTCAAGATCCGGAATCGCGCCTGCCATGACATCTGTCCTTGCATGATTCATTGAGGACACTCATAACGTGCCCATCTGGAAAAGTGAGTGCATAGACGTGATTGAAGTTTATTTCAAGAGCGAAAATTCAGGTTGTGGACGCACCAGGCCCCATAGGCCGGGAATGGAAAAAAGGGCAGGTGGCACACAGGCAAGGAAGACAATTTGAGCGACCGATCGTGCGTGATCCGGTGTACTCATCTCCAAGAATCCTGCGGTATTTGCAATGAGGCCGATATAGGCCGCTCCAATTGCGTATCCAAATCTTTGAATGGTGGGTAGAGCGCCGGCGATCCGTTGCGTTTCTTCGGGTGGCGACAAAGCGGTCGTTCGGCGAAGAATGAACGTCCATGCGATACCGAAGCCGCCACCTTCAAGGGTTGCACATGCCGCAATTAGCCAGAGAGGACCTCTTGGTATAGTAACGATAAAGCCGGGGATTGAAAGAACAACCAGAAGTATTCCAAGGGTAATCAAGAGTGCGTCGAGACGTTCCGGTGCAGATGAGACAGCGATCGCTGTTATGGTCCAGCCAATTGAGGAACAGGCTACAATATATCCAATTGTGAGCGCGGACGGATTATGTATTGCAGAGATCAAGAGCGGACCAAAGGCGGTAATTGGGATGGTTGCAATCGATAATGCGAGAATCATCGAAAGCGTTGCCCCAGCGGGAGTTCGAGGATTCAGCGGTGCATACGGCAAGAGGCGGGAATGGTCACCGGCCAATGCGTCTCGGCGTAAGAATAATACGAATGCAATGAGTCCGATGCCAATCAACACCGGAGACGTGATTGGTCCTACATCGATACCGGCGATTGCAACCGAGAGAATGGACGCTGAGAGCAATGCTAAACGTGCTGCAGGAAGTCTAATTTTCGGGTCTTTCTGTTGATCTGCTTGGCGACTATGTGGTGCGTGAAATCCAATCCAGACAGCGAGCCCAATGGCTTTGAGACCAAAGAAGCCGAAGCCTAAACGCCAATTGGCAAACTCGATAAACAGGCCGCCAATGAGAGGTCCCATAAAGGCTGAGAGTCCCCAAAAAGCAGAAATAATGGCGAGGGCTCTTGCTATATAGCGACGCTCGAATACGGTTGAGACCGTTACAAAACCCATGGCAACAAGTCCGCCGCCGCCGATGCCTTGTAACAAGCGGCCGATAAGCATGAATGGCATGCTCTGGCTGATGGCACTGAAGAAACATCCAAGCCCAAAAATCAGGGCGGCGGCTTTCATGGGTCTGCGTAAACCGTAACGCATAACAAGTAGAGCGGAGGTGGCACCGGCGACAATCGAGCCCATTTCGTAAAGGGCAACCAACCACCCGACAAGGGACGCGCCGCCGAGATCTCCAACGATTGAAGGCAGCATTGTGGCAACAATCAACGCATCCGCAGCGTGCAACCAAACGGCAAGACTCACCAGTGCCAGCGATGGAATATGTATTGCGTGGATAAATTCGAACCACGTCACGTTGTTTGTTGATTGACTGTTCGTTGTTCCCATTGTCTTGAACAGCTCGGAGAATGGTTTCCGTGATTGCTCACTTGTTTGCGGTGTTCCCGTATAACCTATCTGTGGTGTGCAATGTGGTGAAAATCTGTGATCGTGTATTGAACCGATTACGGATAGATAATGCAAAACTGGCCCGTAACATTGAGAAGGGGTTTGATGCGGTGGGCCTGCAGAAGTAGACGTTATGTTTGTCTTATTGCCACTTTCCTCCGAAGTCTTCTGGAATAAGAAGATTATGTCGACCGAGAGCGGTTACATTCCGTTCGCCGCAAAGAGCCATCGTCGTATCGAGCTCGTCTCGAATGATTTCCAAGGCCTTTGTGACGCCTTTCTCGCCTCGCGCTCCGAGTCCGTAAATGAATGCACGTCCGATATATGTGCCTTGTGCCCCGAGTGCTATTGCTTTGAGCACATCTTGTCCGGAACGAATACCACCATCAAGATGGACTTCGATATCATCTTGAACGGCATCTAAAATCTGTGGGAGCGCGCTGATGGATGACACGGCGCCATCCAGTTGCCGGCCTCCATGGTTCGAAACGATGATTGCGTCGGCTCCGAGCTTTACCGCCATGCGGGCATCTTCTGGATCAAGCAAGCCTTTCAGAATGACTTTTCCACCCCATTGCTCGCATAACTTTTCGATTTTTTTCCAGTCGAGGGTTGTATCAAATTGAGCTGCGGTCCATTCACTCAAGGATGTGGTGTCTGATACATCTTTTACATGGCCCACGATATTGCCAAATTCTCGTCTCTTGGCCGTGAGCATCTCGATTCCCCATGCCCATTTTGTTATCAGGTTCGCGACGGACCTTGCTGTGAATTTGGGGGGAGCTGACAAGCCATTTTTTATATCTTTGTGTCTTTGACCCAGAATTTGGAGATCGAGTGTAATCACAAGGGCGGAGCAGTTTGCGTCCTTTGCGCGTTGTATCAGGCGTCGGACATAGTCGTCGTCGCGCATCGTATATAACTGAAACCAAAAGGGCTTGGTTGTATACTCGGCAACATCTTCAATTGAATTGATTGACATTGTTGAGAGTGTGAAGGGAACACCAAAATTCTCGGCGGCTCGAGCGGCTTTTCTCTCGCCATCCGCATGCTGCATGCCGGTCAATCCGACTGGGGCGAGTGCAACGGGCATGGATACATTATGTCCGATCATTTGACTTTGGGTCGAGCGTCCCGACATATCCACGGCCACGCGTTGGCGTAATCGAATTTTGTTAAAATCCGAACTGTTGTCGCGGAATGTTTGTTCGGACCAACTACCACTCTCTGTATAGTCGTAGAACATACGCGGCACGCGCCGCTTATAGATATGACGTAAGTCTTCTATGTTCGTGATTATGGACATTATCTCTGTATTATTTTCGTTCGAAGGAATGAAGGTGAGATTTGTGCAAACGTGACTGACTTTGGCTGAAGTTTCAATCCAAAAGTCATCTGTTGAGAACTTGTGAGAGGCGGAAGAGGTGATCTAAGAGTATTCACCGCACTTAATGTGGTTTGACATCTGACCGTAATTGCAGTCTTGAAACCGGATGTTTATCAGTCTTACATTTGTGCATGCAGTTCAGTTCATCTCTGTTTTTCTTTATGTGCAAAAGTCAGGTGATGGATCATCGAGACGCAACGAATTCCATTCGATTGGGATGATATTAGCTCGGAAGGCACAACCTGACACGGCGTCACATCGTTTGACGATTGCGTGGGTTTTGAAAAACAATCCGATGATGACCCGACCCACCAGAAAGATTCATCAACGAGAGGTGAAATAGTCCTCCAAGCGAACCTGCAAACAGTTTCTTCGAATAAGGCTCTTGCGCATTTTTGGACCATTTGTCTTGTGATGCCGTGTTGAACGATGTTGTTCACGGATAGATCGGGAGCTCAACCCGATGCAACCAATCTTCGAGATCTAACTTTGTTGTATCGCAGGCGCGTAGCACTATTTCGGCAGCTACCCGCGCATCTTCAAGAGCATCGTGATGATCGAAGGAGATACCGAAATCTTTTGCAATGTTTTTGAGGCCATAACCCCGTTGACCGTAACTCCCTGGCCAAGCCCGGCGGGCGATTTCGGCGCTGTCAAGCCAAGTGACCCGAAGGGGCTCAAGACCATATCGCGTCATTGCACGTTCAAAGGCAAGGTGATCAAACGACGTGTGGCTAACTAAAATGGTATCGTGTAACCGAGTGCGCAATTCATCCCGAACTTCAGGAAGCGTAGGGCTGTGCTGCACGGTGCTTTCATTGATCCCGTGTATTGAAATATTCTGCGGACTGAACTCTCCTTCCGGGTTCACCAATGTTCGCCATTGATCTGTGATTTGGCCGTTTCGGATGTGTACGATGCCGATCTGGCAGATACTGGAGCAGTCAGTATTGGCGGTTTCCACATCTATTGAGTTGAATGTCAACATATTGTATCCATTCAGAGCTTGATTGTATCTCTTTCGGCGGTGTTCAGTGACAACGCCAAGTATGGGTTTTGGTGGGTCGTGCCGTTCAAATAATCAGCGGTACGCATCTCGTCATATGACATGAGAGACGCCCTGGATACGAGGGATGGAATGATAAAACTGCTCTGGCGGAATGCGAAAAAGATGGGGGATGTAATGACATCCCAGATGTACTTCCCAACGCTCATAGTCTTATGCCTGCCTCTTTATTTGGCTGCGTGGACACTTTCCGCGAGACTTGCAACAAACGTGAGAACCTCTTGTACGCTCACGCGGTTGCCCATTTTTGATACGATCGCAGAGCCGACGACAACTCCGTCCGACACTTCGGCGATTGACGTGGCGCGATCTGGATTGGTAATCCCGAAGCCAACAACAATCGGTAAGTCTGTTTGAGCTCGAATGCGTTCAATGTCGGGTTGAACCGTCTCGGCGTGTGCTTCCGCTGTTCCGGTGACGCCTGTAATGGATACAAAATAAACAAACCCGGATGCATTTCGTAAGACGCAGGGTAGGCGATTGTCGTTCGTGGTCGGGGTGGCGAGCCGAATGAAGTCAAGCCCTGCGGCTTGCGCAGGAATGCAGAGTTCATTGTCCTCTTCGGGTGGCAAATCGACCACGATAAGGCCATCAACGCCTGCTTCGACGGCATCACTCAAGAAGATATCCACACCAAAGCTGGAGATGGGATTAAAGTATCCCATTAACACAACCGGTGTTCGGTCATCATGCTTCCGAAAGTCTTTGACCATGTCCAATGTGCGCTGAACGGTCATGTTGTGTTCAAGAGCGCGTTGACCCGCACGTTGGATAACGGGGCCATCGGCCATGGGATCCGTGAACGGCATTCCCAGTTCAATGATATCAACGCCCGCGTCGGGTAGGCCCTGAATTAGGCGAAACGATGTCTCGTCGTCCGGATCTCCGGCCATAACATAGGCAACAAAGGCCTTGTATCCGCTATTCTTCAGTTCCGAAAACTTTGCAGCTATTCTTGATCGAGTCATTTCGTGATGTCGCTAAATTCAAGTGAAAGGGCGATAAGATAAAGAGAGAATCATGGTGTGCATTCTGAGAAATCGACGTGGTTAGGTATTGAAGAGAAAATGCAGGATATCGCCGTCTTGAACAATATACGATTTTCCTTCGGTTCGCAGCTTACCAGCCTCTCTTGCCGGGAGTTCTCCTCCCAAGGCAATATAATCTTCGTACGATATGGTCTCAGCACGAATGAAGCCGGTTTCAAAATCAGTATGAATAACTCCGGCGGCCTTTGGAGCGTATGTTCCATGTCTGATCGTCCAGGCCCGCGCCTCTTTGGGACCCGCCGTGAAGAAGGTCTGTAAGTTCAGTAGATCATATCCGGCCCGGATGAGTCGGTTCAAACCGGGTTCTGTCAACCCTAACTCGGCGATAAAGAAATCAGCTTCGGGTCGATCAAGCCGGGCAATCTCTTCTTCAATCCGAGCGCTGATCAACACGAATTGATTGCCTTGAGATCTGGCCATTTCGGCAATCGCGTTTGAATGAACATTGCCATGGACACAATCGTCCTCATTTACATTAATGACATAGAGTGTAGGTTTTGCGGAAAGGAGCCCAAGCCTGATCCATATATTTTGGTCATTGTCATTTACCGCGACGGTTCGCGCAGCGTGGCCGTCTTCGAGGGCCGTTTGTGCCAGCCGAAGCAAGCGATCTTGTTGTATGGCTTCACGGTCACCTCCGCGCACTTTGCGTGATAGCCCTTGCAGCCGTCTTTCAACCGACTCGAGGTCGGCGAGAATCAATTCCAGTTCAACGGTTTTGGCATCTTCTACGGCATCAATCCGACCTTCGACGTGGGTGATGTCGTCCGCATCAAAACTCCGGACAACATGGGCGATAGCGTCGACTTCTCGTATGTTGGCAAGAAACTGGTTGCCAAGTCCTTCTCCGTTCGATGCGCCCTTGACCAGTCCGGCGATGTCTACAAATGTCATATGCGTGGGAATAATCTTCGCGGACTTGGCGATTTCCGCAATTCGATTGAGACGTGAGTCAGGGACTGATACTTCACCAACATTCGGATCAATGGTACAAAAGGGAAAATTTGCAGCTTGGGCGGCGGCTGTTCGGGTTAAGGCGTTGAACAAGGTGGACTTCCCAACATTCGGCAACCCTATAATGCCCATTTTAAAGCCCATTATTCCACTTTCTCTTGAACCAAATGAGAATTGGGTTGCGTCAATACAGTCTAAGTGAGGTTAACTGTCTTTTTGTTATCGGCGAGATAACGTGTGGAGTCGTTTTTGTCGAGGGCGCACCGGCTATCGATATCCTTCAAGGAGATCTCTCGCATTTCATGGTGAATATTTCACAAGAAGCTGGCCTCTATCACGGAATATGAGTAACGCCTTCCTGGGAACAGTCGGCAGGAATCGCCGCTGATCATCTACGAAGGGGTTCGACCGGTGGGCTGGACCGGCAACTTATTGGGAAGCCGATTTGCCGGTCGCTTCTGGAGCATCCTGCCGATTGTTGTTCGCTTATGTTTTTACAGAACGGGTAACGATCCACGGTGCAATGCGTGGATGAGATGCGGTTCCGAACAGCGTGAGACAGATCTTGTCCGAGTGATCCACAATAAGTGTTATCTGATCATTCCGTGTATAATCATGAGGGCATTTCGCCTTGCATGGGTTGATCTTAACCGGAATTCACAAAGAGTTTTGGGTGGTATAGTTGTGGAGTCTTCGACCAAAAGTCCCTTCGTTTTGACCATCGACCAGCGGAACAAACGCATCATCGTCATTTGGCACTATATTGATCAACACCTGACTGCAGCAATGAATTGCTTATTTCCGGATTTTTGTTTTGTTGTCGAACAGGTGGATCAGATTTGTGTTGGCTGTAAAATGCATCGTGTCACCGATCTTTTCCGTCGGAAGCCTATCCAATTTCGCAATCAACGCGGTGTCGTCCTGAGAAACGAAGTGAGCCAACACGTTCTCACCAAGATTTTCCAATAATTCCAGCCTTGCACTGAGCATTGCATTTTCTTTTGTGGTCACTCGAAGATGCTCTGGGCGAATGCCAATGATGTCACCATGGGCTGCGCCCTCAATTATGGTCGCAATACTTCTTGTAAACGCTTTGGAACTGAAGAAGTTCATTTTGGGACTGCCAATAAAGCCAGCGACAAACATGTTGCCCGGGTTTTCGTACAAATCAACGGGTGAACCTACTTGTTCAATGATCCCACTACGAAGCACGACGATCTTGTCCGCCAAGGTCATGGCTTCGACTTGGTCATGTGTCACGTAAATCATCGTTGTCCCCAAACTTTGGTGAAGACGGGCGATCTCGAGACGAGTCTGTACACGAAGTGCGGCATCCAAGTTCGATAAAGGCTCGTCAAACAAGAACACCTTCGGTTCGCGTACAATTGCCCGGCCAATCGCAACACGTTGTCTTTGCCCGCCTGATAGGGCACGTGGTGTTCGATTTAGGTAGTCGGTGATCTGAAGAACTTCAGCCGCCGCGTTTACACGTTTCTCAATTTCATCTTCTGGCATTTTTGCCTGACGCAAACCAAAGGCCATATTCTTGAAGACGTTCATATGCGGATAGAGAGCATATGTCTGAAACACCATTGCCACACCGCGTTTGGACGGTGCGATTGTGTTCACAACTTCATTGCCAATGGAAATGTTGCCGGATGTAATATCTTCCAATCCCGCTATCATGCGTAAGAGCGTTGATTTGCCGCATCCCGACGGACCAACGAATACAACGAACTCACCATCCTCAATATCAAGATTGATTCCATGGATAACTTCTGTGTTTCCGTAGGCTTTCTTGGCATCTCGAATATTCAGGTTGGCCATGACTTTTCCATTCTCTCAATTGCAGAAACCAGCTGCGGTACAAATTCCTTAAATGTTTTGGATAAGGTGGACCAAAGTGCTTCCGTGCGAGCAAAGGTCTCTTCCTGACCGCGTACCAATAGCGGACTCAGATCGTCCCAATAGGGCTCAACATAGTTGATATGCATTTGCCCATTTGCAAAGCGACGCGCGTAAACATACCAACTGGCGATACTCTCATAACACCATATCGGGCTGATACCTTGTAACAAACAGCTTTTCACGGTTGGACGGATGAAGATCGGGAATTTCGACCAGCCATCCATACATATTCGTCCCAAGTCATCAGCGATTGCCGCGTTGGAAAAGCGTTCGGCAATTAAGTCGCGATACGCTGCCTTATCGAAGGGTAAGTCCATCGTCAGGCCTGGTAGAACATTGTCGGTTTCAAAACCGTCAAAATGCGCACGCAACCGTGGATTTGCCATTGCTTGGTCGAAGGTTTGATGTCCCGCTAATGCGCCGAGATAGCAAATGGCCGTATGACCACCATTGAGAATGCGAATTTTTGCTTCCTCGTATGGGCCGACATCGTTAACAATGTCCACGCCGACTTTTGAAAGTACAGGCATATCCGTCGCAAAATTATTTTGAAGCACCCACTGCGTGAAGCTTTCACCATGAATGGCCTTCGATTGTTGTTGAGGTGCAAATGCATTTATTTCAGACCGAAGTGCATCAGTTGCGCGCGGAGTAATTCGGTCAACCATCGAATTTGGAAAAGTTGCATTGTTTCGAATCCATTCGGCAAGGTCGTCACGACCAGTTGCCAGGAGATATTCCCTGAAGTTTCGCTCCAATTTTTCACCGTTTGACCGGATGTTGTCGCAGCATAAAATCGTAATTGGGGCCGCAGTCGTAGCCATGCGCTGCGTTAGTGCTGCCGATAAATAGGCATACACGGAATGCTTTATGCCTCCCGTAATCTCCTCTGCAATAATGGGATCAGATGTATTCAGAGTCCCGTCGTCGTCCAGGTAGTAACCGCTTTCCGTAACCGTTATGCTGACCGCCTTTACACTGGCAAGACTGAGCAGGCTTTCTGCCTCAACATCATTTTGCGACCAATCTGAAAAATGGACGTGCGGCCGCACCATACGGAAGGTGCTCATTCCGTATGGTGTTGTCGTCTTCAGCAAATAACCATCTTGATCTTTTGTAAACTCGGCAAAGCTATGAGCGTCTTCTGCACGTAGATTTACGGCAGCAATCCCCCAGGCAAGATCGCCGGTTAGTTCCATGTAGTCGTCAATATACACCACCTGATGCGCACGATGAAACGCGCCAAATCCGAGATGAACAAGGCCGATTTGACAGTCTCGCCGATCATAGAGTGTCTGTTCAATTATTGTATTGGACTGACAGTTCACCGCTTTGCGCCCTTCGATGTGACAAGTTCACTGCGCGCAAGCTCACGGAATTCCGTGGGAGTCATTTCTTTCATCTTCAAGAAATGACGGTTGAAATTTGCAAGGTTGTGGAATCCGACATCGTAGCAAATTGATGAAACCGGATCATCCGTTGCATAGAGTAGGGAACATGCCTGCCCGACACGGACACGGTTCACAAACTCAATGAAATTATGGCCTGTCGCCTTCTTGAAATTTCGCGAGAATGTAAGGGGACTCATAGCGACCATGCTCGCCGCTTGATTAAGTGTGATGTCCTCTGCGTAGTTTTGCGAGATGTGATCGACCACCGCGCCGATTCGGGCTTGTTTTGAGTTTCCCTCGGGTTTTGCGGTCCATGCAACCGACAGTGCACATTTTTCGGCATGTTCGTTAATGCGCATCAAGAAATGAATAAAGGAAGAGATGCGCTCTGCACCGCGTGTGTTGCGAATACGTTCTAAATGTCCGCGTGCGAAAGTCGCATCAAATCCCATGAATTCGATACCTGACGTCGCGAGCTCCCACATTTGTGCCATTTCTTTGAATTCGGCGAATGCATTCGTTAGATTGGCTATGCTGTCTTCGCTGAACTGAACGAGCATATCTCTGATTTCAACAGGTTCAGGATGCGTATGTTCATCCGTTACCCAGTTATGTGGCAGGTTTGGACCTGTGAGGAATAGGCTGCCAGGTTCAAAATCTCCGATGTAGTCCCCAATGAAAACTTTCCCGCGCGTTGCGGTGATGAGGTGAAGCTCATATTCCTTGTGGCTATGCCAACGGCAAAGCTCTGTTGGCCATCCGTGCTCCAGATATCGAATACTCTCCGTCCCGCGATCGACATATTCAAACTCGGGTTGGATAATTGACACTATCTACATCCTTTGAACTGGTCCGTGGTTGACGCTCAGCGTCTGCGTGGACTCATATATTGAGATTTTCTTGAGAAAAGAAATGGTGCGATACGCGCAATTTTGTCTGGACGACCCCTATGGCCTAACGGAACAGTATCGCCCTCTTCTCGTGTCTTTCGCTTGATTGCGTTGTTTTCAAAATTTGCAAATAAAGCATCAACATCTTTCCGCATCGGCATGTCGACAGCGTTGGGGCGGATACGGTTTATTCGGATGTTGAGGGGGGCGAGTGCGTGTCCGGCCGATTGCATATTGCTGTTCAGCGCTGCCGTGGCCGAATCATAATGCGGCATCAAATCCTTCTTCCGGTGTTCTGGCTGTGAAGAGAGAGTAGTGGGCGATCGCGTTTTACCGTTTGCGGCTCCTACCTCTGAAACAGAAGGCATAACTGAATAGAGTGCGCGCATATTGATCGGGAGTGGACGGTCGTGCTGGTCGAGATCAGTATCCGGGACGTTTCTGATGCCAGTCATCGCTGTATTACGGAACAATGTCTCGGGCTGCTCATCTGCCATCCATTCAGCAAAACTGCTGAGGTTGGTGTCAGAATTAACGGCAAGCGTCAAATACCTTGTCATGCAAGTGTTGTTCAAACTGCATCTGGTTTTGACCGACAAAATGTGGGTATTCACTTCTTCACAGTGTTTTGCGGACGTTGTGGTGCGGCAACCCTTGGCGCCTGTCACGCGAGCTGTCTTCCGTGCCCAAGATGTCAGTGCGGAATTGAACATTATTTTACGGCTCCGAATGTTAGGCCTTGAACAAGTTGCCTTTGACAGAACCATCCTAACACAACGATTGGACCGACAGCTGCGGTGGAAACGGCTGATAAACGTCCAAAGAACAAACCTTCTGGTGCACGGTTGCCTTCGATCAGCTTCGATAGTGTGGCCGCTTCTGTTGTCGTCAGGCGCACGGTCCAGTAGGCCTCGTTCCAACAAAAGATGAAGCAGAGTAGCGCGGTTGAAGCGACACCTCCCCATGCCAATGGGATGAGAATATCCTTGATCTCCCCCCAGGTGTTCACGCCGTCCATTTTGCCAGCCTCGATGATTTCTTTGGGTATCTCCTTGAAATAGGTGAACAGCATCCAGATCACTATCGGGAGATTGATCAACATCAGCACGACAATCACCAGAAAATGTGTGTCGTAAATTCCAAGGAAGTTCTTTGTCAAAAATGTCATCGGATAGAGCACGGCCGCAGCGGGTAGCATCTTGGTCGATAACATCCACATCAGGATATTCTTTGTTGCGGGTGTTGGATTGAAGGCCATCGAATAGGCACAAGGTACTCCAACCACCAGCGCGAACGCCGTTGCAAACGTAGAAGTAATCACTGAGTTGATAGCAAACCGCCAATAATCGTAGTTCTCCGTCATATTGAGGTAGTTTTCGAATGTCGGCGTAAAGAAGAACAAGTACTCGGGCTTGACAGCATCGGCATCTGTTTTGAAACTTGTGAACACCATCCAGAAGATTGGAAAAAAGAATATCATCGCGGTCAGCCAGGCAACAGTGGGCCAGAAGATGCGGCTGAACGTAGACGATTGTGCAACGACTGCCATGATATCGCCCGTTAATTCATCAAACTCTTACCAACCATGCGCAACAGGAAGATTGCGACAATATTGGCTAGAATGACCGCAAATATGCCCGTGGCACTTGCCGCCCCAATGTTGTTGGTTGCGAATTCGCCGATGAGATAGGGTAGGTTCTTGTTTCCGTTTCCGCGACTGACGATCTCAATCTCAGCGTAGAGGGAGAGATGAAAGATCGCCTGGATCATAACGACAATTGCGATTGGTCGTGCCAGGTGCGGAATGGTCAAGTTGATGAACATTGCCCATGCGCTTGCGCCATCCAAGACCGCAGCTTCTTTTTGTTGCTGATCTTCAGATTGCAACGACGTCAAGAAAATTAGGACCGCAAACGGTGTCCATTGCCATGTGACCATAATGATGACCGCAAGGGCGCTTGTTTGCGTCGCGCGGAAGGAAATCGGTTCAATCTCTGGCCAAAGTGAGAAGAAGGCACCCAGTATTGGGAAGTCTCTTAGTCCTGCAACGATTTCGTTCAAACCATTTACGGCCAAACCTTGCAGGCCCAGAACGGGATCAAGGATCATATTGATCCATAGAACCGCGTTTACCGCGGGCATCACAAAGAAGGGTGAAATTAAGAATACACGTACGATACCCCTACCGGGAAAAGTTCGATTAACCAAGATGGCAATGGCCAGGCCGAGAATGACCGTCAGGACGATGATTCCCCCGACAATGACCACAGAATTGGAAACGGCAAACCAAAAGTCTTTGTTTTCCAGAACAAAATTGTAATTTCCCCAACCACGCCAGTTTTCGATGGACGGTCTGGTCCATTCGGGACGACTTAAACTATTTAGGACGTAGCGAATGAAGGAAAAGAAAAGCGTCATGCCGAGTGGCACAAGCATCCAAATTAACAGTACGACAACTGCTGGTGCCTGAAGGAGACGCGGAAGTGTTCGGTTTGTCATTTTGCAGTGCTTAGGCAGCGTTCAAATCACGTCACTGATCGATGGTTGGCAGTGGTTCGGGAAACAACAGACGGTCCCTAGCGACTGGATTGTTGTCGTGGAGGAAAAAGGCCCGAAGATTACACGGACCTTTCAAGATTAGGGTCGTCGTTATTCGTAGTAGCCTGCTTCTTTCATGATTGCGTCTGCTGCTTCTTGGGAAGCGGCCAGGGCATCATTGACAGACTTTGCACCGGAAAGTGCGGCGGCCATTTCTTGCGCAACCGCCGAACCAACTTGCGGGAATTCGGGGATCGCTGCGAACTGAACGCCAACATAAGGCTTGATGTCCGATGCTGCGGGAGCGGCTGAGTCGATTGCCGCCATTTCAGCTGACGCAAACTGCGCAACCGCTTGGAACTCAGGTACCGCGTAAGTTGACGCACGTTGACCCGTTGGAACAGAGCTCCAGCCGAAATCAGGATGGTTCGCTACCGCTTGAACATAGTCTTTAGACGTCGCCCATTCAATGAACGCCTTTGCCTGGTCAGCGTTTGATGTGCCCGCCGGAACGGCCATCGCCCATGCCCATAGCCAGTTTGCGCCAACAGCGTTACCAGCGTTTGGTGATTGAGCGTACGCAACCTGATCGCTTTCCAGGAATGACGCGGCGATTGTTGCATCGATCCACATTCCGCACTTACCTTCATTGTAGAGTGCAAGGATTTCGTTGAAAGAGTTGCCTTCAGAGCCCGGAGGGCCGTAGTTGCCAAGCAGGTCAACATAGAAGTTGATAGCGTCTTTCCACATTTGAGTGTCAAGCGATGGACGCATGTCCGCGTCAAACCATGCACCACCGAAAGAGTTCACGATTGTTGTGATGAACGCCATGTTGTCACCCCAACCGGGCTTGCCGCGCAGGCAAGCACCGTAGACTCCATTGTCTGGATCGTGCATTGCAGCGGCTGCTTCTTTGATGCGAGACCAGGTGTCATGATCCTTGATTGTTACGCCCGCTGCGTTCGCGAGGTCTTTGCGGTACATCACCATCGAGGACTCGCCATAGAATGGTGCCGCATAAAGCGTACCGTCGTGAGATAGACCCGCGCGCATCGCAGGAAGAATGTCTTCCACGTCATATTCAACGTCAAAGTCGAGAGGTTCAATCCAGCCAGCGGCACCCCAGATCGGCGCTTCTTGCATACCGATGTTGATGATGTCGTACTGGCCACCACCCGTTGCTGTATCAGACGTGACCTGTTCACGTAGAACACCTTCTTCCAGAGATACCCAGTTCAGTTTGACGCCAGTCTCTGCCGTATAACTTTCCGCTACTTTCTGCATGTTGATCATGTGACCGTTGTTCACGATCGCTATTGTAAGTGAATCTGCATAGGCTGTCAGAGCGGTTGAAGCTACCAATGTGACACCGAGCGCAGCAGTACGCATAAAGGTCATAGATTTCCTCCCATAAGACCGCGCACCGTGCGCGGGGTGTCACATAGAAAATCGTGATTTTCTGAAACATGCTAATATCAAATTAACACAATATAATATTAAATTATCGAATTTTTTATTATATTGATAAATTAATGGTTAATTTGTATTGCTGTAGTGCAACGAAGAAGGCAAATCTCGTCATCCATAAATGTTATTGCGGATTACATTGGTTTCTTCTGGAAAGTGGGTGACAGTCCTGTCATGCAGTTTTGTCTCGTCGTTTGATTCTGTCGCCGAATTCAACTCTTTGATTGCCTTGGGTGAAGCATTTCGGGTCCGGCAGTTGTCGTCGGTTATTCTTTACAGACATCATGAGTTTGGGATCATGAAGCGGGTGATCTTCCGGTTCAGGCAGTCCAGATGGTTGATGGGGCGAAGGGTTTCCTGGTCCTGTTCCGTGGGATTGAGAGAGTGTGCAAACATGGACGGACCTGCTGGTCACGTTCCGCACCAAACCGGACAGTTTGATAAGCGTCTTGGAATATTGGACGCCGTGCCCGCAAACCGGCGTTGCTTGACGTCGTCATCACGAACGGCCTGAAACGGATTCGGGACAAGGCTTGGATTCGGGAACTTGAAATACGGACGCGTTGATCTACACACAAGCATCTCAAAAAATCTAATGTCGGGTGATTGATCATTTTCAGACAATGAGGAATGGGACTCAATGCTTCCTTGGCGGACTCTTTGGGCCTTGGGCCTGGTAGACTTGACAGTCATTTCTTCACGCAAGATGAGATCCGGCACACGGACATATTGAAGGTAATCTTTACCTGGAAATGGATATGGTTGAGTATTGAGGCCAGGTTTGCTTACCCCATGATGTCGATGGACGTCTTTTCCTTGAAGGGTTGCATTCCAGACCGGGCCAACCGATCGGCCCGTTCATTTCCCGAATGACCGGCGTGACCCTTAATCCACTTCCAGGTGACCTTATGCTTGGTTCGGGCCACGTCTAAACGCTTCCATAAATCTTGGTTCTTTACAGGAGACTTTGTGGCTGTTTTCCAGCCATTGGCTTTCCATTTTTGCATCCACGAATTGACCCCGTTCTTGACATATGTGCTGTCGGTATAAACGGTTATCTGAACTGGCTTCGACAGAGCCTCTAGCGCCGTGATGGCGGCCAAGAGCTCCATGCGATTGTTTGTTGTATGCGGTGCACCCCCGGAGATTTCGCGTTCCTTAATTAGTGTGTTGCCGTCTTGTGCGAGCAAAACAACGCCCCAACCTCCGCATCCCGGATTTCCGGAACAGGCCCCATCGGTATAGGCGTGGAATTCAAGCATAGGATTCAAGTGCAATCCAGTGATCGGACTCACCTGAGAGTCCAACAGATACCCCTGTCCAACGGCGCCGTGGTGCGAGACCGGCTGCCGTGAGTGAACATTTGAGTTCGTCAGGCGCATAGTATTCGTAATATCGCCCGAGAGTATCTCGTCGATGTCCTTGACCCACTTTCATGGCGAGAAAAAATACGGCTTTGGGTTTGAGCGCGGACTGAATCGCATGGAGATGCCGCTCAAATGCTGCTCGGGATGCGTGCAGAAGACTGAAGTAGGCCCATACGCCGTCATAGATACTGTGGGCGGATATCGCGTCAAAGGTGGCGACTTGGGTGCGAATGCGCGGATGTATTGGGACGTGACGGATCATTTCGGAAGAGGCGTCGACGGCGTCAACGTATAAACCTGACGTTGCCATTCTTTCAGCGTAAGCTCCAGGTCCTGATCCTAAATCCAGAACGCGCCCATTTCTTGGGCACACGGCAATAAATTCATCAATCAGGGGATCCTTTGACGCAAATGGGGCCAGAGAACGGACGTAATCCTTCACTTTCTCATTATAAACAGCGATCGTTTCCAGATCGCTCATATGCAATTATCATAGTTGAATAGCTTGGTGGATGTCATACGGCCGCCGCGTCCGTTGATGTGTGTCGTAGAATGCGCGGTACCTTGAATTCAACATTTTCCTTGATGGTCTCAATGGTCTCAATGGTCACATGAAACCGATCGCAAAATGCCTCAATGACACCTTGTACGAGTTCTTCGGGTGCTGAGGCTCCCGCGGTCACGCCAACTGATTCCATCTCGTTCAGTGCGCCCCAGTTGATTTCGCTCGCATTTGGTACCAACTGGGCAAAATGGCAGCCTCCGCGAATTCCGACTTCGACGAGTCGTTGGGAATTCGAGGAATTTGATGCGCCGATGACAATGAGAGCATTGGCCTTCTTCGCGATTGCTTTCACAGCTTCTTGCCGATTGGTTGTCGCATAACAAATATCCTCCTTGTGAGGTCCGATAATGTCGGGGAAGCGTTTTTGCAATGCGGCAACGAGATCCGATGTGTCGTCAACCGAGAGAGTCGTTTGAGTAACGTATGCAAGCTTTTGCGGATCACGGACGTCGACTGTTTCGATGTCCTCAACGGTTTCGACAAGCAATACTTCACCGTCGGGCAACTGACCCATCGTTCCGATCGTCTCGGGATGGCCGTTATGTCCGATCATGATCATCTGTAATCCTTGCTCGTAGTAGCGTTGGGTCTCAATGTGCACCTTCGAAACGAGCGGGCAGGTGGCATCAACAAAAACCATCTGCCGGGCGGTTGCCTCACTCGGTACAGACTTGGGTACGCCATGTGCTGAAAAAATAACCGGGCGATCATCCGGGCATTCTTCCAGTTCTTTGACAAACACCGCGCCCTTGTTCCGGAGTCCGTCCACCACATGTTTGTTATGGACGATCTCGTGGCGTACATAGACAGGTGCACCCCATTTTTCGAGAGCCAACTCAACAATCTTGATTGCGCGGTCGACCCCGGCACAAAAGCCACGTGGCGCAGCGAGATACAGGGTCAGAGGTGATTTGCTCATTGGACTATTCCGTTCCATTTACGACAAATAGAGTGATATTTATGATATCGGTGGATGTCGCAAGAATGTCTTGCTTTTCCCAAAAACAAGGCCGTTCACTCATATGATCAATGTTGATCAAAAGATATTGGAATAATCCTAAAAAATCAATACAATCGATTGTGTATTTTCGAGAATGGCTGCATGTTGTGAAAAACGTTATATTGATGTTCAAAGTCCCATGATGGATCCGGAAGAGGGTTTGACAAGGTCACATCCGGACGTCTTGCAGTCACTTGAACAGGTGATTTCATCGCCGTCCATGGAGAGTCTGGCCCGCGAAGTCCTGAATCGCTTGACCGCTGGAAATAGGGACAATTGGCGTGCACCTGCAAGCGAAATTGACTATTTTTGCACAGTCTTATGTGCCGAGCGCTCCTTTCGGGCAAATAAATTCCTGCTGCAACTGTTGCGGGCGCATTTACCATTCCATCGAATTTATCAGAGTTATTTTGGGGAGGCAGCGCGACAGCTGGGCGCGAAGTGGGAAACGAACGAATTGAGTTTTGTGGAGGTGACCTTAGCCACCTCGCGAATTTACAATATGCTGTATGCATTGCGGAGACGTTATCCTCCTCCCTCCCACGGTCGAAAGCCCAAGTTCTTGTTTTCGGCTGTTCCCGGTGAACAACATACGCTTGGAGTTGAGATAGCCACGGACCTGTTTCGTCGAAATGGATGGGAGGTCATTCACCTGATCGACAAGGGCTATGATGACATTATTCAGATGATTTCGGATGATGACGTTTATCTCTTGGGGTTGTCGGTCTCGGGAACCCGGCATCTTGATACGTTGTGTCGGATTATTCTCGCGGCCCGTGTCGTACGTCCGGACATTAAGATCATGGTTGGCGGGACCCTGAATCACAGTCATGCGGAAACTATTCGAGAGATTGGCGTTGACTCGGTTATTACCGAGTTAACAGATGCATTTTCATTTGTTGAAAGTGTGTTTGGTGTCGAAAAGCCGCCTGTGATCTGCGTTGATTCATAATCTCCATGATTCTGTCGTCAATTGTGGAATCACGCTCCGCTCGCAGCGGGTGGGCATGTGTTCGTATGGTCACGTGATGTTAAATGTTAAAGGCTGAATGTCTGTGTTCAGACCGGTCGTGTCGTGCAGTTTTTGCATTTGCCCGCTTTTGGATGATACAGGGATTGAGCTCTTTGCCTTGAACGCTCTGAACGAGTCGTCACGATGCGGTCTCTTAATGACGATTGACGTTAAGATAAGAAGTCACATACCTAGGCCCTTTTCTGATGGACAAAGCCCAATTCATGCCTTGTGATCATTCTGAAATGTTGGTTGCCCTGGGAGCAAATTTATCAGAGCCGGATGGAGCACCGGAAAGTAATCTTGTGCGTGCATTACAGGAATTGGTGACTCAGGGAATTGAGCTTCGATCGGTCAGCCGTTTTTTCCGAACGCCATGCGTTCCGAAGGGAGCAGGTCCAAGTTACATCAACGCGGCTATTGTCATAGGCGCTCGTGAGACACCGGACAAGGTTCTTGGCAAACTTCATCAGACGGAAGCGGTGATGGGACGCCAGCGTCATGAACGTTGGGGAAATCGTACGCTTGATCTTGATTTGATCGCGGCGGGATCATCCATCTGGCCCGACAGGCATACCTATCTGTTGTGGCGTGAGTTAACCTTGGAGGAACAAAGGGTGCGTGCGCCGCAGCAATTGGTTCTTCCACATCCTCGAATGGAGAACCGTGCGTTTGTACTTATTCCTCTATTGGATATCGCTCCTGAATGGCGTCATCCTTTGTCAGGAAAGACAGTCAGAGATATGGTCGACGATTTACCAGAGGACGCTTTGTGTGATATATCGTCGGTTTAAGGAGTCCGCTAAATTCAGATGAACGAGGACAAGCGTTGAGGTTTCTTTTAAATTCTAATGGTCTTGCAGAAAAAATGACCTTGTGCACCTTGTGCGCAATTGAGGCGGTGCGTTTCATTGTTGAATCGGTGGACATAGATAAGGTGATTAGAAGTTTTTCAGACGTTGTCGCGCATAGACGATAATGGTGTTCATAGTGTGAAGACGCAGATTTATCTGCATCAGAGAGGGGTAGCATGTTGACAGCAGGGGCCGTGAAGGGTGAGTCGACACAACGTGCATAAACAGCTCATCGCTCCGCTTAGACAGGCCTTACGGTCTGCGGATGCAGGCATGATTCAGGAGACCCTGGATAGTGTGATCTCTCCTGTGGCACGACTGCGTCTCGGATATCCCTTCGGTGAAATGATCGGGGCAAACGCATTCTGGAAAAGAGTTTACGCACCGTTTCTCACTGCGTTTCCCGATATGGAGCGTGCGGACTTTATCGTTATGGCCGGACCGAGATGGGGTGATGGACAATCGGGTGATTGGATTGGTCTTGGTGGACATTTTATGGGTACCTTTCAGGCTCCATGGATCGGGATCCCGTCCACCGGCGTACCGGTCTTCATGCGTTATCATGAATACTTCCGGGTCGAGGGGAACCAGATCGTTGAGATGGAAGCGTTGTGGGACATTCCACAGCTTATGCGTCAGGCGAACGTCTGGCCGATGGGGGCACAACGTGGAGTGGAATGGATGTGCCCCGGTCCATCCGACGGACGCGGTGCAATTGTATCACCTTTCGACGCCAAATGGGCCGCGACATCGGTGCAAGTCGTTTGGGACATGCTTCACGATTTGCAGAACGGTGATGAGGAAACGCCCGATCGTGGTCTCGGGGCGCACTGGCACCCGCATGCGCCGTGGTACGGACCTACGGGTATTGGGTCGGCGCGCGGACACAACGGCATCCGTGATATCGTATTGAAAGGTTTTCGGACGGGTTTGTCTAAAAACACGCGTCACCTGGATGAAGGCGTGTTCTTTGGCGATCGTGATCTGGTGGCTTTCACCGGTTGGCCCTCGGGTACAGCCACGCATTCTGGCGAAGGTTTTCTGGGACTTGCGCCCACGGGCAAGCGTTTCAACCGACGGTCGTTGGATTTTTGGCGCGTGGAGCACCGGCAGATCCGCGAGAACTGGGTGATGATCGATATGCTCGATCTTTATCGCCAACTGGGGATCGACGTTTTCGATCGTATGCACGCTCTGACGAATGTTCCGTCCGAAACGTAACGGGAAGGCGTCAACAGAAGTGCGCGATCCATACAGTCCGGATACCGTGCCCATCAAGCGGTTCTGCACCAAGGTGATTCTCTGTGGAGGGGTCTCTGTCCGCCGTATCATGCCCGATCCGATTCAATCGAATACGCTTGAATCGACCCGTTCAGTCTTGGCCGGAAAACTGTCATCTTTGTTTGTCATAGTCCAACCAACCCGCCTGATCTTGGCGGTCGTCAAGTTTGTTCTGTGCAATCGGCAAGAATGACAGGACGCGTTCTGATCCGGATCGCGTACGAAAGACGTCAACGAAAACGATGATATGCATGATTCACACGTCATGTTCGAGCTTCCGTGCGGATCGCTCTCATAATAGGGGTGTCGGTGGCAGGCGAGGAAGTGACGGCTGCCTTACGGTTAAATGCCGCCCAAGAAATGCTCTCTTATAAAGAGACTCCGTCCGTCACTTGCTATGCATATGTGGTGTGGTAGTGATTGCGGGCCGAGTCAGTTACACACGGATATATACTGAAAAGACAATGGGCGGCTTTCAGTTTTTCTCTTTTCATGTGGCGAAACATTTTAAACGGGACCCGTGACTAGAAATTTTGGGCCTTGAAAGAACCGCAACGCAAGATTAAACTCTAGGTTTCCTCTTTTTTCCTTGGAGAACAATAATGGCCCGGGTTACCGTTGAAGATTGCATTGATAAAGTACCGAATCGGTTTGATTTGGTCGTACTTTCGGCATTCCGTGCCCGTGAAATCTCATCGGGCCGACCGCTGACGATCGAGCGCGATAATGACAAGAATCCCGTTGTTGCCTTGCGGGAGATCGCAGAGGAGACAGAAGAGGTTGATCGTATTCGAGAGCGTTTGATTGAATCGAATCAGACCCAGATTGAAATTGATGAACCTGAAGAAGATCAGATGATGCTTCTCATGCGTGATCCCGAGGATAAGCCCGACGACGATGAGGTCGACTCCAATCTTTTGCGAGCACTCATGGAGGCCGCTAAGGAAAGTTGAATGTTATGGGGATCGGATGCTAAAGGTAGAGGGCTTAAATGCGCTCGTCCGCGCCTATAACCCGAAGACAAATTCGCAACGTATCTCGGCGGCCTATAAGTTTGGACAAGAATTTCATGCGGGGCAGGTCCGATATTCCGGCGATCCCTATTTTGCTCACCCCGTCGCCGTGGCTGAGATTCTGGCCGAGCAAAAACTTGACGATTCAACGATAATCACGGCACTCCTTCACGACACGATTGAGGATACCACAGCCTCCTACAGCGAAATTTCACAGTATTTTGGAGAGGAAGTTGCGATACTGGTCGATGGTGTCACGAAGTTGACAAAGCTTCAGTTGTCGAGTCTCGAGACCAAGGAAGCCGAAAATCTTCGCAAACTTTTTATTGCGACATCGAAGGATCTGCGTGTCATCCTCGTCAAGCTGGCAGATCGTCTGCATAACATGCGGACAATCAAGGCTCTTGATCCACAGAAACAGATCAAGAAAGCGCATGAGACGATGGAAATCTACGCACCGCTTGCTGGACGAATGGGCATGCAGTGGATGCGGGAGGAGCTCGAGGATCTCGCCTTCAAGGTACTGAATTCTAACGCGCGCCAATCGATTATCCGTCGGTTCATTACGTTGCAGAAGGATGCCGGTGATGTCATTCATCGCATTACAATGGATATGCGCCGAGAGCTTGAGCAGGCCGGGATTGAAGCCAAAGTTTATGGGAGAGCCAAGAAGCCCTATTCAGTCTGGCGAAAGATGGAGGAGAAGAAGCAGGGTTTTACCCGTCTTTCGGACATTTATGGGTTTCGCGTAATTACGGAAGATGAGGAGGACTGTTATCGGGCACTGGGTGCCATTCACAGAAGGTGGTGTGCTGTACCCGACCGATTTGTTGACTACATCAGTCAACCAAAGTCGAACGGTTATCGCTCTCTGCACTCAACGGTTTCCGGTCAGGATGGCAAGATGGTCGAAGTGCAAATTCGTACGCACGCGATGCACGAGGTTGCCGAAACGGGTGTAGCCGCCCATTGGTCCTATCGTGATGGCGTTCGTGTTGAGAATCCTTTTGCCGTAAATCCGGTGAAATGGATTTCCTCTTTAAATGAGCAGTTTGAGGGGCAAGAAGATCATCATGAATTTCTTGAAGCGGTCAAGCTGGAAATGTACTCGGATCGGGTGTTCTGCTTCTCACCCAAGGGGGACGTGATCGAGTTGCCGCAGTGTGCAACACTGATTGATTTTGCTTTCGCGATACATTCGAAACTTGGTTCAAGAACGGCGGGAGGTAAGGTGGACGGGGTGCGCATGCCCCTTTGGACTCGGCTCAAGAATGGACAATCTGTCGAGATAATTACTGCGGAGGGACAAAAACCTCAGGCAAGCTGGTTGGAATTTGCAACGACCGGAAAGGCTCGGACGGCGATTCGTCTGGCACTTCGTGACCTTGATCGAAATCGGTTCAAGAAGTTGGGTAAAGAACTTGCACGAGCGGCTTTTGAGAATATTGGACGAAAGTCGACCGATAAAGTTCTGGATACTGCGGCAAAAAATCTCGGCCTCGAGGACCGGGATATGCTACTGAAGATGCTGGGAAGTGCGGAAATCAATACACACAGTGTTGTGAAGGCGGTTTATTCTGATCTGGTGCCATCGGATGTTGACGAGATATCACCGCTACGTGCCGTGATCGGTCTTGAGCAAGATCAGTCCTTCAAGAGGGCAACATGTTGTTCCCCTCTTCCCGGTGAGCGAATTGTCGGAATTACGCATCGTGGTAAGGGGGTTGTTGTTCATGCGATTGATTGTGATGTTCTGCGTCAATATGAAAATGAATCGCGGCGTTGGATTGATCTTCACTGGCAGTCGGGCACCCATCCGCCTGTCTACGGAGCGACACTCCTGATGACCATTGGTAATGATGCGGGTGTTCTCGGGCGAATTTGTACATTAATCGGGGAGCAGAAGGCAAATATATCAAACTTGAATTTTACGGATCGGAAACCTGATTTCTATCAGATGCAGATTGAAGTTGAATTGCGGGACGTAACGCATTTGCATGCGCTGATGGCCGTTCTCGAGGCGGACAGCGATGTGTCTTCTTTGGAGCGATTTCGGAAGACGGTAAAGACGCGGGCGTTTGTTGAAAGTGACGCTTGAAGAGTGAAAGGGAAGAGGGGTGGTATTCAAGCGTCGCGATCGGCGATCTGTGTTACGAATCGCTGTTGATTTTCTCTACCCAAGAGGTGGTTGGCGGCGTACCTTTCATTATATCAAGCATCGTGTCAGGCGTCTTCCCGATAGTCCCGAGCGCATCGCACGGGGTATCGCGGCGGGCATCTTTACCACTTTCACGCCGTTGTTCGGTTTTCATTTTATTCTGGCCGTTATCATCGCCCGGATCGTACGTGGTAATATTGTCGCCTCGTTGATGGCAACATTCTTTGGTAATCCGTTGACCTACGTGCCAATCGGACTGGTGTCTCTGCAAGTGGGACACTGGTTGCTGGGTGTTGAATATATTGAGAGCAATCAAAGGCCGTTTCTGGGCCGGTTCGCTGATGCGTGGTTTGAAGTCAAGTACAATGTCTTGGCTACTTTTACGGATCGTACGGCCGATTGGACGGAATTTCACGCCTTTGTCGATGACGTCTTCTTCCCCTTCATGATCGGCGGGATATTGCCTGGGATTGTGGTTGCGACGCTGTTCTATTACTTTTCTGTGCCGTTGATACGAGCTTACCAAAAGCGTCGCCGCGGTGTGATCAAAAGCAAATTTAATACGATCAAGAAAAAGACAAAAATCAATTTGGCCAAGAAAAGTTAGTGGCCAGCTGGAATTGGTTTACATAACCACATGACAGTCACGTTTCATAATCGGAGATATTATGCAGGATTCGAAGTATATTCGTCTTGGCCTGAACATTGATCATGTTGCGACGGTTCGAAATGCCCGTGGAGGCGACAGTCCGGATCCGTTGAGAGCGGCCGAACTCGCTGAAGATGCGGGTGTTGACGGCATCACGGCGCATTTGCGGGAGGATCGTCGCCATATTGCGGATGCGGACATTGACCGGTTGATGGATGTTTTGACAGTGCCACTTAATTTTGAAATGGCCGCCACAGTTGAAATGCGGGCGATCGCGTTACGTCATAAACCACATGCCGTGTGTCTTGTTCCGGAACGACGCGAGGAGCGTACAACCGAAGGAGGACTCGATGTCGTCAGTGAGGCGTCACGACTGAGCGACTTTATTGCACCTTTGCGCGATGTCGGGTGTCGGGTGTCGTTATTTGTTGCTGCGAATGTGCGGCAAATTGATGCGGCAAAGCAAATTGGTGCGGATGTCGTCGAACTTCATTCCGGTGCGTATTGCGATGCTCATAACGAAGGGCGATTTGCAGATCGCGATCATGAATTTGAAGCCATAAAGGAGATGTCGGCGTACGCCGATGAACTGGATTTGGAAGTGCATGTCGGTCATGGTCTTACCTTTGGGACGGCAGCAGCAGTGGCGGCTCTTCCCGCAGTGAAGGAATTGAATATCGGTCATTTCCTGATTGGAGAGGCGATCTTTAGAGGTCTCAAACCGGCGATCCTGGAAATGCGTCGTATCATGGATGAAGCACGGTCCTAACGTCCGGGTTTCGATGCGTGTTTGCGTAGAATGGAATCGGTGTTTCAGGGTCGTTTGGACATGAATAGGTCCAATGGGCTGGTTCTGATTTGCATAGGTCTCATTTTTGCAGCGGCTGTTTATAATCTTGAACAGGCGCGCGCCGGGTTGACGATTTTCGATGGCAAGGTTGGTACAACGCCGATTACTGTCTACGATGGGAACGGGCCGACAGTTGTTATTGCGCATGGATTTGCGGGTTCTCGTCAGATGATGCAAGGTTATGCATTGGTCCTGGCACAGGCGGGATATAAGGTGATCACGTTTGATTTCCTGGGTCACGGCCGTAATCCGATTCCGATGTCTGGTGATATCACAGCCATCGATGGTACGACGCAAAAACTAATCGAAGAACTCTATGACGTTTCCAGGTATGCAGGTTCGGATTCTCCCGTCGCGCTGCTGGGGCACTCAATGGCGACGGATGTGATCATAAGAGCGGCACACGTATTCGATACATTCGGTCCGTTGATTGTTGTCTCGGCCTTCAGTCGTTTGATAACGGCGACTTATCCTCCGGATATGCTGATGATCGTCGGCGAATGGGAGACTCGATTGCGGGAATTTGCGTTGGGTGCGGTCAGCATGGTTGTTCCGGAAACGAATGCCGGGACGGTCGCGATACGGGATGATGTTCGACGAAAAGCTGTTGTGGCGCCGATGGTCGAACATATTGGCGTCTTGCACAGCCGCCAGGGTCGATTCGAAGCCGTGACTTGGCTCAATGAGTATTACGGCCGTGATCAAATTCCGCCGATTCCAGCTTCGGGATTCTGGATTCTGGTTCTTCTTGTCACGATTGTATTTGCAGCACGGCCTTTATCGTATCTTTTGCCGAAGCTCGAACAACCGGTACAACCCGTCTTGAGTACTGGGAGGTTTAGTGTGCTTTTGCTTATTCCTGCAGTGGTTGCACCCGTACTGGCAATATGGATGAAGCCCAATTTTCTGCCGGTCTTGGTTGCGGATCATCTGGTTGTACACATTGGCCTCTTTGGAGCAATTCAACTTGCGTTGTTGCACCGTTATCATGTACCGTTTCCCAAACCTTCTTGGCTGGGACTGTCGGCAGTCGTGCTGTGGGGAGGTATTGTTCTTGGATTTTTGCTGGATCGTTATGTTGCAAATTATGGAGCCACATCAGGACGTGTTTGGCTCATAGTGACGTTGGCGATCGGTGCTGTACCGTTTTTGCTGGCGGATACGCTTGTCCTTCGCGGCGGGGAGGAGCCGTGGTGGAAACGGGTGCTGGCTCGATTAGCGTTTTTGGGTTCACTGGGCTTTGCGGTTTTTCTGGATTTTGATGGACTGTTCTTCTTGATGATGATCATGCCCATAATCGTTCTTTTTTTTGTGGTGTATGGATTGATGGGCCGGTGGGTGGCGAAACGACAAGGCGTTACAGGGGTCGGTCTGGGTTTGGGGTTGTGTTTGGCTTGGGCGCTCGGTGTGAGTTTTCCTCTCTATTCTGCAGGTTGAGACATGATCTTGGGCGTCGGAACGGATGTAACCAGCATTGATCGCATTCAGCGGACTCTGGATCGATTTGGAGATCGTTTTCGTGATCGTGTCTTTTCTGAGACAGAGCGAAACAAGGCCGATGGTCGACGCGATAGCGCGGGAACCTATGCGAAGCGATGGGCTGCGAAGGAGGCGTGCGCAAAGGCACTTGGCACAGGCCTGAGGATGGGTGTGGCATGGTCTGATATGACGGTGGGTAATCATGCGATGGGTCAAGCGGCCATGCACGTTAAGGGTGCTGCTGCAGAGCGCTTGAAGCAAATCACGCCGATCGGGCATATTGCTCGAATTCATGTATCCTTGTCGGATGATTATCCGTTTGCGCAAGCTTTCGTAGTGATTGAAGCCTTATCCAAGAACGATGCCGTTTTGACGTGACGTGATGGGCGTTACACGTAGACGCTCTTAGATATTCTGGACTCTGATCAATTGGAATGACAATGGCCAAAAAAAAGAAATCTTCGGGCTTTGCAATTGAGACGGTAAAGACCATCATTTATGCGTTGCTCATTGCCGGGGTGTTTCGGACGTTGTTCTTTCAACCCTTCTGGATTCCGTCCGGGTCGATGAAGGAGACTTTGCTTGTCGGGGATTTTTTGTTCGTCAACAAGATGGTGTATGGTTACTCGTATGCCTCCTGCCCAAGTGTTCGGATCGAATCATTGGGTGTTGATATCGATGCGAAAGATCTCTGCGGCATTTTTTCGGGTGCGAACACGCGGTTGTTCGGCGGTTTACCAAAGCGTGGTGATGTCGCGGTCTTTCGCCATCCGGTTTCGGGGCGCGATTTTATCAAGCGTATCGTCGGATTGCCTGAAGACAGGATACAATTCCGCAACGGTATTCTATTGATTAACGGTGATCCGGTTGAACGTGAAGATGCGGGTATCTTTGCTGAATCGAGCAACCCTCAGGGACCCGCACAGGTGTCGCCGCAATGTGTGAATGTTGCTTCGCGTCAGAACAGCATCTGTGAAAAGCAACGTCAAATTGAAACTCTACCGAATGGGGTCCGCTACAGTATCTTGAATCTTCGTAACCAGAGCTCTGATAATACCCAGGAATTTCGTGTACCCGAAGGTCATTATTTTATGGTCGGTGACAATCGTGATAATTCATCGGACAGTCGTTATCCGACACGTGTTGGGGGCGTCGGATTCGTACCTCTTGAGAATTTTGTTGGACGGGCCGATCGTCTTTTGTTTTCGTCTGCCGGAGGATCCTTGTTTTCCTTCTGGGCGTGGCGTGGCGATCGGTATTTTAAGGCGATTGAGTGAGTCGGTTAAGAAGACTAAGAGCGTTAGAAAACAGGATCGGTTATCGATTTGGTGATTCTGATCTGCTGGTTCGTGCTCTTACACATGCATCCATTGAATCGTCGGTTTGCGAAGACAATGACACTCTCGAATTTCTTGGTGACCGAGTGTTGGGTCTTGCTATCGCCGATATGCTTACGCACATGAATCCACGAGCCTCCGTCGGGGAATTGGCGACGCGCTTCAACTATCTCGTACGAAAGGAGACCTGTGCCGAGGTTGCCCTGGAAGTAGGATTGGGTCAGGCTCTTCTTCTGGGTCAGTCCGAGATGCGATCCGGAGGTCGCCGAAGAACAGCGATTTTGGCAGATGCAATGGAAGCTGTAGTTGCTGCGGTTTATCGAGACTCGGATTTTAAGGCGGTGCGTTCATTGGTTGTGCGTCTTTGGGGAGATCGCATTAAGGACAGTGCATTGATGTCCAAAGATGCCAAGACGACGTTGCAAGAGTGGGCGCAAGCATCTGGAATGACCCTCCCAGAATATTCGGTCAGTGCCATCAGTGGGCCGGATCACCGGCCGACATTCACGGTCGTGGTGTCACTAGAGGATGGTCGTGCGGCAAAAAGGAAAGCATCGACAAAACGACAGGCCGAGCAGGCGGCGGCGCTTGCATTACTCCGTCACGTTCAGGATCCTGGGGAATGAGCACTCGCGCCGGCGTTGTCGCTTTGATTGGTGAATCTAATGCCGGGAAGTCAACTCTGATGAACAGAATCCTCGGCGTCAAGCTGTCGGCGGTTACGCATAAGGTTCAAACAACACGGGCACGAATTCGTGGCATCATCACCATTGATCACTCCCAGATAATTTTTCTCGATACACCGGGTTTATTCCAACCACGGCGTCGGTTGGATCATGCGATGATCGCGGCGGCTTGGAGCGGCGCCAGGGATGCGGACGTTGTTCTCTTACTGGTTGAGGCCCAACGTGGCCTCACACGCGGGGTGAGGATGATTCTTGAGGAGTTCGCTGCGAGACCTCGCGCGGATATGGTATCGGTGGTGATTAATAAAATTGACAGAGTGGCGCCGGAGGCGTTGCTTGCACTTTCAGCAGAATTGAACGCCCTCTTTGTGTTTCGGAATACATTCATGCTTTCTGCAACAAGCGGGAATGGTGTCGACGATTTGACGAACTGGTTGGCGGGTCAGGTTCCCGTTGGACCCTGGCTCTATGACGCAGATCAGATTTCTGATTCATCTCTTCGCGTCATTGCGGCCGAAAAAACCCGCGAACAGCTGCTGTTGCGATTGCATCAGGAAGTTCCGTATCAATTAATGGTCGAGACGGAGACATGGGAAAATCGAAGAGACGGATCCGTAAAGATCGAACAGGTGATCTATGTCATGCGGAAGGGGCATCAAGGTATTGTCCTCGGTCGTAAGGGTGAAACGATCCGAGCGCTTGGTCGAGAGGCGCGTAGAGAGTTGGAAAGGTTCTTGGCATGCCCGGTTCATTTGTTTTTGCGTGTGAAGGTGAGGCCGGGATGGATGGAAGAACCGGAGTTTTATGCGCAGGTTGGATTGAAGTTTAGCGATGGCAACACATGACCCGCCTGACGTCGAAATTCTGGGTTCAAGCCTACCTGGCACGCTTGCAGCTTGCCGACATTCCAGGGTATGTCGTTGTTCATGGCGATGATTCCGCGGGGGAGGTTTATATCAAGGTTAACAACCTGAATGGTGAGGCACAATTGATGCACAGGTCGTATGATCTGCATCGTGCACAGCGATCGTGGATGGAACTGCTTGGTGGATCCGAAGCCAAGATTGACGCAATGATTGATCGACAAAGGAGCATTGATCCCGATCTTTGGGTGATTGAGATTGAAGATTCGTCAGGTCGACATTTCTTGCATGATGAAGGATTGGAATGACGACTGTTTCCGGCTTGTTGTGCGCCACGTGTCTTCCTATGCGGTATGTTTCAGCCTAGAGTATTTTTAGGTTGACTGTGTATCATGGAATGGCGCACCGAAGGAATTCTGCTCGCGAAGCGACGTCACGGTGAGACAGGGGTAATCATTACGGTCTTCACGGAACTGTATGGTCGACGTCTGGGAATGGTGCGCGGTGGTGTGAGTCGTAAGATTGCGCCCGTGCTTCAGCCTGGTTCGCAATTGGATTTGACGTGGCGCGCAAGACTTGACGAGCATTTGGGCACGTTTAAGGTGGAACCTGTTAAGAGCCGGGCCGCTATGGTAATGTCAGACCGACTTGCACTCAGTGGGTTGAACACGGTTTTGGCTTTGTTGGATTTTATCTTGCCGGAAGGTGAATCTCATTCAGTCCTTTATCGTTCGAGTAAAAATTTGCTTGACTTGTTGGGCCAAGATCCCCTTTGGCCACGCTCCTATGTGCTCTGGGAATGTGCACTGCTAAAGGAAGCGGGATTTGGCCTTGATTTGGAGACCTGTGCGGTCAACGGTTCGGCTGAGGACTTGGTTTATGTTTCTCCGCGGTCCGGTCGTGCGGTGTCATCCGAAGGTGCGGGAGAATGGGCTTCTCGCCTCTTGCCTTTGCCGCCATGCTTGCGAGAGAAGGGCGGTGATGCAACGATCCCGGAGATTATCTCGGCGTTGCATACCACAGGTTATTTTCTATCGACCAAACTTGCTCCGGCGCTTGGTGAAAGACCGCTCCCCGATGATCGTGAACGTTTTGTTACCTTGCTTTGTAAGCTCGCGACGATGCAAGAGTGTGATCGGACGTCGAGCGCGATCGGTCTTTAGACCACTATGTTCGTGGATGATGGATGCGTTGATGTGGTGCGAAGACGTCGCTCAGATCGTTACTCTCGTTCCGCTGAACACGCGGGAGCGGTCCCCCGGAGGCGGTCAAATTCGCTGACAGTCTCCCCATATCAGTTTGTTCGTACCCTCTTTCCCGTTGATGGGCGCGTAGAGCATAGTGAATGAAGCGCGAATTTAATCAGTTCGCAGCATTAATCGCCGACAGACCTTTCAAGATATCGACGGCATAAGCCAACTGATAGTCTTCTTCCCGCAGTTCAGCTGATTTTTCAGCTTTTGTCCGATCTGCTTCGATTTGCCGGATTTCATCTTCGCTCAAGCTGTCGTTGTTGAGACGGCCACGTAAACTATCCTCGGTTCGTGTTCGCCGGGTCTGACTTTCTTCGTCTTTTTCTTCTGCGGGCCTTACACGCGGTTGCGCGACAACAATGTCGGGGGACACTCCGAGAGCCTGGATTGAGCGACCGGATGGCGTATAATATCGCGCTGTCGTGAGTCGCATCGCTCCTTGTGCTTGAAGGGGGACGACCGTCTGTACAGAACCTTTTCCAAAACTGTTGGTACCGACGATAATTGCGCGTCGATGGTCTTGCAGAGCTCCGGCTACGATTTCGGACGCACTGGCTGAACCCCCGTTTATTAGTACGACGATGGGTTTACCTGCAACCAGATCCCCCGGCGTTGCATTGAAACGTTCACCGTCATCCGCACTGCGGCCGCGGGTTGATACGATTTCACCCTTTTCCAGGAATGCATCCGACACGCGAACGGCTTCCGTTAGCAAACCTCCCGGATTATTCCGGAGATCAAGGACAATGCCATTGATCGCATCCAACCCTCCCATCTCGTTTAGCTGCTCCTTCAATCCCGCCTCCAAATTTGGCATCGTTTGGTCGTTAAATGTCGTGATTCGCAGAACAATCGAGTCCCCTTCGGTGCGCGTACGTACCGCCGTCAATTTAATCGTATCACGAATGATCGACACATCAAAGGGTTCCGGTTCACCATCACGTACAACGGTAATGACAATTTCCGATCCCACCGGTCCTCGCATTTTCTTGACTGCTTCATCAAGCGTTAAACCCAATACACTCTCGCCATCTACATGGGTAATAAAGTCACCAGCACTCATTCCAGCAGCAGCGGCGGGTGTTCCATCAATTGGTGATACAACCTTGACAAAACCTTCCTCTTGGGTTACTTCGATGCCCAGGCCGCCGAATTCTCCACGTGTCTGGACGCGCATCTGCTCCGCATCATCCGGGGCAAGGTAGGCCGAATGCGGATCAAGCGATGTCAGCATTCCGTTGATGGCAGCTTCAATCAAGGCCTTCTCGTCAACTTCCTCCACATATTGGGTTTGAATTCGAACAAAAATATCTCCAAACAGATCCAAGAACTGATAAACGTCGTTTTTTGAATCCGATTCATTCGCAAACAATGGATTGATAATGTGAGTCGCAACAATGCTGCCGCTTAAAATTCCGGCGGTGATGGCGATAAGTATCTTCTTCATTTATCATGTTCCCCTGTAGATGCAGAATACTGCAGCAAAGCGATGCGTGAATCTTCTTGTCTTGGTCATTTACAGATCGTTCAACCCGTAAAGGATCTTAGTCAAACAATTTTTCAAGGTCGTCAACGTTCATTATTCGAAGGTTGTATCTCAGCAATATGAATTGGGAACATAATGATATACATAGGTTTTGCGGATTACCGAATTTATTTGTCCGGGGTGATGGCGGTCTGGACCCGTTCGTTGAGCATGGCGAATTTTGCGGTCTCTCTGGCTGTGATCGGGCAAAAAAATTGACGAACATAGTCGAGCTTTTTGGCATGAGACAGCGGTCGACAGTCGTGTGTCGGGTCTAAAAAATGCCGTCATTGTCCGCGAACTTTTTCGACCGTAGAGCGGTACGTGAGTTAGGGCGGCCCTTCCCGATTTTAAGTATAGGGTTTCTATGTACGATTTCGTTTGCTGGAGAGAGCATGTTTGCCTGGGATGGGGTATCGAAGAGATGCCCATCGCCCACTCCAGCAAATCCTCGAGTCGCCTTCTTGCGGTTTATTATGTTCTCGGAACAGGCTGTGAGAAATAGAGCTATGGAATATAAAGGTGCGTTTCCGAACATCTTAGATGAACTCCGTTATTTTCTTAATAGGATATTTCAAGACGAAACTCATGTCGATTCCAAAAGGCTTTGTCCGGTCATTTCTGGAGGTATCGGCAAGCTCATGAGATCAAGAATGGTTGGTGCTATATCAGACAGTTTACCGTCGTTCAAACGCAGGTTTGGCGCACTACTCACCAAGAAAATTGGAACCAGGTTCAGTGTATGGGCCGTGTGGGCATTGCCCGTCTCGGGGTTGATCATCGTCTCGCAGTTCCCATGATCAGATGTCACGATCATTGCACCGTCGACGGAATGCACGGCTTGGATTGCTTGCCCTAAACCCGCATCAACCGCTTCACATGCGCAAATGGCTGCGTCCAAGTCACCCGTGTGTCCAACCATATCCGGGTTGGCGTAATTCACGACAATAAAGTCATAGTCTTTATGAATGGCCGCTACCAATTCTTGCGTAACCTCTGAGGCCGACATTTCTGGTTGTCGATCATAGGTCGGAACATCTGGTGATGCGGCCATAAACCTGTCCTCTCCCACCTCGGGTTCTTCCTTACCACCATTGAAGAAAAACGTGACATGCGGATATTTTTCGGTCTCGGCAATGCGGAATTGACGGCGGTTGTGTTGTGCAATCCAGGAACCCAGAGAATTTGGAACTTCGATATCTGGAAAAACAGTTTCAAAATACCGGCTATGATCGCGCGAGTAATCGATAAGTCCCAGTAGTGCGGATAATTTCGGGTGTTTTGAGACGGTGAACGGAACAGAATCTGGCTGTGCAATGGCCGACAGCAATTGTCGCGAGCGGTCGGCTCGGAAATTTAGGCAAAAGAGGCCATCGCCATTCCGCATCCCGTTATAAGGCCCTAATACGGTTGCTGCAATAAATTCGTCGGTTTCACCTCGATCGTATGCTGTTGCAACAGCTGCCTGTAGATTTGGGCACTGACGTCCTTCTCCAGAGACGATCGCTCGATAGGCCGCATAAATCCGATCCCAGCGGTTATCGCGATCCATTGCAAAGTACCGACCAATCAAGGTTGCAACCGTGATGCCCTCGGTGAGCGCATTCTGGAGTGTCCGTAGATGTTTCGAAGCAGATTGGGGTGGAACATCTCGTCCATCGGAAATCGCATGCAAGGCGACTGATATTCCAGCCGACGAAATTTCTTGAGCGGCGGATATGACATGAGCGATGTGTCCGTGAACGCCACCATCCGACATGATGCCCACAAGGTGGGCTGTGCCTGAGGAGCTCTTCAGTCTGCGAATAAAGTCTCTTAATTTCGGGTTTTTCATGAAACTGCGATCTTCAATCGCTTGATTGATCCGCATCAAGTCTCTTTCAATTACCCGTCCGGCACCGATTGTCGAATGCCCAACTTCAGAGTTTCCCATCTGTCCATCTGGAAGACCCACGGCTCTTCCGTGCGTCACCAGTTTCGCAAATGGCGCCGTTTTGGCGAGGTGGTCATAGTGTGGTGTTTGGGCAAGTACCGGTGCGTTTGCGGATACGAGATTGGACAGTCCCCATCCATCCAGTATACACAACACAATGGGTTTTCGTGATGTCATGGTCGTGCTCTGCCTACTTTGATCGACGTTGTGGTCAGGTTCGCTGTGGTGATTCTGAAAATCTCTCTGGCTTCGATTGGTCGAAAAATGCCGACGTCTGTTCGTTCTCAGACGTCTGTCTGTATGAATGCCCAGAGTTCCATGATCTTTACTTCGGGATCAATATGCCATATCAGAATGGTCAAACAAGACAATTCAATGTGTCGTCGTGATCTGTTCGATCAGTAAGGCACGTGCGTCCTTTAACATACGACACAATGGACTGTTTTATTTTTTGGTTATCCTCGCGTATGGTAGATTTCTCAAAGGACTTAGGCAAATGACCATAGAAGCGCCCGAAGTCAAAGTGATTGATACATTTCGAATTGCTTGTGATGGTGGCGAGGGATCTCTCGGACATCCACGAATATGGTTGCAAATTCCAACGGAGCGGGGTTGGATCGTATGTCCTTATTGTGACTGCAAGTTCGTTCACAAAGACTTTGAACCAGCAATCAGTTAACGTTCTTCCCCCTGTCCTGTAAGCGGCGTGTGATAAATGATCGACAACGTGGACAAGCGTTGGGTCCAGTGATTGTTGTACAACCGTTATGGCTGTGCATTTCTTGGATTCAGAAACGATGTCAAGGGGGCAGCCATACATCAAAATGGTGCAGCGCATGTGCTGTACCAAGACACAATTTCATTGGCCGAAAGAGACACACATGACCCAGTCCTTCAATAAAGGGTGCCATCTTCATCTCATTGACGGATCTCATTTCGTATTTCGTGCGTATCACGCGTTGCCGCCACTTACCCGTAAGTCGGACGGGCTCATTATTGGAGCCGTATCAGGTTTTTGCAATATGCTTCATCGGTACATCTCGGAAAATCATGGTCCACATGCTCCGACTCATGTTGCTGTAATTTTTGATAAGGGCTCGCATACCTTCCGGAATGAAATTTTTCCCGAATATAAGGCAAATCGCGATGACACCCCGGAAGATTTGCGACCGCAATTGCCGCTGACACGTGCCGCGACCGAGGCCTTCGGTATCGCTTGTAAAGAAGCAGATGGTTTTGAGGCCGATGACATTATTGCGACGTTGGCCACAAGGGCGCGTCAAGTAGGTGGTCGTGTCACCATAATGAGTTCGGATAAGGATTTGATGCAATTGGTCGGAGATGGTGTCGAGATGTTCGACGCAATGAAAAATCGTCCGATTGATCGCGAGGACGTTCTGAAAAAATTTGGTGTTTACCCTGAAAGAGTTGTCGACGTTCAAGCACTTGCCGGAGACAGCGTCGATAACATTCCGGGTGCACCCGGAATAGGCATTAAGACGGCGGCGGCGCTGATCAACGAGTTTGGTGATCTCGACTCACTCCTTGACCGCGTGGAGGACATTTCGCAGCCGAAGCGGCGCGATACGCTCAAGCAGTATCGGGAACAGATTCAGATTTCGAAGCGTCTCGTCCAGCTCGAGTGTAACATGCAACTGGATTTCACATTTGATGAGTTGGAGGTTCGGAAACCGGATACAGACCGGCTCTTCGCATTCCTCAATGAAATGGAATTTCAAACGCTCACGAAGCGCATCGCGAAATCGTTGGGACGTGAGGCTCCTGAGAGTGTCACGACAAGGGCTGAGTCCAGGCGCGTGTGGATTCATGATCCTTCCGGTCCATCGATAGAGGAGTCGAACTATGAATGTGTTCGCGATATCGAAACGTTGCAGACATGGATCGACAAGATTCAAAATCGCGGATGGGTAGCTTTTGATACGGAAACCACCGGATTGGACGAAATGTCGGCAGAACTCGTTGGTGTGTCCTTGTGCGTGGATATTGGGCACGCTTGCTACATTCCGTTGCAGCACCGAGAAAGCGTCGACGCGGATTTTTTCGGTGAAGCGAGACAGTCGACGGGCCAAGTTCTAGCGGATCAATTGCCATTGAAGGAGACTCTTTCGGCTCTTAAGATCATCTTGGAGGATGGTGGCATTCTCAAAATCGGTCAGAACATCAAATATGATATGCACATTCTCGCAAACTATGGCATTCAACTTGCGCCGGTCGATGATACAATGCTGATGTCCTATGTGCTCCACAGTGGGAAACATCGGCACGGCCTTGATACATTGAGTGAACGGTACCTGAGTCATAAGCCCATATCACTTAAATCCTTGCTTGGCGTTGGTAAGTCTGCACGGACCTTTGACTATGTACCGATCAATGAAGCGACCGCTTACGCGGCGGAGGATGCTGATCTGACTTTGCGACTCTGGACAAAGTTCAAACCAAACCTGCATCATGACCGAGTCACCACTGTCTATGAAACACTTGAACGGCCAATGGTATCGGTGGTCGCCCAGATGGAGCGGATCGGAGTCAAAATTGATCGCGAAGCTCTTGCCAAAATGTCGCAATCATTCGACAGGAACATTATTGCATTAGAGACCACAATTCATAAGCTTGCGGGCGAGGACTTCAATATCGCGTCACCAAAGCAACTGGGTCGAATTCTCTTCGAAAAACTCGCACTCGCGACTGGAAAGCGTGGGAAAACAGGAGCTTATGTCACGGATGCACATGCGCTTGAAGATCTCGCGTCTGAACATGAAATCGTTGCGAAAGTCCTTGAATGGCGTCAGCTTTCAAAACTGAAATCGACGTATTCTGACGCTCTGCAAGAGCACATCAATGCTCGGACGAATCGCGTGCACACCTCTTTTCTCATTGCAGGTGCATCCACTGGGCGAATGGCCTCAAGCGATCCAAATCTGCAAAACATTCCCATCCGTACCGACGAAGGGCGACGGATCCGAGAAGCGTTCATTGCTGAACGTGGACATCTTCTGTTGTCGCTTGATTACTCGCAGATTGAGCTCCGAATTCTTGCCCATATCGCAGATATTGCGGCCTTGCGGCAGGCCTTTGGGGATGGGATAGACATTCATGCGCTAACAGCCTCCGAAGTCTTTGATGTACCGCTTGATGAACTGACATCGGATGTCCGACGTCGTGCAAAGGCGATTAACTTTGGTATCATTTACGGAGTATCAGCCTTTGGCCTTGCGCGGAACTTGGGAATATCGAATTCAGAGGCTCGAGACTTTATTGATCGTTACTTCAAACGTTTTCCGGGAATCCGGGACTATATGGAAGAGACGAAAACCTTTGCGAAGAAACATGGATATGTAAAAACGCTGTTTGGGCGCAAAATTTATACTCCGGAGATATCGGCGCGAGGACCTCGCGCCGGGTTTGCCCAGCGAGCCGCTATCAACGCGCCGATTCAAGGAACTGCTGCGGATATCATTCGCCGTGCCATGATTAAATTATCGCCGGCAATTGAAAATCGACCTGCGAAAATGCTGCTCCAAGTTCATGATGAGTTGCTGTTTGAAGTCGATGAATCGGCAGTCGAGGAGATAGCATCACTTGCATCGAATGTTATGGAAAACGCGGCGACGCCCGCTGTTCACCTTAATGTCGATCTTGTTGTTGAAGCCGGAACAGGCCACAACTGGGCTGAAGCGCATTGATTTTGAATGCTCTGTGGTGCGATCAATGACGTCGCAGCAGAAAGGATGCGTTTGATCACGGAACCGTGGTGATCTGTAATGTTTCGTCCAATGGTGATCGATGGTGTCAAACTGTTAATCGTTTTCGGGGAGTTCATCGGATCGAACAATCGGAAAAAATTCTCCGCGGGACCAGACCCCGAACCAACCTTGGTAATGTACGGCGAGGTCAACGAGACGGTAAAAGCTTTTCCGATCAATAAGCGCTTCAAGATTACGACGGATTAAGATATAAGGTGATGGTTCATGCGTTTGTGGATCAATCGTCACACGAATCGGACAATCCGCACTTGCACGCGCGAAATCCCCAACATGGGTTTCAAAGGTGAGTGTCTGGCCTTGTTCTTCTTGCCGTATGGCAAAATCGACGGCAACAAACGGTGCGTCATCGACGCGAATACCAACTTTCTCTACAGGGGTCACCAGGTAATAGCGATCACCCTCTCTTTTGAGAATCGATGAAAAAAGTCGTACCAGTTCGATGCGCCCGATCGGTGTCCCCAAATAGAACCAAGTCCCATCTCGTGCAATTCGAATATCAAGTTCACCACAATAAGGTGGATCCCACAGATGTACAGGAGGAAGTGATTTCGATTGTGCCGTTCGAGCAGACGCAACAAGTTCCTCCACTGTCAGGCTAACAGTTTTTTGATTATTCATTGTTTTACTATCTTGGGTCGCAGATTTACATAATATGCATGATCTTTGATGAACAACGAGGTTTTCATGGCCGATAATCCAAAGCTGATTGAGGATATCAAAGCACTTGAGAACAATCTCAACGTGGCACGCGAGTCAATCAAGAAGAGATTTATTGGCCAGGAACGTGTTGTTGATCTAACCCTGACCGCTCTTCTCTGTGGAGCCCATGCATTACTCATCGGTTTACCGGGCCTTGGTAAGACGCGGCTTGTTGAAACTCTGTCCACGGTAATGGGTCTTGATGGTAAACGTGTTCAGTTCACACCAGATCTTATGCCGGCAGATATTCTCGGTTCAGAAGTTCTGGAGACTTCTGACGACGGCAAACGGAGTTTTCGGTTTATTCGTGGTCCGATCTTTTGCCAACTCTTAATGGCTGATGAAATAAATCGGGCCAGTCCTCGTACCCAGTCGGCACTTCTTCAGGCCATGCAGGAACAAGTTGTCACAATTTCAGGAAAAAATCATCGTCTCAAACCACCATTTCATGTCTTGGCAACGCAGAATCCCATTGAACAGGAAGGAACCTATCCTCTCCCTGAGGCACAGCTTGATCGGTTTCTTATTCAAATCAATGTGGATTTCCCAGACTTTGATACGGAGAAAGATATTCTCAGGGCGACAACAGGGGTAGAAGAATCCAAAGCCACACAGGTTTTTTCGGCTGATCAACTTATTCACGCTCAATCCCTTGTACGGCGTATGCCCGTTGGTGAAGATGTCGTGAATTTCGTTCTTCATCTTGTTCGTGCTTTTCGGCCTGATGACCCGAGTGCTTCGAGGCAAGTTGTGGACATGGTTGCCTGGGGTCCCGGACCACGTGCATCGCAGGCGTTGATCATGAGTTCGCGTGCCCATGCTCTTCTTCGAAACCAACTTGCGCCGAATATATATGATGTTCTGGCAATGCTTCCCTCCGTCTTGAGACATCGTATGAGTTTAAATTTTGCAGCCCGTGCGCGTGGAGATAGTTTGACGGAGCTCATTGAATCGACATCGGCAGAATTGGTCAAATCCAAAGGTTCCACGTGACGTCATCTGTATTGCGGCAGAAAGCCGAAGCTGAAGCATCGCATCTACTGCCACTTTTGGTGCAAGCCGATTATCTCGCCGGCGCGATATTACTTGGAGAGCATGGGCGACGTCGATCGGGTCTCGGAGACGACTTTTGGCAATATCGCCCTGTGCAAATTGGTGACAGTAAGCGGTATATTGATCATCGGCGAAGTGCGTCGGGGGATGTGGATTTTGTCAGAGAGCGAGAATGGAAGATCGCGCAATCTGTAATTTTTTGGGTGGATCAAGGGGCCTCCATGCGCTGGGGGTCAAAGAAGAATCGACCAAGGAAAATTGATCACTCACGTCTCTTGGCTCTGGCAACGGCTATTCTGTCTGTTCGTGGCGGTGAACGTGTGGGGCTCACAAATGTCACGCTTCCGCCGCGCTGCGAACGTCAACAGATTTTTCGCATGGCGGAAGCATTTTCGCAGGATGCAGAGGTGGACTACGAGCCCCCTGATTACAGCGCGATGAAATCTCATTCGCGTGCCGTGTTTATTTCAGATTTCTTAAGTGACATGGACGTTATCCGAGAGGCACTCGGTGAAGCGGTCAATAAAGGGATTAAGGGCGTTCTTCTGCAAGTCTTGGACCCTGATGAAGAGCTCTTTCCATACCAAGGTAGGACCATTTTTGATAGTGTTGGCGGAACGCTGACCCATCAAACGCTCAAGGCTTCAGACTTGCGCTCACAGTATCTTGACCGATTGGCCAACCGGAAACTCGAATTAAGGGTTCTTGCTTCGGAAGTTGGGTGGCAATATGGACGACATCAGACAGACAGGGATCCACAATCGGCTTTGCTGTGGTTGTACGGGGCCTTGGACGGTACAGCGACATGACTGTTCTGGATGGTTTTGGCTTTACCACACCTTGGTTGCTCTGGGGGTTGGCCGCCTTGCCGATCTTGTGGCTGATTTTGCGGGCGGTTCCGCCAGCGCCCGCACGACGTACGTTTCCGGCGGTCTCGCTCTTACTTGGTCTCAAGGATGACGATCGGATTTCTGACCGTACGCCTTGGTGGTTGCTTTTTCTTCGAATGCTCATTGTTGCATTGATGATTATTGGTTTGGCCGGTCCCGTACGTAATCCACAAGACGATCAAGCGGGAAATGCAGGACCGTTATTGATTTTGTTTGATGGATCATGGTCAGCTGCTCCGTACTGGACGACCGTCCTTGATGTCTTGAATCGTGCAATCGATCAAGCCGGACGAACCGGTCGCCCGACTGCGTTGGTCCAACTGACGGTACCCGAAAAACCAATATTTCAAACCGCAAGTATGTGGCGCACGCGTGTTGGAGGATTCGAACCAAAACCTTGGTTTCCCGACACGACACGCATTGAAGCGTTCATGGATGATCTCGAGATAGAAGAATTTGATACGATTTGGCTGAGTGACGGACTTACGTATGACGGTCACGAGACTCTTTTGACGGATCTCGAAGAGCGTGGACAAGTTCATGTATTTCAAATGTCTCGACCTATCTATGCTCTCGTACCGGCTCAGTTTGATGCGGGGGATATTCAGCTTACCGTGAGGCGTGCTTTCTCACGGGCGGAAGAACACATCAACATTTTGGCGATGGGCCGTGATCCATCAGGTACGGAACGTGTATTCGATTCGCTGGTTGCAACTTTTTCGAGGGATGCAACGGAAACCGAGACGGAAATAAGTCTCCCAGCTGAGCTTCGTAACCGGGTAACGCGTTTTGATATACAAGAGCAAACCTCCGCTGGAGCGGTAACGTTGGCTGATGATAGTCTCAAGCGCCGCGAAGTTTTGCTTGTCACGGGGCGTGAAGATCGCGAAGGACCCGAGTTACTCTCGCCAATTCATTATTTGGAACGCGCCCTTTCACCAACAACTGAATTGATTACGGGATCCTTGATCGAGTTTTTGCCGTCCAACCCCGATGTCATTGTGCTGGCTGACATTGCAACATTGACTCCAAACGAAGAAATCGCACTCATCGAATGGGTCCAAAATGGAGGGCTGCTCTTATGGTTTGCAGGTCCGCGCCTTGCGTCAAGTGATATCGCTCGTGCCGAGGAACATTCTCTTATGCCTGTTCGACTGCGAGTCGGCGGCCGAAATATTGGTGGCGCAATGAGTTGGGGGGCGCCCAAGACTCTCGCGCCTTTTAGTAAGTCGTCGCCCTTTCATCGACTTGTGGTTCCCGATGACGTCACGGTGAAAACCCAAGTATTGGCCCAGCCCGATCCGGATCTCGCACAGAGAGTTATCGCGTCCTTAAGTGACGGCACGCCTTTGGTAACCCGAAAGGCTGTTGAAAACGGTCAAGTCATTTTATTCCATGTAACGGCTAATGCCGAATGGTCAACGCTGCCGTTGTCCGGTTTGTTTGTTGAGATGCTCGAGCGATTGGCGGTGTCTTCATCGGTCAAGACACCCGATCCCGTCGAATTTGCGGGAACGACCTGGACACCTGTTCAAGTCATGGATGGCTTTGGCCGGCTGACGGATGCACGGAATGAAGTGGGCATTGATGGCGCTGACATGATTGCCGGCTCTTTAGGACCGGATCTTATGCCAGGTGTGTATCAAAGTGATGGGCGTCGCATCGCACGTAACGTGTTTGGTATGGCAGATCATCTGCTGCCAATAGACTGGCCGGCACACGTTGTCGTCGAGCAAGCATCCCTTTATTCGGAGCGGCCACTTGGCGGCATGGTTTTGGGGATGGCAATTGTTTTGTTGCTTGCAGATGTTTTGGCGACATTGGCTTTGACGGGTCGTATCGGGACTTTGAGGGCGATTAATTCAATCATTGCCTTGGCGGTTTTCATGGTGATTGCAACAGTTGTACCGAGCGATGCGGATGATGTGGATGCGCGCGCGGCTCTTGCGACGTCTGATGTTGTTCTTGCTCATGTGATTACTGGGAATCCAAGGGTTGATGAGATTGCCGAAGCGGGATTGCGTGGTTTGTCCGCGACGCTGTACCAGAGAACAACTGTTGAACCGGCTGGTCCAATCGGCGTTGATTTGGAAGGAGATGAATTAGCGTTTTTTTCACTGCTTTATTGGCCGATTTCCGAAGATCAACCAACGCCGTCTGTTGAAGCGTATTCACGTTTGAATACGTATCTGCGCTTGGGCGGTATGATCGTGTTTGATACCCGTGACGCAGACACTGCAGCACTCGGCATTGTGGGGCGGAATGAGCGAAAATTGCAAGACATTGCCCGATCTATTGATATTCCGCAACTCGAACCTTTACCCTCTGACCATGTTCTGACCCGTAGTTTTTATCTTTTGCAAGATTTTCCTGGTCGGTATGCTAGTCGAAAGGTGTGGGTTGAAGCGGCACCTTCCGACGCCGAAAGAATAGAGGGCATGCCTTTTCGTACTCTCAATGATGGTGTTTCGCCGGTTGTTATTGGCGGAAACGATTGGGCGGCGGCGTGGGCGATCAATGCCGACGGACATCCGATGCTGCCTGTTGGGCGCGGACTGTCGGGGGAGCGTCAACGAGAGTTGGCCTATCGGTTCGGCGTGAATTTGGTTATGCACGTTTTAACGGGAAATTATAAGTCGGATCAGGTCCACGTTCCCGCTCTTTTGGAACGCCTAGGGCAATGACACGATCTATTTTCCTTGATCCTTTGCTGCCTTGGCCGATGATTGTGGGCCTCTTTGTCATTGCTTTGATCTCGGTCATCTTGGCGGGCTGGAAGGGTTTGTCCGGTTGGGGTCTTCGTGCGCTCACATCTCTGGTTATTCTCGGATCTCTGATGGGTCCAATTTACCAAGAAGAGATCCGTACCTCATTGACAGACATCGTTCTGTTGATTGAAGATGCGAGTTCAAGTCAGTCGCTCAGTGACCGTTCGGAGCAAATGGCTGTGGCCATTGAAGATCTATCACGTGCGATTGCATCTCGTGATACGATCGAGATCCGCAGAGTTCGCGTTGCAGACGTAGACGATGATGGCGGAACGCAGCTCATGACGGCGCTCTCGGAAGCTCTCGCGATGGAGTCTCCGTCTCGTATTGCTGGCATAATTGCGGTAACTGATGGTCGCATTCACGACATTCAACAGACACCAACACTTCCGGCTCCGATGCATGTACTGCTGACGGGTCGTCAGAAAGATTGGGATCGTAGGATTATCGTCAAGGATGCTCCCTCCTATGCAATTTTGGGTGAGCCGGTCACGTTCACAATTCGCATTGAAAGCGACGGTGCTGTTCCAGTCCCTGACGCTTCGGTTGAATTGCATATCACTGTTGATCGCCAAGAAACAGAGTCGCGAATTATCCCTGTTGGTGAAGATATTCCATTGCAGTTCACTCTGACGCATAGTGGACGCAACGTCATTCAATTTTCTATTGACGACTTCTTCAGCGAGCTTACGAATCGAAATAATTCTGCGCTGGTTCAGGTTAATGGAATTCGTGATCGGTTGCGGGTGTTGTTGGTATCGGGTGAACCTCATCAAGGTGGCCGGGCCTGGAGAAATCTTCTAAAGTCCGACAGTTTGGTCGATCTCGTACATTTCACCATTTTACGTCCACCCGAGAAGCAAGATGGTGTTCTTGTCAATGAGTTGAGTCTGATTGCGTTCCCCACCCGTGAGTTATTCCTCGAAAAAATATCCGATTTTGATCTGATTATTTTTGACCGTTTTAAGCGGCGAGGAATCCTTCCTGCCATTTATCTTGAAAATGTTGCGGAGTATGTTCGTAACGGTGGAGCCGTTCTGATTTCCGCAGGTCCGGCTTTCGCTTCGGCCGACAGTATTTTCCGGTCGCCATTGTCTTCGATCCTGCCAGCTGAACCAAGTGCTCGTATTATTCAACAACGCTTTAATCCCACTATTACAGATATTGGAGAACGTCATCCAGTGACCTCGAATTTGCCGAGACGGGATTCCTGGGGGAGCTGGCTTCGACAGGTCGAAGTTCATCATCAGACCGGCAATACACTGATGACGGGTGTCGATCAAAGTCCGCTCCTGATACTTGACAGAGTCAATGACGGTCGTGTTGCTCTTCTGACGTCTGATCACGCGTGGCTTTGGAGCCGCGGTTATGAAGGCGGTGGTCCGCAGTTGGAACTTTTGCGGCGTCTCGCGCACTGGATGATGAAAGAGCCAGAACTTGAGGAAGAAACGCTATGGGCAGAGACATCCGGGCAGATCATGCAGATCATTCGACGAACCTTAAAGACTGACATCGGGCCGGTACAGATTGTCTCGCCGTCTGGTGAGACCCAGACCATTGAATTGGAGGCAGTTGAACCCGGTCGGTTTGAAGCCACGTATGAGGCACCAGAGACTGGACTCTATCGCCTCATCGAGGGTGATCAACGGGCGTTGATTGGCCTCGGTCCTGCAGCACCCAGAGAATTCGAAAAGACCCTGAGTGATGGCGCTCTATTGGAATCGATTGTGTCCTCTGTTGATGGTGGTCTAATGCGATTGGAAGACGGACTCCCGACAGTTCGCTTCATTCGTGAAGGTCGCCGTGCTGCGGGGCGTGGATGGATTGGGCTGACCCCTCGTGACGCCTATGCGACGGATGATGTTCGTCAGTTTCCGTTGCTTCCCGCATGGCTGGTGCTCCTTGTCGCTTCGAGCCTTATTGCGATTGGCTGGCTGCGTGAGGGTCGAAGTTGAACAGATGATTTAATGGACGGGTGAATAGTATGTGCCGGATGATGTGATGTTTGGGGATATCATCTCGGTAAAATTAATGGGTTTTAGGAAATCAGAATGTATCCTACTTGAAGAAATTCATTTCGAATGGATAACCCCTTATCCTTCAAGAATGCGACGCAGCATTTCCAGGTCTTCGGCAACTTGTCCGTCGTTATTGCGGAGTTCCTCAACACGGCGGACTCCATGCATCACTGTCGTATGATCACGACCCCCAAAACATCGTCCGATTTCGGGTAACGAACGAGAGGTAAGATTTTTGGCGAGAAACATCGCAATCTGACGTGGGCGTGCATAGGAGCGCATGCGCTTGGGACCAACCATTTCACTGATCTTGATATTGTAATAGTCGGACACCTTCCGCTGGATCTCTTCAATTGAGATTTTACGTTCGGATGAACGGAGAACGTCAGAGAGACATTCTTGCGTTAAGTCCATGTCGATCGGTCGTCCGACGAGAGATGAAAAAGCAAAAAGTCGCGTTAATGCGCCCTCGAGTGCTCGAACGTTGGTTGAGATGCGATGCGCAAGAAATTCCAGGACATCATTTGAAATCTCCTGACTTGAAAACGCACTTTCTTGGTGCTGGGCAACCTTTGAATGCAAGATTCCGAGGCGCAGTTCGTAGTCTGTCGGGTGTAAATCAACCACAAGTCCACATTGGAGGCGGGACCGAATACGATTTTCGAGTTCTTTCATATCATCAGGTGAGCGATCACCCGAAATAATGATCTGCTTGTTTTGCTCGACTAAGGCATTGAATGTATGAAAGAACTCATCCTGGGTGGAGTCTTTACCGGCAATAAATTGAACATCGTCAACCATGAGCACGTCGACGGATCGAAAGAGATGCTTAAAATCCATCATCTTTTGCTCTCGCAAAGCTTGAACAAAGCGGTACATGAATTGTTCAGCAGACAAGTAGAGCACGTTGAGCTTGGAATTTCGGGCACATAATTGCCATGCAATAGCGTGCATAAGATGTGTTTTTCCTAACCCAACGCCTCCATAGAGAAAGAGGGGGTTAAACGTATGCTGTCCGCCGAAGGCAACGTTCTGGGCCGCGGCGTGTGCGAGCTCGTTCGGCTTACCAACCACAAATGTTTCAAAGGTAAATCGGGGATCCAAGGGCGCGGTACCTATTTGCCTTGATGTCTGAGAATCGCTGTGCCGATCGGCCCGACCGGGCCTTTCGAGACGGGAATCTTTATTCTTACGTTGCTTTCGAGTAGTATCCTTTGGAACGCTAAATTCTAATTTCCGTACCGCTTCGCCCGATTTATTGAATTGACGGCGAATTTGATCGGAAAAATTCTGATTAACATATTTTCCTATGAATGCTGTTGGGGCTTCAAATAAGGCTATGCCGTTTTCAAGTGAGGTGAGTGATAAAGGTTCTATCCAAGAGGTGTGGTTATTCTGACCAATGATTGTAGAGAGTTCTTGCTTGACTTGGTTCCATATACTCTCAGTCATTTTGTGCTTCACCGCCTCCTATTGATGTTGCACCAAGCAACGATTTTTATTGGTCGACCTCTTTCACAAGGTGGTCACAAATCTTACCACATCTGAGCGATTGAGCCGCCAATAACGAGACAGCATCGGCTGGTTGAAGCCGAATCATACCGACACTGAAGTGGCTCGTGCGAGCCGGCTGGCGTTCAGCGTCCGTTACTTTACGGGTCTTATGTCCGTTGGCAGACGGACTTGGCAGACAGTTACAATGCTGTAGATTCTACAAGCCTCATAACATGGCTCCTTCAACAAACTGCATGTTCGGCAATGTTGAGAAGAAGCCCCGTTCCCAGATGAGTGAATCATTAAGTGAGACTAAACAACAATAATTGTCTGGCTGCAAGAAAACTATGCGCTTGACATCAATTTTTCATGGCAACGAATCACTTGACCGCACGCGTATAAAAAAAGCGCTGCACGTTGCAGCGCCATCAACGGTCTATTTTGGCTCGGTCGTCTGATGATTAATCGAGAGATTTCACGCGCGCTGACAGCCGTGACATTTTGCGCGCTGCGGTATTTTTGTGGAAAATCCTTTTTGTCGTGCCACGCATTAATTCGGGTTGGGCTGCACGAAGTGCCGCTGTTGCGGCATTCTTGTCACCGGATTCTATGGCCCCTTCTACTTTCTTAAGGAACGTTCGAATGCGGGATTTTCGGGCTTTATTGACAGCCTGTTTTCTTTCGTTTTGACGTGCACGCTTTCGCGACTGAACTGAATTTGCCATTACATTTTCCTGCTTCAAGTCAGATTTGTACAATGAGTCATGGGTCCAATCATGCGGCGCCTTGAGAAAAACGTGTCCTGTCTGATTCCATCGTGTATCACAATCATAATTATCATGCCCAAATGTGCAAGAGGCGAATCGCTTAATCTACGCAATTGAGAACCTGCTTGCCGATTGATGGTACTGAGGCGGCTTTGGCGTGTCATCATTTTCTGATGATGGCATTTTACAGTAAGAGCCATGTTCATGAATGGAGGAATTTCATCAAGAATTGAAAATATCGTTGATATCTTTGGCACTGACCAGATCTTTAAGCCATCGATCAATTTTGTCTTGTGATGCTTGCCGTACAATGGTCGCAATTTCCTGGGAAACAGAGCCATACTTGAAACGAGCTAATTTTAAAAAGGCTTCTGCTTCTCCTTCGGCACGTCCTTCGGCACGTCCCTTTATCATTCCTTCGGCCATTCCTTCGGCACGTCCTTCTGTAAGCACGTCTTCGTAGAATGAACCCATGATGATCTCCACTCGATCCGGTTTGGCTTCCCGAAGCGCCTCTTCAAGGAGTGTACGTTTCGGTTGAACGACGCGAACTATATATTGAAAGACCAAGGCTTCCAAGTCCGAATTGTCTTCAAGCGATGCGAACACCTCGATAAATGTTCTGATATCATCCTGATCTCTTTTTGCTTGCGACAAGTGCAAAGATAAAATTATGGCGCGAATTTCAGGATAAGCTGCAAAATTTGTGGCATCATCCCGTCCTATATGATGTAAAATGTAGCGTTGAGAACGGCTGATCGCACGTATGGCATCGTTGTCAACGATCATCTCGGGTATTGACAGCGGCACCGACCAAGGTCGGTTACCGTGATAGAAGACCAGAGGGATGATCGGGGGCAGTTTAAATTTGTCTTTGGGATTTTCATCCATGTAGCGTTGCCAGATCTTTAGCTTGTACCCTTCAATCTGAAACGGCGTCATGGGGTCTGGCGCCGATTTATGCTCAAGCAAGGCATAGATGAAGGCGGGCTGTCTGGTTGTGAGTGTGACTTCAAAAAGTCGATCCGATTGGCTCGTGCGGAAGGAGGGGTCGATAAACGAACCGTCAATTAATCTGGGTGGTTCATCTGATAATTGGTTCGCAATTTCTTCCGGCAGGTAGATCTTCAAAATGGCCAGAGCTCGTGCCGGGCTCTGAAACAACACCTTGAACAGGCCATCGTGCGGAGCAGATAGACGTGGCTTCCCATCATTTGCGTCTGCATCACCGTTACTCACATCGTATCCGCCATCACCGGTGCTCATCATGTCACTTTATCTTCATGTTATCATCCAGCTTTCATCCAAACTGCATGAAACCGATTGCAGAGATCGTATGGGCTCTGGACCAAACATTAGATTACTGTTTTGTCGACTTCTGATGAGTTGTAAGTTTCGATATCAAATCAAGACTCCATGATAGGTAAATTCATACCCGCTTCATTGCCAAATATGCCGGACTAAAGATACTCATGTCCAAAAACATGATCTACCAAACGAACCACAAAACGATTTTTCTAGATCAATCGACTAATGTTGCAAGCCGCTTTTATGAAGTCGGCAAAGAGTGGGTGGGGATCAAACGGTTTGGATTTTAATTCAGGATGAAACTGGACGCCGATGAACCACGGATGATCAGGCCATTCGATAATTTCGGGAAGTTTTCCGTCTGGCGATAGTCCGGAAAATCGCAATCCAGCCTTTTCCAGTTGTTCCTTAAAATTGATGTCAACTTCGTAGCGATGTCGGTGACGTTCATCAATGCGTGTTCGGTTATACACGTCCGCAACACGTGAACCCTCCGTTAGTACCGCACTGTACGATCCCAACCGCATTGTTCCACCTTTGTCATCATCAATATCGCGCTCAATTTTATAATTGCCGTGTATCCATTCCTTGAGGTGATAGACAATGGGCGTAATGTCGTCGTTGGTGGATGTTGTCTCGAATTCCTCCGAGCCGGCATTCTGTAATCCAGCCGTGTTTCGTGCTGCTTCAATGACCGCCATCTGCATTCCGAGGCAAATTCCAAAATAGGGAATTTTGCGATCGCGAGCGAATTGAGCCGCCTTTATCTTGCCTTCTGTCCCACGCTCGCCGAATCCACCAGGAACCAGTATGGCATGAGAACCTGTCAAGAATTCTGCCGGATCTTTCCGTTCGAACAATTCTGAATCGAACCAGTTCATATTGACGTGCACGCGATTTGCCATTCCCCCATGCGTCAGTGCTTCGGAAATCGATTTGTATGAATCCTCCATTTGCGTGTACTTGCCAACAATCGCGACGTTAATCTCGCCCTCTGCATTGTGGTAGCGATCACTGACATCTTCCCATCGTTTAAGATTCGGACGAGGGGCAGGACTGATTCGAAATGCATCAAGGACGGCCTGATCCAATCCAGCCCTATGATAATCGAGAGGCGCATCGTAAATTGTTGACAAGTCCAACCCCGCAATGACAGCATTCGGGCGTACATTGCAAAACAGTGCTAATTTCTCGCGTTCTTTGGTTGGGATTGATCCCGCAGTTCGACACAGCAAGACATCCGGAGCAATCCCAATAGCCCGAAGTTCCTTCACGGAATGTTGTGTCGGTTTGGTTTTGAGTTCACCACTCGCCGTGATAAACGGAAGAAGTGTAAGATGCATGAATATGCATTGATCGGGTGCTTTGTCTTGACTGAATTGGCGAATGGCTTCAAAAAATGGCAAGCCTTCGATGTCTCCGACCGTCCCACCTATTTCGCAAAGCATGAAGTCGACTTCATCTTCACCGATGCTAATGAAATTCTTGATCTCGTCGGTAACGTGGGGAATGACTTGAATCGTTTTTCCGAGATAGTCGCCTCGTCGCTCTTTTTCCAAGACATTTGAATAGATACGTCCAGCTGAAATCGAGTCCGTTTTTCGTGCCGCGACGCCGGTAAATCGTTCATAATGGCCGAGATCCAGATCTGTTTCCGCTCCATCATCCGTGACGAACACCTCTCCGTGTTCCACAGGACTCATTGTTCCGGGGTCAACATTCAAATATGGATCGAGTTTGCGAAGGCGGACTGTGTAGCCTCGCGCCTGAAGCAGAGCCCCTAAAGCTGCGGATGCGAGACCTTTTCCCAGCGATGACACGACACCGCCGGTGATAAAAATAAATCGCGCCATTTTGACGAAATCTCCCGCGTTTCCGATATCTCGGGTGAGCTGGTCACCGAAAATCAGGATTAAAGTTCAGTGTTGACTGAACTCACGGGGTTTCATGTTATAGAGACTTGTTGTCTCGACGCAAGGCTTTAACATAGGGAAAATAGGTTTTCGCTTACATTTGTGTGTGAGCGAGTGCCAATGGGGTCCCTTAATTTGCTTCAGGAACAATGGGCGTATCATCGTCGATTACTGGAGGCAGCAGATTTTCCTCTGTTGACAGGTCGGGTATGAGATTGTTGCCATCGTTCTCTCTCTGTGCCGGAGAAGATGTTCCTAATCGATCGAGGACCGAACTGCCAGAGGTGTTGCGAGCTGCCATGATTGTGAGCGTCATTGAGGTGATAATGAACGCAATTGCCAGTAACCACGTGAGCTTGCCGAGCGCCGTCGCGGCTGAGCGCCCGCTGATCACTCCGCCGCCGCTTCCCATACCGAGACCTCCTCCCTCGGATCGTTGCAGCAAAACAACACCAATCAAGGAGAGTGCGAGCAGGAGATGCAGTATGAGTATGACGTTTTCCATCAGAATCTTCGTTTGAAATACGCTTGCAATCTAATGAGTTGCAAAGCTCCTTACAATACCGAAAAGTTATTTGAACAACCTTCCGGTGCATTAATTGGAACGTATGAATCATTGTATTTGTGACCGATCTTTTTCGTTGAAAGATGGTGATGAACATATGGCGTGCGGTGACCAACGTCGAAATACTGGGCCATGCCTTGACTCATCAAATGAGACAGAAGGTTACCAAAGATTGGGAAATTGTCAGATTACGGATTGAATATGACCACTTATGTGTGTTCTTGGAGTGTCACGTCTGTTATCGGTTTTTGATCTTCACAATAGGTTGGTGCAAATATGGCGAGTGTGGCTGTTATCGGTGCTCAGTGGGGCGATGAGGGAAAGGGCAAGATCGTTGACTGGCTGAGTGGATACGCGGATGTCGTGGTGCGTTTTCAGGGAGGGCACAATGCCGGGCATACGTTGGTTACCGATGGTCGCGTGTATAAGTTGCATATTTTGCCCTCATCTGTGATTCGACCGGATAAACTGAGTATGATCGGGAATGGTGTTGTCCTTGATCCGTGGAATCTTCTTGATGAAATCACACAACTCGAGGCGTACGGCATTGATCTGACGCCGCACAATTTAATGATAGCGGACAACGCACCTCTCATAATGCCCTATCATGGTGAGTTGGACAGAGCACGTGAACGCAGAGCATCCGTGAGCAAGATCGGTACAACGGGGCGTGGTATTGGTCCGGCTTATGAAGACAAAGTCGGACGTCGTGCGATTCGGGTTGCTGATCTTGGCAGTGAGTCAACGTTGAACGAACGTGTTGATAAGGCACTTCAACATCATAATGTTCTTCGGAATGGTTTCGGACTAGACGTTATCGATCACGATCACCTTCTTTCAGAGTTAATGGCGCTCGCGCCGCGCATTTTGCAATATGCCGGGCCAGTATGGAAGGTGCTTGCCGAGCACTATCGGATTGGACGGCGTGTGCTTTTTGAAGGGGCGCAAGGAGCCTTACTTGATGTGGACTTTGGCACCTATCCGTACGTGACATCTTCAAATGTGATTGCCGGCCAGGCCGCAACGGGAACGGGGTTGGGGCCAAACAGCATCGATTATGTCTTGGGTGTCGTTAAGGCTTATACAACACGGGTCGGTGAGGGACCGTTTCCAACCGAACTGGATGATGAGGTTGGGCAAGGGTTACTGGAGAGAGGACACGAATTTGGGACTACGACGGGTCGGGAGCGACGGTGTGGCTGGTTTGATGCCGTTCAAGTCCGGCAAGCGTGTTCAACATCTGGAATGAAAGGAATTGCATTAACAAAACTTGACGTGCTTGATGGAATGGAAATGATCAATATTTGCGTTGGTTATGAGTTGAATGGTCGCCAACTGGACTATCTGCCGACTGCCGTGGATCACCATTGGCGTTGCAAGCCGGTCTTTGAAGAACAACCCGGGTGGTCAGACAGTACAAAGGGACTTAGGGATTGGAGCGCACTTCCAGAAAATGCGGTCCAATATATTCATCGGATCGAAGCGTTAATAGATTGCCCGGTAGCCATGCTGTCCACGTCTCCCGATCGGGATGACACGATCTTGTTGACCGACCCGTTTGGACACTCGGTGTGAGCGAGATGGCGCGATTGAGTTATAAAGGTCGAAAGAGATTTGCGCTTATTATTCTTGTTGTTGGATTGCCGTTCTATATCACGGTTGCCGTGAATGTTATCGATCTGTTTGAACGACCATCGATCTTTATCGAGTTCTGTGTGTATGTGTGTCTGGGGATATTTTGGGCACTGCCGTTCAAGCTCATTTTTCGAGGAGTGGGTGTGGAAGATCCGGATTTATGAGGAGTGTCGGATCTCTTGAGAGGTCATTGTAACCGAGGAGCGTCCGTTGCGTTCTGGATAGAGAACATTGCACGAATTTGACGTGGGAATGAATTATCGATCAAATGGAAAAGATAATTTTTGAAACGACGGAAGCTGTTTTACTGGTCGGAGCCGGTGAGTGCAGGCCGGACGACTTGAGAGAAGTGCTTGCGGTGATTCCAAGATTGGTGGCCGCCGATGGTGGGGCGGAACATGCGTTGATGATCGACGCCATACCTGAAGCAATTGTCGGTGATTTTGACAGCTTTCCATCTGAGATGCACAGCAAAATCCCTGAGAATCGTTTGCATCACGTTGCGGAGCAGGACAGCATTGATTTCGAAAAAGCTTTGGCGCGTATTTCCGCCCCGCTTGTTCTTGGTGTCGGGTTTTTGGGTCAGCGTGTTGATCACCAGCTCGCCGCCTTTAACGTTCTCATGCGACGTGCACATCAACGTTGTCTCCTTATAGGCTCAGAACAAGTTGTATTTTTATGTCCACCGGAAATTGATTTTTCATCACAAGTTGGAGGGTTGGTTTCTGTTTTTCCTCTGGTACCGATCGTCGCAGAGTCGTGTGGCTTGCATTGGCCTCTCGACGGCCTTGATCTCGCACCGGACCGGTTGATCAGTACGTCAAATAAAGCCACACAGAATCATATTCATATTAAGGTAAATATGCCTGGCCTCCTTGTCATGTTGCCCCGTTCGGAGTGGAGATGTGTACATCAGACTCTCATGCGGACGCCCGCGCAATGGCCCGTTCCTTGAGAATGATGTAGAGTCCGGCGACAATCGTCACGATAATGCCAACGGTCGCCAATCTGTTGGGTAAATCCGCGAAGATTAGCCATCCGAGCAGGGTGGCTACAGGAATTTCCAAGTATTGCATTGGTGCCAAAGTTGCCGATGGAGCAAGTCGAAGAGCCCACGTCATGAGCAGATGAGCTGATGTGCCCAGGATTCCAATGGCACCAAGTATCCAAAATTGAGTGAATGTCGGCCATATGAGACTTATGGGCTGTATTCCCTTATCCTGAAAGAGTATCAGTGGAGGCACTAAGATGGCACAAGCGATCACTCCTGAAATTGCCTGCAGCCCAATCGGGTCGACGGCCTTTGCGATCTGGCGTGTAACAAGCATAAAGAGGGAAAAACTGAAGGCGACGACCAGCGGCCACAACGCTGGCCATCCGATGGCGACAAAACTTGGCTGAATGACCATCATTGTTCCTGTAAATCCAACAAGGCAAGCGGTTAAGCGACGCGGACCGACTTCTTCTGACAATATAAACTTACCGAGCAGAAGAATAATGAATGGCATAACGAATGCGATAGCTACGGCGTCCGCTAATGGAAGATAGTACAACGAGATAAACATGGACCCGATTCCAATGATATGCAGTATTGATCGGATAAAGACGAGCCAGAGAACGGGGCCATCCACGCGCCATTGGATATTCGCGAACCATACGATGGGAAGAAGGACAACGGCTTGTGTACCAAAGCGCACGAGCAAGAGTTGCGTGACCGGTACAGTCTCTGACAGAATTTTCGCGAGAGCATCTCCAAGCGGCGCGGTCATACAAAAACCGAGCATCAATGAGATTCCAAGCGCCGGTCGGTCTGCAATCATTTGAAGTTTATCCGATGCGCTTTGCGCAACACAATTGTTGTAAGATGTTAAGGTTGTGCTGCGAACGTCACTGATTTCCGATCAAGAGGGCTTAACAGTTTGGGACGTTAACAGCGAGACCACCTAACGATGTTTCCTTATATTTGTGACTCATGTCGTGTCCCGTCTGTCGCATTGTCTCGATGCAACTGTCGAGGGGAACAACGTGCGTCCCATCGCCGCGTAAACTGATTGATGCTGCTGACACGGCTTTGATTGCGCCTAACCCATTACGTTCGATACACGGAATCTGAACGAGACCTTGAACGGGATCGCAGGTCATTCCCATATGGTGCTCAAGTGCTATTTCTGCCGCATTTTCAACTTGCTGAGGGGTTCCGCTGAGTACGGCACAAAGACCGGCCGCAGCCATGGCACTGGCACTGCCGACCTCGGCTTGGCACCCGGCTTCAGCTCCTGAAATCGATGCATTGAACTTGATTAATCCACCAATTGCGGCGGCGGTCAACAGGAATTCTCCGACACGTTCTTGAGATGCTTCGGGGACGTGTTTCAGGTAATAGTTCAAGACGGCGGGTATGACGCCTGCGGCTCCGTTGGTTGGAGCGGTTACGACTTGTCCGCCGCTTGCATTCTCTTCGTTTACGGCCATTGCATAGACACTAATCCAATCATTGATAATATGGGGAGCGGCCAGATTATTCCCTCGTTCTGCTAACAATGTGTCATGAATCTTCTTGGCGCGGCGTTTGACGCGCAAATTACCCGGCAGGAAACCATCCCGCCCCAAGCCGCGTTCAATGCAATCATGCATGACTTCCCAGATCCGTGATAGGTGACTCTCGAAAGCGCTTGATCCGCAAAACGATACCTCATTGGCGTGTTTCATTTCCGCGATGGATTTTCCGGAGGTCTGCGCCATTGTGAGCATTTCCGCGGCTGACTTAAATGGGTAGGGCACGGCGATTTCTCGCTCCGTAACCCGATTGTCAGCGAGTTCTTCTTCGGTCACGACAAAGCCGCCGCCAATCGAGTAGAACACCTGTCTCAAAATAACATCCCCTTGTGTATCAACAGCCATCAGGATCATGCCGTTTGCGTGGCCCGGAAGTTTGGTCTCATAGTCGAAGATGATGTCCTTTGTCGGATTAAATCTTAACTTTGGCAGGTTCGCGGGTGACAGACTGTTTGTTTCCCTAATATGTGCCAGGCATAATTCGGCGTCTTTTGCGTCATAGGTTTCGGGTGTGAACCCCGCTAAACCAACAATGGTCGCGCGATCTGTCGCGTGACCGAGGCCGGTAAATGCCAGTGATCCGTGTAGGCTGGCTTTAACACCCGCGAAACGGAATTTTGACTGACGCATCATGTCGAGAAATCGTCCGGCTGCGACCATTGGTCCCATTGTATGCGAGGACGAAGGCCCGATGCCGATCTTGAACATTTCGAGGATGGACAAGAACACTACGCCACCAATCTCCTGATCAATGACTCAGGGATCTTGGTCGGGTGAATGGATGCGGAGATACGCCTTCGGCTTCACAAAATGCCAAGGTACTTGGGCGGTTTTCGAGCCGTCGGCATATGTCTACCAGACGATGGACGTTCAACGGATCCAATAACAAACCATTCTCCTTCGGGTAAATTTGCACCCATCGAATGAGCGCCGCCAGATATAAGTCAAGTGCCGATGGATTGTCTCCGCCAAGCCAGCCATTCAGCCGTGGCAGCGCTTTGATTTCGAGAATTTTTAAATGTGTTACTATGCGATTCTGCAGCGCCCTACGGATTTCGGGAACGGCTTCTGCTGGCCCATAGCGGCATGTGTAAAACAAAACGTTCATGTCAGCGTGCAGGGTATTGGATAGGAACAGCAGCCAATTGAGAGTTGCTCCGCGAAATGGATCGGATATCGGAGGTAAAAGCGCTCCGTGTCGATCTGCCAGCCAAAGCAAGATTGCCGCTGTTTCTGAGATGGGTCCCTGCGGTGTTACGAGTGTAGGAATCCGTCCTGCCGGATTTAATTCCAGATAGGCCTCGCTTTGGTGTTCGGATAGGCCTCGGTCCACAAGGATGGTTTCATATTTGAGGTTCAGTTCTTCCAGCGCCAAGCGAATAATGAGTGAGGCGTTATCAGGTGCATAATGCAGTAGGTAGGGTGATGTCATGCGATAAATCTAGCCCAGAATTCTTTTTCGAAGGGAATAAAAGCGACCATTGTGCGTTCATTTTGTTCGAATGATTCTATGTGCAGGAAACTCGCGGTCGCGGTTTGCTGTGTCTTGATGGACTGAACGATCATTTTTGTCCTTTGCCTTGTGCGCTGCCTCAACGATCAAGATGTGCGAACGTTGAAGTTGGGAATCACGTACATTTCTTGCTCACCGATTGAAGATGGAAGTTGTTGCCGGGTTGCATGCGTTGTGTTTGATCGTGAGGGGATCGTTCTCGCGATGCTTTAAAGATCATTCTTGTTGGGTCAAGTAAGATGATGGCATCTTTACTGTGAGATCCGAGAGGTTCACTGTAGACGGCATGTGTATTTTCGGTTTGGCGAATCAGTACACTGCATTTAAATCTGTCTTTTTAATTGGCATTTCCGGATTTTGATATTCATGTATTTGAGATAATCACACATCTTCTGGTTTATAAATCGAATGAGACAGATTTCCGCGGTCAACCGAGCTAAATTTATTGCCGCAAGACAGGCTGCTTATTATGTAAGAGACAATATGCTTGTCGGCTTGGGAACCGGTTCAACCGCAGAGTTTCTCGTGCGCCTTTTAGGTCGTCGCATTCGCGAAGAGCGTTTACATTTCCGCGCCGTTGCAACGTCTGTCCGTACCGCTGAATTGGGCGGTGACGTCGGAATAGATATAATCGATTTGGATCATGTCGCAGGTCTCGATTTATGTATTGATGGCACCGATGAATTTGACGGCGACTACAATCTTATCAAGGGGGCTGGCGGCGCGCTTCTGCGCGAAAAAATCGTGGCGAATGCGTCGCGGCGTTTCATCGTGATTGCGGATGACAGCAAGAAAGTCGACAGGTTGGGATCCATGCCTCTGCCAATTGAGGTAACGTGCTATGGTTGGCAAACAACCGCCTCAATGATCGAGGAGATGTTGCGTGACATCGGACAAAAGAGTCGCGGTTTTCAGTTGCGCTTCCTTCGCCAGTCGCCGTATCTCACCGATGAAGGCAATTTTATCCTGGACTTCAGTCTTGTCCACATCAATGATGCTGATACGCTTGATACGAGATTGAATGAAATACCCGGCGTCATAGACAATGGACTCTTCACCGGTTACGCTTCGGAGGTCGTCGTGGGACACCGTGATGGAAAAATATCCGTGCATGATTGTCATACGGGGTTGGTCAAGGAAGAGATGATCGACATGCGTCGAATGGTTCAAGAATTCTGTGCCGTAATCGACCCGTAAGTTCCGATGTTGGTCGTGATCGACGCAGAGTCCGATATTACAGGCCAAAGATATCAAGAGATCACCAGAAATCCTTCCGGAGTCTTGATCCGATGGTTGATTTGGTTGCGTTGAGCCAGGGTCTGTTCAACAAAACATCCTTTCTTCGCAGCATTGACGAGCGTGATCTGATCCTCCAGTGCCGATGGGCTCTCGATAGAGATGTCGATGTCCAGTGACTTTGGATGGGTTTCATAAATGCGGTCCTTTGGCGTCCAACCCCATTGAATTGTCGTTTCGACATGCAGGTTTTCGATTGTTATGTCCATGCGTTTTGCAAAGGCTCGGATCTGGGTCATTATGCAGCCGGTCAAACCTCCGATGAACAATGCCAAGGGCGGCGGCGCTGTGGCGTCTCCCCCGTGGAAAGAACCTTCATCCGTAGCCAGTGTGAAATGCTCGTTTATTGGTTTAATCATCTTGATGTCGAGTTCATTTCGCATCTTGCCCGTTGCCTGTCCAGAACAGGTGAATGTCACGGTCATTGGTTCTGCGGGTTGGTTGATTGTCATCAGAAAGCCACTTTTTCTGCACCCTTCAGGCCCAGGATTGTCCGTGCTTCGTCCGGGGTTGCAATCGTATGGCCCTGTTCTTCCAAAATTCGGCGTATTTTTGCTACTTGTTGGGCGTTGGATGTGGCCATTTGTCGGTGAGCGATATATAATGAGTCTTCGAGCCCTACCCGGACGTTCCCGCCAATTTGAGCGGCTACTGCGGCCATGCGCATTTGCTGAGCTCCGGCACCAATAACCGACCATTGATAGTCGTTGTCAAATAATTTGTCGGCCGTCTGCTTCATGAACAACAGGTTTTCAAGTTCTGCAGAAATTCCACCAAGAATACCCATTACAAATTGGATGAAGATGGGGGTTTGGAACAGCCCTTGATCAAGGCAGAACTTGAGGTTGTAGAGGTGACCGACGTCATAGCATTCATGTTCGAATTTTACTTGATATTCGTCGTTGCCCAGCTGGGTCGCAATCATGCGGATGTCGGCGAATGTATTGCGGAAGATATTGTCTTCTGAGCTGCGCAAGTAGTCTTCTTCCCAATCTTCTTTCCACGTGTCATAACGGCCGGCGAGCGGATGCAGCGCAAAATTCATGGATCCCATATTGAGACTGCACATTTCGGGCCGAAAGGCCAGTGCAGCTGGCAGGCGTTCAGCAACTGTCATCACGGGATTGCCGCCGGTTGAGATATTGATGACGGCATTGGTTGCCTGCTTTATCCACGGTAAAAATAATTCGAAATGATCGGGATTAACGGATGGTGCCCCGTTTGCCGGGTTGCGTGCGTGAAGGTGAAGGATGGCGGCTCCGGCATCTGCGGCCGCGATGGCCTGCTCGGCAATGGCGTCGGGATGTACGGGCAGATAATCGGACATTGTGGGCGTATGTACCGCTCCGGTGATGGCACAGCTAATGATGGTTTTGGTCAAGGGTCAATCCTCAATAATAGCTACGGCACGGATAAATCCAGCGGATGCGCGCTTAATTTTGAACGGAAAACAGGATATCATGAAACCTGTGTCGGGCAATTGGTCAAGATTAGTGAGCTTTTCTATGTGACAGTAACCGATCTCCATGCTCGCACGGTGTCCCTCCCAGATCAGAGAGGCATCGCCGGTCTTCGCGTAACGATCGGCGGTGATCGAGAACGGTGCATCCCAACTCCAGGCGTCGGTGCCAGTGACGCGAATACCTTGTTCGAGAAGGTGCAGCGTTGCGTCCTTTCCTAAACCACAGCCTTTTTGAAGATAGATTGATGTGCCGTAATGGTCCGCCGCCGAGGTATTGATCAAAACGATTTCAAGAGGGGAGAGTTGGTGGCCGATTCGATCCAGTTCGACGTCGATGTCGGTGGGCGTCACGATATATCCGTCCTCAACGTGTCGGAAATCGAGTTTAACCCCTGGTTGGAAACACCATTCTAATGGGACTTCGTCAATCGTAATCGCGCGTTGACCACCGCTCATAGTTGAATGGTGGTGGTATGGTGCATCCAAATGCGTTCCGTTGTGTGTATAGATACTGAGTTTTTCAAGCGCCCAACCTTCACCGTTTGGCAGGTCGTCGCGGGTGAGGCCGGGAAAGAATGATATGATTTGCTCGGTTGTTTGATCGTGAGAGAAATATTCGATCTCGGGCAGCATGATCGGTGGATCGGTCTGGATATCGGCATCAAGATCGATGGATAGGTCAATGAAACGTCTGGGCATTTAATCTCCTATCGGTTCAAGAAGCCGGTTGCGATTGATGGAAAGACAATAACGGTCACGAGGCATAGAAGCATCATCGCTGCAAAAGGGGCTGCTCCGATAAATATATCCGCAAGTTTGATCGAAGTATCATCCAGCGTCGATTTGATGACATAAACCGACAGACCAAAGGGTGGTGTGAGAAGACCGATTTCAACGGCAATGACTGTGATGATGCCAAACCATACAAGATCAATACCCATTGGTTGAATAACGGGTAGCATCAGAGGTACGAGGATGAGCATGATGGACGAAGAATCTAAGATCATCCCGCACAACACGACGATAAGAATATACAAGCATATCAGTCCGACTAAACTGAGATCGACACTTGTGATCCATTGGCCAAAACTCTCCGGTAGACCCGAGAACGCCAACATACGGGAATACATTTGAGCGGCGATGATCAGAAAGCAGACCGATGCGGTCACTAATCCCGTATCGACAAGTATACGCCAAAAATCCCGAAGCGTCAGCGTTCGCTTCAGGCAACCGATGACGAGCGCTAAAACAGTGCCAACGGCGCCGGCTTCAACTGGAGTGAAGACTCCGGCATAGATGCCCCCGAGAACCAGTACAATGAGTAGGGTGATCGGAGACCCCTTGCGGACCAATTCGTAGCCTGTCAAATGTGATGTGCCTTGACCCAGGTTGTGGCCGACTGCATGTGGTGCGAAATAGGCCATCAAGAGTGTGCCTGCGCCAAAGATGACCGCTAACAACAAACCGGGGCCGATACCGGCAACAAAAAGGTCTCCAATGCTTTGTTCGGTTAGCAATCCATAGAGGATAAGTAATAACGATGGTGGGATCAGCATTCCCAAGACGGATGATCCGGCGACAACGCCCACTGAAAACCGTGTCGTGTAGCCATGGTGTCGCAGCGCGGGTACAGCAATCTTTGTGAAGACTGCGGCTGACGCAATAGAAATTCCGGTGACGGCGGCAAAGATGGTGTTGGCGGCAATTGTACCGAGGCCCAGGCCACCCTTGATCCGGCGGAACAGCGCGTTTGCGACGTCGAAGGCGTCTTGTCCCATACCGCTTTCGCTGACAACGAATCCCATCATTACAAATAGGGGTACAACGCCAAAGAAGTAGGATGAAATTGCATCGTTTGCTGCTAAACCGAGCATTTTTGAGGCTAATATCGGAGAGCCTTTGATTGCCCAGACACCGATAAAGGAACATGTAATGAGAGCGATCGGTACGTAGAGTCCGAAAAGAACCAGGAGTCCCATGGCTGCAAGCGCCAGCATTCCAATTTCAAGCGGTATCATGGGTCAATCTTTGGAATATCCGAGCGACGAATTGAAGAGCGAGCAACGTAGCGCCGATTGCCAGCATTGTTTTGACGGGCCAGGTTGGTGCTGTGAAGTCTCCTACAGCTCCCACAAAATCGCCACGAGTCCAGGATCGGACTAGAATGGGCCAATGCGCATACAGAATGGCCGCCATAACACCCACTCCAAAGAGATCAAAAGCTGTTTCGAGCCAGCGTGTTAAACGAGGAATGCGTCGTCGCATGAAATCAAGTAGGCCTTCGCTGCGTGTAAAGCGACCGGCAGCCAGGGCCTGAGGAGCTTGTAAAAAGACGATTGCTACAATTGAAAGTGACACGATCTCTGGAACACCTGATATTGGTGCATTGAGGAGATTTCGCCCGGTGACGTCGACCGCAATGAGTGCGACAAGGGCGAGGATCAAGAGTGATCCAACGACGTTCGCCAGAGCGGTTATCGTGTCAAGTACTCGCAAGATGTGGCTGAATGTTTCCGTTGTGCGTCTAAAGATGCAGTTATTACTCGCGATCCCAGTCTCGAAGCGGGACGGCACCGGCGTTACGCATGGCATTCATATAGAGTGACAGGACCTCCGACCCCGGTAATCCCTTGGCATCCAATCCTTCCGCCCAAGTTTTAGCCGCATTGTCCATGCCAGTGGCCCATGCGACCCGCATTCCTTCGCTGGCAACGGTAATCGTGGCACCGTTTTCACCCATTACGTTGAATGAGGTTTCAACAGCGTCTTCGAGTGCCGATAGATACCAGTCGCGTGCCGCATCGGCTCCGGTATGCAAGGCCGATCGTGCCTGTTCCGGTAGATTATTGTACCAGTCGACATTTGCGCACAAGGCGCCCGCATATTGCGCGCCAAGGCCGACCTGCGTCACATACGGTGCAACTTCGTAGAGCTTTCCGGGCAGAGCGGCTGAAGCAAAGACGATCACGCCGTCATAAACTCCGGTCTTCAATTCATTGTAATAGGTGGTCAAATTGCCGGAGACGCCGACGGCCCCTGTCCCGGATAACCAGTTGATTGCCGGTCCGGGAGCGGCAATTTTTTTGCCATTCAGGTCAGAAAGGTTCTCGACCGGGAACTTGGTCATCAACAGATAGTCGTCGATCCCGACGGGTGCCCCGAGATAGATGACACCGTTTTCGTCGTATGCCTTCGTCATTCGTGGGTCGGCACGATGAAGTTTGTCCATCAATTCCGAGACTGTACGCGGATCATCACTAACGAATGGTGTATAGTAGGTGACGTTCTGAACCGCAAGTTTGGCTGGATCGAAGAGGCTTTGACAAATTCCGATCTCCGCCAATCCGGCTTCGACTGTTTCCAATTCGTCACCAACTTTCGCGATTGCACCGCCATACTGGCCACTGAATGTGAAAGAATGTTGGCTGCCTGCAAGAGTGGAATTTACGCTGGGGACAAAGGCTTCGTCGATCATCTTTACCCAACGGAACACACCTGGATGTCCTGCAACCACGGTTGCGTTAAAGCTTTCGGTGACTGCCGAATGTGGCATGATAAACGCCAGGAATGCCGCTGCAATGATTTTTTTGTAGGTCATGATATCCTCCCAAGTTCGGGTTCAAGGAAATCTCTTGAAACCCATCTTACTCAAGTTGTCTAAATTATTTTTTGTGTTTTTGTCAATTGAGCCGGAACCGGGTTGCAATCACGTTGAATCTGAGGCCGACAATATCATTCAAGGTTGATTTTGGACATCATGGATTGATGTCATCCGCCCGTTGATCATGCTCGGGCTGATGATCCGCTCTGAGCAGGACGGAAAATGGAGCACAGTGAGGATAGTCATGTCACCTTATAAAGCTTCTGTGGACTTTGATTGCCGCAAGGGCATGATTGCTGTGGCCGTCGTCGCACCCGGTCGGACTGACTCCGCGTGATGCGGCATCCTCGCCAATCGTCGATGAGCTCCTGAGCGGTTGATCGTGTGGTTCGTGCCTAACGGTGCGACGTTGACTTCTTCTCGGAAGCGGGTCCCTGTGGGTTGGGGTCTACCGAGAAATTATGGAGTTGGGGTATTACTGCGATGTGGTCGTGCGGTGTCTGGTTCGTGCGGTGTGACGGATCGGGTGAAAATGGATCGCCCTGATTCATCGAAACGGGCACGGCTCCACTGGGCCGCTGAGATGATACCAATGCGGGTGTTAGATTCGGCGCCGGAACTCAGAGAATGTTTTGGTGATTGCGACCTGTTCCAACTGTAAAATCCGACCGAAATCAGTTCGTGTCGATGGACACTTGGTGTAAATGACTATCCTGAATTGATACTTGTATTTCATTATCAGTTAGAGAATAGTGTATTCATAGGGAGGACGCATTCAGTCCAATTTTATGTGGCTTGAATTTGGTTTGGTGATGTTAGGTCAAACCGGTACGTCCGATTTTGCAAGATCACACAACTGGAGGAGGTTTCGTGATGATCCCGGCAGCGTTTGAATATTATCGTCCGCGTGATATTTCATCGGCGGTTTCGCTTCTTGATCAATTCGGTGATGAAGCACGTGTCATCGCCGGTGGGCATAGTCTGATCCCGATGATGAAGCTCCGTATGGCGGATGTGCCGCATCTTGTCGATCTTCAGGATCTTGATGAATTGAGCGGTATTGAAGTCGGAGATACGATCAAGATCGGGGCGATGACCACGCAGTATGAAATGATCAACGACGACGATTTGGCGGATGTTGCGCCCATTCTGCGGGAAGCGGCCTTGCAAATTGCGGATCCTCAAGTGCGTTATATGGGGACAATCGGAGGAAATGTTGCCAATGGTGATCCGGGAAATGACCTGCCCGGATTAATGCAGTGTCTGGACGCCGTCTATTCTGTTGTGAGCTCGGATGGTAAGCGGACGATTCCAGCTCGGGAGTTTTATAAGGCGGCGTTTAGCACAGCCCGTAAGGATACGGAGATTTTAACTTCTGTATCGTTTTGCGCACCGAAAGGGGGTTGTGCCTACGTAAAGCAAAAGCGCAAAATTGGTGACTATGCGACTGCCGCCGCCGCGGTACAGATTGAACGACAAGGCGATCGATGTACGGCCGCGTCGATTGCAATGACAAATTTAAGCGATATACCGGTTTGGTCGGAAGCGGCTGCATCGGCTTTGCTGGATACAGGTGTCGACGAAGGCGCTGTAAAATCGGCGGTCTCCGGTATGCTCGGCGATATTGACCCAGCGGAAGATAATCGGGGTCCCGTTGCGTTTAAACGTCATGTTGCGGGTGTGATCCTGACGCGCGCGATTTCATCGGCCTGGGCTCGGGCCTGAAGGAGATACGACAATGTCCAAACAACAGCAGTATAGAATTAAGGTTAATGGTCAGGAAGAGACCATCACCGCTGAGCCCCGTGAACTGTTAATATATACCTTGCGCGAACATCTCAATTTGACAGGGCCGCATATCGGGTGTGAGACGTCCCATTGCGGTGCCTGTACTGTGACGATGAACCGTAAATCCGTTAAAGCGTGTACTGTTTTTATCGCTCAAGCCGATGGTGCTGAGATCACGACGATTGAAGGACTCGGTGATCCGGATGTTCTGCATCCTCTGCAAGAGGCTTTTCGTGAGCATCATGGGTTGCAGTGCGGATATTGTACTCCCGGAATGATTACACGCGCCGCGCGTCTGTTGGAAGAAAATCCAGATCCGACGGATGAGGATATTCGGTTTGGTATGGCCGGTAACTTGTGCCGATGTACGGGGTACCAAAATATCGTCAAGTCAATCAAGGCCGCTGCTCGGACCATGAATGAGACTAGGGAGGCTGCAGAATGAATGATATGTCACCGGATCGGGCGGAACGGTCAGAAAAACTCAACGGTCTTGGATGTTCGCGCAAGCGGGTTGAGGATGCACGCTTTACCCAAGGTAAAGGGAACTATGTCGATGACATCAAACTGGATGGCATGCTATCCGGGGATTTTGTGCGGTCGCCTTACGCACATGCGAAGGTTGTCAATATCAGTACCGAGAAAGCGTTGGAGGTTCCGGGTGTTCTTGCGGTCCTGACAGCCACGGACCTCGAACCTCTTAATTTGCATTGGATGCCGACGTTGGCCGGCGATAAACAAATGGTTCTCGCGGATGGCAAAGTGCTGTTCCAAGGCCAGGAAGTCGCATTTGTCGTTGCGACGGATCGCTTTGCGGCCGCCGATGGTGTGGAAGCGGTTGACGTCGAATATGAGGAACTTCCTGTTTTGACGGATCCCTTTGAGGCACTGAAATCGGACATCGTGTTGCGTGAAGACCTCGAGAAAGGTGCAGACGGTGCGCATGGTCCGCGCAAACATCACAATCACATCTTTACATGGGAAGCCGGTGATAAGGATGCAACGGAACAAGTATTGAGCCACTCGGACGTTGTTGCCGAAGAGATGGTCTATTACCATCGCACGCATCCGTGCCCGTTGGAGACCTGTGGCTGTGTCGCCTCTATGGATAAGGTTAATGGCAAATTGACACTATGGGGTACATTTCAGGCCCCCCATGCAATTCGTACCGTTGTTTCTTTGATTTCAGGGATTGAGGAACATAATATTCGAATTGTATCACCCGATATCGGTGGTGGCTTCGGTAATAAAGTTGGTGCGTATCCAGGGTATGTATGCTCGGTGGTGGCGTCTATTGTGACCGGAAAACCTGTCAAATGGATCGAAGATCGAATGGATAACCTTATGGCGACCGCCTTTGCACGTGATTATTGGATGCAAGGAAAGATAGCGGCAACCAAAGAGGGTAAGATTACCGGTCTTTGGTGCCACACAACGGCGGACCATGGAGGATTTGACGCCTGCGCGGATCCATCAAAGTTCCCTGCCGGGTTTATGAGTATCTGTACCGGGTCTTATGATATTCCAACAGCCTACCTGGCTGTTGACGGTGTATACACCAATAAGGCACCGGGCGGGGTGGCTTACCGTTGTTCATTTCGGGTAACGGAAGCGGCCTATTTTGTTGAAAGGATGATGGAAGTTCTGGCCATTGAACTGAATATGGATGCCGCCGAGTTGCGCCGCATCAACTTCATCAGGAAAGACCAGTTTCCCTATCAGTCCGCATTGGGCTGGGAATATGATAGCGGCGATTACCATGCGGCATGGGATAAGGCTCTCGCCGCTGTTGATTATGCTGGACTTCGCCGAGAACAAGCGGAACGTATTGAAGCCTTCAAGGCTGGACATACACGGAAATTGTTGGGCATTGGATTGACTCACTTTACGGAGATCGTTGGCGCGGGACCGGTCAAGAATTGCGATATTCTTGGACTGGGTATGTTTGACAGTTGTGAGATTCGCATTCATCCTACCGGATCAGCACTTGCGCGAATTGGAGCTATCTCGCAAGGCCAAGGCCATGCAACAACCTTTGCACAGATCTTGGCGAGTGAAATCGGATTGCCAGCCGAGTCGATTACGGTCGAGCAGGGAGATACGGATACCGCGCCCTACGGACTCGGGACATATGGCTCACGTTCAACGCCGGTGTCTGGGGCGGCAACGGCTCTGGCCGGTCGCAAAATTCGGGCAAAGGCCCAGATGATTGCGGCCTATCTCCTGGAAGTTCACGATGATGATGTTGAGTTTGATGTCGACCGCTTTGTTGTGAAGGGCGCACCGGAACGTTTCAAGACAATGAAAGAAATCGCGTTTGCGGCTTACAATCAAGCAGTTCCGGGAATTGAACCGGGTCTTGAAGCGGTCAGCTATTATGATCCGCCCAATATGACCTATCCGTTCGGGGCTTACATTTGCGTGATGGAAATTGATGTGGATACGGGTGAACATGATATTCGCCAGTTTTACGCTCTTGACGACTGCGGCACTCGGATCAATCCAATGATTATCGAGGGGCAAGTGCACGGCGGATTGACGGAAGCTCTTGCAATCGCCATGGGCCAGGAGATTGCCTATGATGATATGGGGAATGTAAAGACCGGTACGTTGATGGATTTTTTCCTGCCAACCGTTTGCGAGACTCCGCATTATACAACCGATTATACCACGACCCCGAGTCCACATCATCCGATCGGCGCGAAAGGTGTCGGGGAAAGTCCGAATGTCGGAGGCGTACCGGCGTTTTCGAATGCGGTGCATGACGCATTTCGTGCCTTTGGCTTGAGGCAAAGCCATATGCCGCATGACCAGTGGCGTGTCTGGAAAATCGCCAATGATCTTGGCCTTCACAATTAGATCCTTTTGGACGGCATAACGTGTCGTCCATTTCACCGTCATGTTGACTTGGACTGATTTGCAGAACAGCCTCAGAGAGGTCGGCTACATCGCGTCGGACGATCTCTCTGTTGCCTTGCAATTGTCACTCGTTCTTGGACGTCCACTCCTGTTGGAAGGTGTGGCTGGGGTTGGCAAAACGGAAGTTGCCCGAGCATTGGCCAATGCGCAGGATACGCGGTTGATTCGATTGCAGTGTTATGAAGGATTAGATGCTGCTCAAGCGATCTATGAGTGGAATTATCAACGGCAGTTGTTGACGATACGGGCGGCTGCCGAGCATGGAGAGACGGGCGCAACGGTCGAAACGCGCATATTTTCCAATGAATTTTTACTGGAGCGACCCTTGTTGGCGGCGATCACGCAAGAAAAGTCCCCGGTACTTCTCATTGATGAGATTGATCGCGCCGATGAAGAATTTGAAGCTTATCTCCTGGAAATCTTGTCCGATTACCAAGTCACGGTACCGGAACTTGGAACGATTTCGGCCACATCACAACCTATTGTCATTCTGACCTCAAACGCGACCAGAGACTTGAGCGATGCACTGCGACGGCGCTGTCTTTATTCTTACGTTGATTTCCCCGATCATGACGTGGAGTGTGAAATTCTGGATACACATCATCCTGGATTAGATGCCAGATTGACGCGCCAAATTATTGGTTTTGTTCGAAAACTGAGAGAAGAAGAACTCGAGAAGGTGCCCGGAATTGCCGAGACATTGGATTTTGCAGCGGCATTGGCCGGACTTGGAGTTTCCGACTTGACGGAAAATCCCGCTGCGCTTCAGGCTTCCTTGACGACGTTGCTGAAGACGCAAAGTGATCGAGCACATATAACCACGGAGGTGTCCCAGCGAATTGCCGGACGTGCCGCATGAGCCGCGTAACGCGATTTGCTGCCTGCGACCGCGGACTCATTGATCGTGTTACCGGATTTATATCGCATTTGCGATTAAACGGAATGCGCCTCGGGATTGGCGAGAGTTCTTTCGCTCTTGAATCATTGTCGGTCATGGATGCATTCGACATTGCAGACGTTCGGCGGGTGCTCAGGCCGGTCTGTACCGGATGTAAAGATGATGTTGAGCGGTTTGATTCACTCTTTGATGCCTTTTGGCTTGATTCAGGTCGCGTGAGAACACGCGTAAGTTGCTCCCGTAAAAAAGAGAATAGCGTGCCTTCATTGACCCGAGGCTTATTTGAATCTGACTTGTCAGATACGGGACAGATTCGGTCAACGCAGACTATTTCCGACGGGGATGGAGATGTTGAGAGTGGGGGTATCGGACGCTTAGTGGGGAGTAGGGTGAATTCTCTTATGCGGAAAGATCTCCGTGATCTTGTGACACCCGAGACGATCGCCGAGGCCGAAAGGGTTGCCCAAAAAATTGGTGCGGCCTTTCGTGATCGTCGGTCAAGGCGCCGGATAGCGTCGCGCCGAGGCGAACAACTGCATTTTCGGCGTACGATTCGAAAGGGTTTGTCGACGGGGGGCGAAATTCTGCATTTTGTAAAGAAAAGGCGGCCGGATCGAACCTGCAAGATTGTTGTACTCTGCGATGTATCCGGATCAATGGCCGATTATTCTCGTGTATTTTTGGCATTCATGGCTGGACTTGTTCGCAATAATGGCCAGGCTGACGCCTACCTGTTTCATACACAACTGGTGCGCATCACCGAAGCGTTGCGGGATAAGGATATGCTGCGTGCGATTGGGCGGATGTCACTTCTGGCAGAGGGATTCGGAGGTGGGACAAAGATCGGTGAGAGTCTCTATGAATTTGCGATGACGTATGCACGTCGATTTGTTGATGGTCGAAGTGTTGTTTTGATCTTCTCGGATGGTTATGATACCGGGGACTCGACAAAACTCGGAGACGCTTTGTCCCGATTGCGCAAAAGGGGATGCCGTATCATCTGGTTAAATCCTCTTAAGTCGTGGGATTGTTATGAGCCGATTTCAATGGGCATGGTGACCGCCGGCCCTTACCTTGATCTACTTGCCGCAGCCGGAACACTCAATGATCTGATGGCTCTCGAACCTGAGTTTGCACAGTTATGACTCATTTAAAATGTGATTTTGCCGATCTATCGGCGGCGGTCCAAATTCTCCGTGATCAAGACAGACCTTTCGCCTTCGTAACGATTGTCCGCACGGTCGGTGCAACGTCTGTCAAGCCAGGCGCCAAGGCGTTGGTGGGGGCGGATGGCTCTATCATTCAGGGTTGGTTGGGTGGAGGATGCACACAAGGTGCGATAAAGTCCGCAACACTTGACGTCATGAAATCCGGTGTTCCGCAATTGATTTCGGTTCAACCGGCAAAGTTACTGACCGGTCAAGGAACTGATACACCATCAAGGTATGAGGGTATTATCTGTGCCGAAAGTGGTTGTCCGTCGGGTGGAACAATCGATATCTTTATTGAGCCCTGTTTATTGGTGCCCGAATTGGTGATTATTGGTGAGTCACCTGTGGCGACCGCCTTGAGTCAGATTGCAAGACAATTTCAATACAAGGTAATGTGTTGTACGGTGTTCGAGGTCACGATGAAGTCGCGTGAACGTGATCGGTATATTGTGATTGCGACGCAAGGGAAAGGGGACTTGGTCGCTCTGAAGGCCGCGCTCGGCAGTGATGCGGAATATCGAGGTTTTGTCGGTAGCCGCATGAAGTTTGGGACATTGGCTAAGAAATTGGTACAGGAGGGCTTTACTCCGGACGAGGCAGCGACGATCAAGGTACCCGCGGGACTGGATATTGGCGCTGTTGCTCCAGAAGAAATTGCGTTATCTATTCTTGCTGAATTGATTTCGGTGCGGCGGTGCAAAACAGCGTAGCTAACCGAGGGGACTCTGTCGAAATCGGTGCGGCAAGTTTAAGTTGGGCTTTATTGTGCCTCATCGGGAGCGGTTCCGGCTTCATGTGTGTTCTAGGGAACGCAAGCCGTTGTTGCGAGTACTCTTAACTGACATGTGTATTTGCTAATGCAGATCAATCGGTTGCAGGAAGGATGTCTCTTGTGCTCAAGGGAGAGAAATAATGAGTTTTGACTATGATTTATTTGTGATCGGTGGTGGCTCTGGCGGGGTTCGTGCCGCTCGTATGGCGGCACACGAATGCGGTGCAAAAGTGGCTTTGGCGGAGCAGGAACGTTATGGTGGCACGTGCGTCATTCGAGGTTGTGTGCCGAAGAAACTGATGGTTTTTGCGTCCGAATTTTCACGCATACCCGATGAATCGAAAGCGTACGGATGGCAGTTCGACTCTCACACGATGGATTGGTCAACTTTTTCGCATAATCTTCATTCCGAGATTGACCGTTTGGAAGGCGTGTATCGTAATTTGCTGGCTCATGCGGGCGTGGACTGCTTTGATATGCGTGCACAGATCAAAGATTCACATACCGTTGAGTTAGCCTTTGGTGAGCAATTTACTGCAAAATATATACTCGTTGCGACGGGTGGTCATCCTGTGCGGCCGGCGATGCCAAATGCACAGTTTGGGATGGTTTCTGATGATATTTTTCATCTTTCGGAGTTGCCGAATTCGATTTTGATCGTCGGAGGCGGTTATGTCGCTTGTGAATTTGCCTGTCTCCTAAATGGACTTGGGGTCAAGGTCACCCAGTTTTATCGAGGGGAGCAAATTCTACGTGGCTTTGACAACGAAGCACGCGATCTCATTTCCAGTCAGATGCTGGCCGATGGCATTGATGTTCAGGTGAATGCGAACATTGATATGATGGAATTGGTGACAACATTTAAGAAGCCGTCAAATGATCGGTCGCAGGAGGGTGGTACGGTATCTCAGGAACTGGCAGGTCCTGAAAAGATAGGGTCAACGGGACCATTTAAAGTGAGAGGGACGAACGGATATGAGGGCGTTTTCGATAAGGTGTTTTTTGCCGTTGGCCGAAGCCCAAATTCCAGTGATCTTGGGCTTGAAGATGTGGGTGTCGCATTGGGAGATCGAGGTGAAATTATTGTTGATTCTTACAGTCAGACATCGGTCCCGTCGATTTTTGCCGTTGGTGATGTCACCAATCGCGTGAACTTAACACCAGTGGCGATACGTGAAGCCACAGCCTTTGTCGAAACGATCTTCAAGGCCGGTAAGGTACCCGTCGATCATGAATTGATTCCGAGTGCCGTCTTTACACAACCGGAGCTTGGATCCGTTGGATTGAGTGAAGAAAGGGCCGCTGAACAAGAATCCATTGCCGTGTACAGTACCAGTTTTAAGCCAATGCGGAGCTCATTCGCGGGTTTGAGCAACAAGGTGTTGATGAAACTGGTTGTTTCCCGGTCCTCGCACAAAGTACTGGGATGCACGATTGTCGCACCGGGTGCGGCTGAGATGATACAATTTGCAGGCATTGCCATCAAAATGGGAGCGACAAAGTCGGATTTTGATCGCACAGTGGCCGTACATCCGACGATGTCCGAAGAGATTGTTACCATGCGCCATGCAACACGTGTGTCTTGATATTTGAGAAAAGGCACACACATAAGCAACAGCATTCGCCTTTTGTGGAAATTCCTTCAATTTAATGAGGCAAAATAATGGCAGGAAAATATGGTGGGCCCTGGGGAGGCGGATCTTCCGACGACGAGAACGGAAAGAGCAACGGTAAGGGGAGCGGTGGTCGACGACCATCGGGCGACGGGTCGCAAATTCCTGAATTTGATGAGATGATCAAGCAGGGCCGCGAGCAGCTGCGGGCTATGATGGGTGGTCGTGGTGGTTTTGGTTCCCGGGGTAGTGGATTTGGCCGCGGGGGTGGTCCGAGGTTCTCGCGTGGTCTTGTTGGTCTCGCGGCATTGGTCGTGGTACTGGTCTGGTTGTTTGCAAGTTTTTATACAGTCCGGCCGGAAGAGCAGTCAGTTGAGTTATTTTTAGGTGAATTCTCGGCTGTCGGCAATCCCGGATTGAATTTCGCGCCCTGGCCTGTCGTCACTGCAGAGGTGATTCCAGTAACGCGCGAGCAAACTGAGGATATCGGTGTAGGGGGGCGTGGTTCGGATGCCGGGTTGATGCTGACGGGGGATGAGAACATCGTCGATATTGATTTCCAGGTTGTCTGGAATATCAATGATCCCGCGAAGTTCCTGTTTAATTTGCGTGACGCTCGTCCAACCATTCGCGCGGTTTCTGAATCCGCCATGCGTGAAATTATAGCGCAGTCCGAGTTGGCTCCAATCTTGAACCGTGATCGAGGAGCCATTGCAGGACGTCTGCAGGAGTTGATCCAGTCAACACTCGACAGTTATGATTCGGGTGTCAATATCATTCGTGTCAACTTTGATCGCGCAGATCCACCTGAGCCTGTTATTGACGCATTTCGCGATGTTCAGGCAGCCGAACAAGAGCGTGATCGTTTGCAAAATGTCGCTGATGCCTATGCCAACAGGGTGCTTGCGGAAGCACGCGGTGAAGCTGCGCAACTCTTGGAGGAAGCAGAAGGTTATCGGGCGCGTGTCGTCAATGAAGCGGAAGGTGAAGCCAGCCGATTCCTTGCGGTCTTCGGGGAATATGCCAAGGCACCAGAGGTGACACGGAAACGGTTATATCTTGAAACGATGGAAGAGGTTTTGGGACGAGTCGACAAGATTATTCTGGACGAGAACGGGGGCGGGAATGGCCAGGGTATCGTACCCTACCTGCCACTCAACGAGTTGCGTCGCAACTCCAATCAAACGGGTTCAAACTAATGAAGTTCCTTATTCCAATTATTATTGCTACCGTGCTCGCCCTTTTGTCGGCGATCTTTATTGTTGATGAGAGAGAAAAAGCTCTCGTGCTGCAGTTTGGGCGCGTTGTATCTGTGAAAGTCGACCCCGGGCTCTATGTGAAGATCCCGCTTATCCAAGAAGTTGTGCGATATGATGACCGGATTTTGAGCCGCGACATCGATCCTTTGGAAATCACGCCTTTGGACGATCGACGTCTGGTCGTTGATGCTTTCGCCCGATACCGTATTACAGATGTTAATCAGTTTCGTCAGGCTGTTGGTGTCGGCGGCATCCAGGCCGCAGAAACACGTTTGGATTCGATTCTCCGCGCAGAGACGCGAGAGGTTCTGGGATCGGTCAGCTCAAATGACATTCTTTCGTCAGATCGCGCTGCATTGATGATGCGTATTCGCAATGGAGCGGTTGCCGAGGCGCGTGCGCTTGGTGTTGAAATCATTGACGTAAGGTTGAAGCGGACGGATCTGCCGGCTGAGAATCTTGATGCGACGTTTGAACGTATGCGTGCCGAACGAGAACGTGAAGCGACCGATGAACGCGCACGCGGCAACGAGGCTGCACAACGGGTTCGGGCTCAGGCCGACCGAACAGTGGTTGAATTGGTCTCGGATGCTCAACGGCAAGCGGAAATTGTCCGCGGTGAAGCCGATGCACGCCGTAATTCGATTTTTGCCGAAGCATTTGGGCAAGATCCGGAATTTTTTGAATTTTATCGATCTTTAACCGCCTACAATCGCGCTCTTCAGGGTGAAAACTCCTCAATGGTCTTAAGCCCGGAATCGGATTTCTTCAATTATCTCAAATCACCGGACGGGAATGTGTCTTCGATGCCGTAGGGGACAGATGTGTCTGTTCTTGGCGTTACATTTTTGGCTGTCGGACTGGTCTTAATCGTTGAAGGCCTCGCCTATGTCCTTGCACCAGCCATGATTGAGCGGATTTTGTTGGTGTTGAGTGAACTTCCAGAAGCAGTACGGCGACAAGTTGGGCTGCTTGCAGTCGTGATGGGCATGATCTGTGTTTGGATAGCGTTCCAATTTGGCAGTTAAGCGCGGTGATGTGCTGATATTGTCTGTGTTCACACAAGGTTGAATTGAGAATTTTTGTTCGACCTTTGAATTTCTTTAAATGGCTTCTTACCTTAACGTTGTCTATAATCTTTGATGGCCTCGAATATTTTCTAGGCTCCTTAGGAGAAGGAATAACGTCATGAAGAGTAAATCTCTCGCAGTAGCCTGTGCACCCTGTGAATTACGTTTTTCTAGGCGTGCGCATGCTGCGTCGGTTGTTTGTGTTGCTTTATTCGTTTTTTTTGCGCAAACGCTGGTTGCGGAGTCTCGACCGGAAAGTCTCGCCCCTCTTTTTGAGCAAAGCAGTCCCGCGGTTGTCAATATAACGACCACGGCGATGGTCGAAGGACGTGCGCTTCCGAGAGGAATTGTGCCGGAAGGTTCTCCATTTGAGGATTTCTTTCGGAATTTTCGAGACCGCGGTGAACGTGGTGATCGACCGCGGCGCTCGTCGGCGCTCGGATCAGGTTTTGTTATTTCGGAAGACGGTTATGTCGTGACCAATAATCATGTGATTGATGGTGCGGATGAAATTTCCGTCGAGTTCTTTGATGGTAAAGAGTTGGACGCCACCGTCGTTGGCCGCGATCGAAATACTGATATTGCGCTGCTGAAGGTCGATGCCGAGGAGATTTTTCCGTTTGTTGAGTTTGGAGACAGTGACTTGGCCCGAGTAGGGGACTGGGTATTTGCGATCGGCAATCCGTTGGGGCAAGGATTTTCAGCTTCGGTTGGTATTGTTTCGGCACGCAATCGTGCGCTCAGTGGTTCCTATGACGATTACATTCAGACAGATGCGGCGATTAACAGAGGAAATTCTGGCGGCCCTCTTTTCAATTTGGATGGTGAAGTCATTGGCGTCAATACGGCGATCTTAAGTCCGAATGGTGGTTCCATCGGTATCGGATTTTCAATGGCCTCGAATGTTGTTTCTCAAGTTGTTGATCAACTGTTGGAATACGGTGAAACGCGTCGTGGCTGGCTCGGTGTCCGCATTCAAGATGTGACGGATGATGTGGCTGAAGCGCTCGGGCTCGATATATCCAGAGGTGCTCTGGTGTCGGATGTCCCGGATGGTCCGGCCAAAGTGGCTGGGTTAAAAGCTGGTGATGTGATTGTTTCCTTTGATGCGAGAGAGGTGGTTGATACACGGAGCCTGGTTCGGCAGGTCGGAAATACCGAGGTTGGCAAAACAGTTCGAGTTGTGGTGTTTCGTAATGGGTCAATGCATGACCTTGACGTTACGTTGGGACGGCGGGAAGATGAAGAACGGACGTTTCCAGCTGTTGCTCGCGAACTTGATTCAGACAGACCTTCACAGAAAAAAGATATCTTGGGTCTGTCGATCTCTGTATTGACGCCGGAATTATTTGACAGGTTGGATCTTGATGAGGAAGCGCGAGGGCTCGTCGTAACAGATGTTGATCCGGCCTCGGAAGCCTATGAAAAGGGTTTGCGTTCGGGTGACTTGATTGTCGAAGCCAATCAAGAAGAGGTCAACACGATCCACTCGTTGGAACAGCGTATTGATGAGACGAGGGATTCAGGCCGAAAATCACTTCTGTTGTTGGTGTATCGCAACGGTGATCCCCGATTTTTGGCGTTGAATATCGATCAGTCATGATGGTTCTGATGTGATGCTTACGTGACCTCTTGTACTTTAGGCGGTTGCCGTTTTTTGCCGGAGACATGAGATGATCACTCTCCGGCCTTTTAACTGATGACAGAAATATGATGGAATCTCTCTTCCGGTGAGTAACGTTTTGTATCTGCTTTCATGGTTATTGGGATGGATCTCCGGCAGGAATGCTTTGAATAGCGTGCCAAATTATTCCTCGTTTACAAGGAATAGAGAAACGAATAGTCACTGGTGTTCGGTTGTTGCTGTGGTGACTAAATTTGGGTAGAGATTACATAGGATGTATAGAGGGTCTGCTTCACTGCAGGCTTAAATCCTGGCTTCTTTTATTGTGTGGGTTGTCTGGATCACGGCGTTGAAGAGTAGGGCATGGCTTCCGCCAACAATTAGAATGAGACGAAATGGCAAAGATCACTTATATTGAGTTTAACGGTACTGAGCATACTGTCGATGTTGCAACAGGATTAACGGTGATGGAGGGCGCTCGGGATAACAATATTCCCGGAATTGAGGCCGATTGTGGCGGCGCATGTGCGTGTTCCACCTGTCATGTCTATGTTCATCCGGATTGGGTAGACAAGTTACCTAAAAAAGATGATATGGAAGAAGATATGCTTGATTTTGCGTATGAACCGGACCCACAACGATCTCGTTTGACATGCCAGCTCAATGTGTCCGATAGCTTAGATGGGTTGATTGTTCAGATGCCTGAAAAGCAAATCTGACATGATGTTTGCGGTACATCGGTTTGTAGGAATAGCCTCAATTTCGTGAATCTCAATCTGTTTTGGTGATTAACGAAGGAAACGCGGTGGCCTTCAACCCAGTAATCAGGATACGCAGGCCAGCGAATGGTTCGCCGGTTTCGGGGATGCGGATACGAACGCCATTCCCGGTGTTACAGGGGTTATTTTCAGGCAAAGAATGGACAGGCTTCGATGGTTGGTACGTTCGGCGCCACACATAGCCAATAAGGCCCCAGACGCACTAGTATCCCGAAATCATTACATTGCGGGGTACAATGATTTTAGTTTGAGGCGCGCCTTCTCGGTTGTGAAGCGCCAGTCAACGGATTTTGTCGCTTCGTTCCGCCGGTTCTGCCAAGCCGTCACCGCACGGACCATCGTCTCTCGGTCCGGGATCCGACGAGCAAGACAGTGTTTCGTGAGGACATTGATTTCGATCTCGGCGATGTTCAACCAAGAGCCATGTTTCGGCGTATAGTGTACCTCAATTTGTCGGGCAATGCGAGCCGCCTCCGCCGGTTCATAGCGATCATACAAGACCGAGAGTTTGTGGGTATTGAGATTATCCATGACCAAGACAATCTGCTGGTTCGGAAAATCATCATCCACCAGATCTTTCAACAACGCGGCAAAATCCTGACGCGTTCGCCGGTCCGTAACTTTCACCTGCCGCCAGCCGGCAAGGGGTGCGCAAACCATGAACAGATTGGCGGTACCGTTCCGCTCGTATTCAAAGTCATCTATTGCCGGCTGTCCAGAACGCACGGCGAGCGGCGTTCGAGTTTCCTTCGTTTGTTGCTTCGAGGTCTCATCCATACAGACCAGGACCGTGTCAGCGGCAAAATCCCGTTGGTAAACCGACAGCACATCCTCC
>JAPORU010000039.1 GCA_026710045.1 Aestuariivita sp. | reverse complement strand
GCACGGATGATGATACTCCGCTAAAAAATGAACTGCTGGGGTGCTGAATAGATACACAAAATTTTAAAAGAAACGCCCGCACGTTTGGCGACTGCACGGGCGATTAAAGATATTAACAAGACCTTTCGGTAATCACAGAATTACCCGAAAGGATAAATTGTGGCAAGTGCAGAAATTATTGATTTTTCCGACTGGAAAAATTCTGCGAAACTTTCGTTAAAGTCTGTGATATCTGTGCCAAATGATCAACAATCTTGCGAAGTTCAATTACCTCCGCCGGATTTGACAAACCGTACGCTTGCAGAACATCAAGCTCTAGCAGAATCTTGCGGGGTTGACCTGCGATATTCACTTGCAGCTCAAGGCGTGACGTTCCGTCGGTTGTTTTAACCAGTTAAACGTGATCAATTTTTAGTGGCCTGCTATCATCGGGAAAATCTTTTTGAACAATTGACATGATCAACTCCAATCATAAAGCCGTTGACTAAACAAACCCGTAACGCTAAAAAATAACCAGTTCACGACATGGCCAAGTCAACGACTCGTGTTACAAAAACAGCCCTCGGTATTTGCGCACCCTGAGCTGTTTGCGTTTAGACGAATTTGAAATTTAGGTCAAGAGTTTGGGCACTATTGTATATAATTCCCCAAATTTGCCATGAGTGGATTTATGGCAGACGTGGCTGAACACTCTTGGACGAGGACTTTGTTATTATTACAATGATGGTTATGGCAAACGAACTTCTTCGTATTGTGTCTGAGATTGACGACATGATTGAAAGCCATGGAGGTTGGTCGTGTATGTTTTGCTAGAGGATTGAAGATCGGTCATTTCGACGTCTACCCGTTTCTTGTTACGAGAATTGTTTTTTGGAACGGTGGGATAAAGAGGGGTAGGAACAAGGTACAGGTTGTATGGCACGGAGTTGGAGGTTCTACGGAAGGCAGGCAGAGTTTCAGAAGTTGGACACTTTCCTGCGGACCGGACTTTAATGTGCTCGCCATTCGTGGGCGACGTCAGGTTGGAAAGACTGAACTGGTCGAAACTTTTTTCGAACGAAGAAAGAAAGCAGGAGACACGAAGGATTTTGTCTTCTGTGAACTTCTGCGACGTGATCAGACCCGAGAGGATTTTTTCAATCGACTGATGCAAGCTGTTCGAAGAACGAATACGCGACTCCTCGATGGGTTCGAAGTCGCACCGTATAGCGAAAATTACAGATTTAGCGATTTAACTGCATATCTTCTGCGACAGGGATGTATCGTCGCGCTGGACGAGTTTCAACGTATCCGTTCCACGAATGGTGCGGTCGAAAGTGAGTTTCAGTTTCTCATTGACCGGTTGCGACGTGAAACTCGGAAACAATCTGGAACATACAGTCGCTTGATTGTACTCGGATCGGAACAGCAGCGTCTCGTGGAAATGTTCATGGATCCGACTGCACCTATGTATAGTCGCGTGTATGACATGCTTCATGTCCAGCCGTGGACCTTTGCCGAGTTTAGAGAGGTGGTGGTGGATCAAGGCTGGGGCAGAGATCCCAATCGCCTACTCACCTTGTGGACAGCCTACAACGGGTTACCGGGGCACTGGGGGCGGTTTTGGGGGAAAGATTATCTGAGTGATTTCACGCAGATACCGGACGACGTGGAATGGACACGCAAGTTTCTGGAAATGGAAGAGGTCTATCGAACAACGCCCGGTGGTAGGTTCAACAGCCAGATGGAGGTTGAACTCCGTGCGTCTGATCTCGCCCTGGTGCGCTGGCTGGCGTCACGACCGTCCGGTTATACCATCAACACTGCTCTTCGAGATCGCAGTTATCGTACGGTTTTCAAAAAGATCAAAACTGCGTTGCAAAAGGAACATCCGGATGAGAAGATTGCTGACACGGATGTTTCGGATAAGGTTCATGACGCGATCTGGAAGCGCCTCTCCGGGGATCATCTCGGCTTATTGGAGAAAAAGCCTTATCTTGATGATCGGGCGGATGTAAAGTGGCGTGTCTGTGATAATTTCGTACAGTTTCAACTCGCTGTTCTTGAGCAGGTTGAGATCGTGGTCGATGAAGATCCGTCCGTCGTGATGCCGGAGGATATTGATCAAAGACGACGACGTTTCATGACCACCCTTGAGGGGTACGGGTTGGAGAGTCTTGCGGCCGGGTTCTTCCAGTACATGGTGGAACAGGGTAGTGCGGCTTTTCCGAAGGGAAATTTCGGGAACACTACAGTGTTCCTCAATCTTCAAACCAAATTTCCAGCGGAAGCGGAATTTGATGTACTGGCTGTGATGCGTCCCTCTTCTATGAATCACCATCAGGGGCATCTTTGGATGGTTTCCGCTAAGCGGGACCCTTCACATCATAGAGTTCACAACGATCTCCAGGCCCTCGACCGGTTCTTCAATCCTCTTGATGCCCCGCATATCAAGGGATTGTTCAAGACAACTGATCCTCTTTCCTACCAACGCCATTATGTGTTTTTATCTCCAACGATGACTTCGTTGGCCCGAAAACGTTGTTTGGGACAGGTAGCCGCGGCGCGTCGAAATCGGAATGATGTGTCTCGAATTGATCATTGGTACAGCATGACCATTGACGATATGATGTCTGGGCGCGGTCCGCAGTCATTGGATCGTGGTCCAGAGCTGACTGGTCAATGACGCGTGTATGACGTGTGGCCGGTATTGCTGAATTTGGCACATGCTCGTTAAAATGATCATGAGCAGGCGAGAGGGAATGTTTCGAGAACGAGGGTTGATTTCGCATATCCTCTTGCGGACTCAGGTTGCGTGTCGTTTGCCGAACAATGGCCACGATACCCGTGAAGAAATCAAGGTTCAAGTGGCGAATACGTTTTTATGCTTCATTCGAATGTTCGAGAACAGGCTGTGACAACCGAACGCGTGGCTGTCCATTGTCGTTAAAATTTCAAGTCTGCAAGAGGTTGCGTTGTCAGTGACCGGTTGTGAGATCTTGGGGAAAACTGCCAATCGTTCTTCAAATCTCTGAGACCATGTGCCGGATGTTTCGCAAAAACCTTGATTATAAATTTGGCGACGCACATTGATGAAGAATAGGGTTATTGGCAGTATGTGCGTGATACTTTGATTGACGGGTTTTGGTGCAATACATGTCGACTAACGGTCGGCGACAGGCCGTATGCCGGGCGCCGTCGTAGTTCAAGGGTTGTCGCGAGGCACATGTCAATGTGCGCAAGCATCGTCTGCCGTGCACGCATGATTATCATGCGTGTTTCAACGAGTCCGGGGGTGATCCCAAGGAACATGCATCTTGTGAACGAGGGAATCGGTATGAGGGATATTGTGCGGTGGATTCGGTATATTGGCTGTGTATAAAGTTGTCGCTCTCCAATTGAATTGCGCTGTTTCTCGCGTTAAAAGCGGATGAGAGAGTGGATTAAGAATCATTGCGCGATGTGCTTATTGCGCAAGCGTTCTAAAAGATGGCCAGTGCATTAAGTACACAGGTTATATTCTTTGAATCTCGGACGTTCAACTGAGGGTAACTTGATGACCAAAAATAATAATCCTGATATTATTTACACCAAAGTTGATGAAGCGCCCGAGTTGGCGTCAGCGTCACTTCTGCCGATTATTCAACGGTTCGCCCGTGCCGCTGATATCTGTGTTGGCACAAGGGACATTTCTCTTGCGGGACGCATACTTGCTATTTTTTCAGACCGATTGCAATCAGATCAAAAACAAGACGATGACTTGGGAGAACTTGGTGATATCGTTCAATCACCCGAGGCAAATGTCATCAAGCTGCCAAATATCTCCGCTTCTATCCCGCAGTTGGTGGCTGCAGTTAAGGAACTGCAACATCAAGGATACGCAATACCCGATTATCTGGAGGATCCGAAGACCGAGGATGAGAAGGATATTCGGAGACGATTTGACGCAGTCAAGGGATCAGCCGTTAATCCGGTTTTGCGTGAAGGGAATTCGGATCGTCGGGCTGCAAAGGCGGTGAAAGCATTTGCGAGGGCAAACCCACATCGTATGGGGGAGTGGGTGACTGATTCGCGTACGCGCGTGGCGATGATGTCCAGTGGTGATTTTCGCTCAAATGAAGTTTCGACTACGCTTGATCGCGATTGCACTGTGACAATTACTTTGGTGGATACAGATGGCGTTGAAACGACCTTGAAGGAGGGTCTCACCTATTCGTTGGGGTCGGTCGTTGATGCGACCTATATGTCCGTCAATGCGCTCAATGCCTTTCTTGATGAAGAGATCAAAAGAACCCACTCTGAAGGACTGCTGTTTTCAATTCATCTTAAGGCGACGATGATGAAGGTTTCGGATCCGATCATTTTCGGTCATGCGGTGCAACGCTACCTCAAACCGGTGTTTGAGAGATTTCATCAGCAGATGAGTGATCTTGGGGTTCATCCAAATTCAGGACTTGGAGATTTGATTGATCGCGTCAAGGATAATCGTGAGATTATGGATGCCATTGAGGAGTGTATGAACGCACAGCCGCCCTTATATATGGTTGATTCGGATCACGGTATCACCAATCTGCACGTGCCTTCGGACGTTATTATTGATGCGTCGATGCCGGCGCTGATTCGAGCCGGCGGAAAGGGATGGGGCCCCGATGGTAAAGAATCCGACGCCGTGTGCGTCATTCCTGATAGCTCGTATGCACCGGTTTATGATGAGGCGATTAAGTTTTTCCGGGAACATGGTAAACTGAATCCCGCCACGGCTGGGACCGTTCAGAATATTGGTCTTATGGCGCAAAAGGCGGAGGAATATGGATCTCATCCAACCACTTTTGAAATTCCCCGAGACGGTCACGTTCGAATGATACTGGATGACGGGACTGTTCTTCACGAGCATTCCGTCGAAAGTGGTGACATATGGCGGTCGGCCTCCGCTCGTCAAGCTCCGATCGAGGATTGGGTGAAGCTCGCTATTGATCGACAAAGGGTTGAGGACTGTGAGGCAATCTTCTGGTTGGACGTGACACGTGCTCACGATGCGGAACTTATACAGTATGTTCATGATATTTTAGAAACCTACGGAGCTTCAGGTCAGTTCAAAATCATGGCGCCGCGTGAGGCCACTCGAGCGACTCTTGAAACGATTACACGTGGTGAAAATTCGATCGCCGTCACCGGAAATGTACTACGGGATTACTTGACAGACTTATTTCCGATTCTGGAACTTGCGACATCCGCCAAAATGTTGTCGATTGTTAAGTTGATGCGAGGAGGCGGTTTGTTTGAAACGGGTGCGGGCGGCTCTGCGCCTAAGCACGTACAGCAGTTGGTGGAGGAGAATCACCTGCGATGGGATAGTTTAGGAGAATTTTGCGCGTTAGGAGAAAGTTTCAAGTTTCTTGGCGACACAAAAGGCAATCCCAGAGCGCGTGTGCTGGGAGAGACTGTTGAAGTTGCGACGCAATCGATTTTGGATCATGATCGTTCTCCGCAACGAAAGGTTGGGCAACTCGATAACCGTGATAGCCATTACTGGTTTGCACGTTACTGGGCGGAGGCACTTGCATCGCATACCGGGGATGCTGAGTTCGTGGCAGAGTTCACTCCGATGGCGCAGGCCTTGGCGGACTTCGAGGATATAATTTTAAACGAACTCGCAGCAAACCGAGGTTTGGCGGTTGACTTGGGCGGCTATTATCATCCTGATCCAACAAAAGTGGCTGCAATTATGCGGCCTTCGGTGACGTTGAACACCATCGTGGATGGATGATCATGGCGTTCTAAATTCTTGTATGTGCAGGGATGGATTGGTTGTGATTGTGTGTTTGAAACGTGTACTGCGGGGGGCTACGTCTGATTGATTGGGATGCGCCAGTGGCATGAGAATGTACAGGTTCTCCTGAACCGTGTTTTGACCGTTCCGGAGAGTATCTTAGGTAGTGCAACGAAGAGCGAAAAAGACGAGGGTTGTATGGTTCGCCAAAAATTTTCTGCACGTGACAGTCTGTTCTTTATTAACCATGTATGCCTATGCAAGAACCAACTGTTGATTTGATATGGATGACGCCTAAACGAGGGCATATGCAATTCGAAATGTGTAAGGGCTCGTTCTTGGTAACCGACAATCTGATTTTTGAGGCATCGAACGGTCTTTTACACAATGATTTGGGTGATCGTGTAGCAGGATCGCGATGTATTGTTTCGCGCCTCTGTCTTTCATTAGATTGTGTTGCGGAGTTCGATTGCTGTTTTTCGAGATGGGTTATTTGCGTCTTGAGAAACGTTAATCGTGTGCAATAGACAACCTGGTCACAGTCAAGACGTTACCATATGGGCTCAAGTGAAGAGAAGGAGTTCGTCGATGAAAATGCAAGATAGTCGAGAGATAAAGGCGTCGCCAGAGATTGTGTTTGAAGCACTCATCAGTCCTGATGTTCTGCAGGAGTGTATTCCAGGTGCCCAGAGTGTTACAGGCAACATAACAGACGGTTATGAAGCCGTCGTGACGCAAAAGGTCGGCCCGGTGAAGGCGACATTTACGGGGCACGTGGAAATGTCTCATGTCAAGTCCAGCGAGGAAATTACGATTGCAGGTTCTGGAAAGGGAGGAGCTGCGGGTTTTGCGAAAGGTGGAGCCGTTGTCAAGCTTGAGGCTCTGGAACCGGAACGGACCCGACTTACCTATGATGTCGAAGCAAAAGTTGGGGGAAAACTTGCCCAGTTGGGCAGCCGGATCATTGATGGTTTTGCCAAGAGAATGGCCGATCAATTTTTTCAGCGGTTGCAGGAATGTCTCGAGAATGACGAGAGTCCAGAGAACGATGTGGAGGCCGAGCAAAAGGATGCGGACAAGAAAAAGGGTTGGTTTAAGCGTATGATGGCGAAGTCTTGAACGGCACCTGAATTGAAATCTTGCCAGTATGAATATGGAAACGGAAGCCAGAGTTCGCAATTTGCGTTAAGGTCTTGGAGTATCAGTAACCTGTGTCGATCATTGTTGATGTTCAAAATGTGCGTAAGATCTATGATGGCGGTATCAAAGCCTTAGGAGGGGTATCATTACAAATCCGACAGGGTGAGATTTTAGCACTTTTGGGGCCAAATGGTGCGGGAAAGACAACGTTGATTTCGGTGATCTGCGGGGTTGCCAATGCTACCTCTGGATCGGTACGGGTGGGCGGATTTGATATCGTCAAGGAATATCGTGCCGCACGTTCGATGATTGGATTGGTTCCTCAGGAAATTACACTTGAACCGTTTGGGCGTGTACTGGGTACGACGCAATTTTCTCGAGGATTGTTCGGTAAACCGAGAGACGATGCTTATCTTGAGAAAATTCTGACAAAGCTGTCTCTTTGGGATAAACGTACGGCCCAACTCAATCAATTGTCCGGTGGAATGAAGCGGCGAGTGATGATCGCAAAAGCCCTTAGCCATGAACCCGCGGTCTTGTTTCTTGACGAGCCCTCTGCAGGGGTCGACGTCGAATTGAGGCGTGATATGTGGCAGACGGTAGAGGAGTTAAGATCCACGGGGGTGACCATCATTCTGACCACGCACTATATTGAAGAGGCAGAGGCCCTCGCGGACCGTGTCGGGGTGATTGCGAAGGGCCAGTTGCTGGTGGTTGAAGAGAAGTCCCGTCTTATGCAGCAGATGGGGAAAAAGCAGATCACGATTCAGTTGAGTGAGGCGATTGTGACTGTCCCTGAGAGTCTCGAGGGTTATGGCCTCGAATTGGGTCAAAATGGAGCCAGTTTGATTTATTCCTATGATACGAATGGAACCCGCACGGGCATCACAAAATTGTTGAATGAAATATCGGCCAGTGGATTGGTATTGCGAGACCTGCAGACAAGGCAGTCAACCCTTGAGGATATTTTTGTTGGCTTGTTGTCCGATTCCGAACAGCGTGAGGCGTCTGAGCTATGAATGTTCGAGCGATGGCGACAATATACCGTTTTGAAATGTTACGATTTTTTCGGACGTTGACACAGAGTTTCTTATCACCGGTTTTGTCAGCTTCGTTGTATTTCATCGTTTTTGGCGCCGCCATTGGTCCTCGAATGACGGAATTGGGAACAGTCGGGTATGCTGAATTCCTGGTGCCGGGCATCATTATGCTGAGCGTCATGACGCAGTCGATATCGAACGCCGCTTTCAGTATCTTTTACCCAAAATTCATTCGGACGACATACGAGTTGCTGTCGGCCCCGATAAGTTTCCTGGAAATCTTGGGTGGATATGTTGGTGCTGCGGCCACGAAGTCGTTTCTTGTTGCGCTGGTCATTTTAACGACCTCAACCATGTTTGTTGATCTGCAGATAATCTATCCGCTGGCGATGCTTCTGATGTTGATCTTGACCTGTCTTTGCTTCGCGCTGTTTGGCTTTATTATCGGCATTTGGGCGGATAATTTTGAGCAACTTCAGATTATTCCGCTGATGATTGTAACACCGATGGTTTTTCTAGGCGGGTCCTTCTATTCCATTAGCGTCTTGCCTCCGCTCTGGCAGACCGTTACCCTGTTTAATCCCGTAGTGTATCTGATTTCGGGGTTCCGATGGACGTTCTACGGACAGGCGGATGTGCCGCTGATATCGAGCGTTCTCGCTTTTGTTCTCTTCTCGGCTGCATGTCTCGCCGTAATCTGGTGGATATTTCGAACTGGATGGAAGTTGCGAAGTTGATCAAGCATTACGGGATTATCACAATAGTGCAAGATAGATGTTAAGCGCCTTCCGCCTTGAGCAGGGCTTCCATTTTGTCACGCATCACAAATTTTTGCGGTTTTCCTGTAATGGTCATGGGCAGTTCTTCAACGATTCGAATGTGCTTTGGAACTTTAAAGTGGGCAATTTTCCCTTCAATCGACTCACGTAGTTCCTGGCTCGTAAGGGTCTTTCCAGGTTTTGCGATTGCCCATGCACAGACCTCTTCGCCGAATTTCTGATCGGGAACACCAAAGACTTGAACGTCGCTCACCTTTGGGTGTCGAATGAGGTACTCCTCGATTTCACGTGGATAGACATTCTCACCGCCCCGGATAATCATGTCCTTTACACGCCCTACAATCGAACAAAATCCATGCTCATTGATGACGGCAAGGTCACCGCTATGCATCCAGCCGTCGATGATACTCGTGCGTGTTTTGTCCGTATCCTGCCAATATCCTTTCATGACAGAATAGCCACGCGTACAGAGCTCCCCTTGCGTACCCGGTGGCACGATGTGACCGTCCGCATCGATAATCTTCACCTCGAGATTGGGGTGTATGCGGCCCACGGTTTCACAGCGTTTGTCCGTTGGATCGTCCCGAAAACTCTGGAATGAGACCGGTGACGTTTCTGTCATCCCGTAGGCAATCGTCACCTCCTTCATATTCATTTCAGAATTGACGCGTTCCATGACTTCAACGGGACACGGTGATCCGGCCATGATTCCCGTCCGCAAGCTGGACAAATCCCGAGGCGTCTTTTCCAGATCCTCAAGCATTGAAACAAACATCGTCGGCACCCCATAGAGAGCGGTGCATTTCTCCCTTTGTGTTGCGTCAAGTGTTTGGGCGGCATCGAATCCTTCGCTCGGGAAGACCATAGTGGCGCCTTTGCTGACCGCTCCCAAGACACCCATCACCATACCGAAGCAATGGTAGAGGGGAACTGGGATTACGAGTTTATCGGCATCGGTCAGTGCGATGTAGTCGGTGACGTACCGGCCATTATTTACAATATTATAGTGGGACAGGGTGGCTCCCTTGGGGGCGCCCGTGGTACCGGACGTAAATTGTATATTGATCGCATCATCGGGGTTGAGAGTTTTGTCGATGTCTGGCAGTCGCAATTTTTGTGCTGGGCCACCAATTTTACACAATTGGTCAAAGGAGTAGGTGCCGTGTGGAATGTCGTGCCCCATGACAATGATATGTTTGAGATGCGGCAACCGTGTCGCTTGCAATTGACCTGGCGCGCAGTTTTCCAGCTCCGGTGCAATATCCTGTAACATCCTGATGTAGTTGGATGATTTGAAGGACGTGGCCGTAACAAGTGCTTTACACTCCACTTTGTTGAGGGCGTATTCCAATTCTCCCAGACGATAAGCGGGATTAATGTTGACGAGGATAAGACCGATTCGAGCCGTGGCAAATTGTGTAAGGACCCACTCAAGGCGGTTCGGCGACCAAATCCCGACGCGGTCACCTTTTTTGAGACCGAGCGCTAGGAAACCGGCGGCGACGTCATCAATCGCGCGCTCAAGATCATAGTAACTCATTCGGATGTCTTGGGCGCAGAACAGCACGGCATCTCGTGGACCAAAGCGGGACACGGCGCTTTGAAACAACTGTGGGATGGTCATATAGGCCAGTGACGGATGTGCGGCTCCGCGGACATAGGACTGTCCGTGAATGGGCGCAAGTTCGGCGCGATCGATGTTTTGCTGTGCCGTCAACGTGTTAATGTGATCCGCAATGCTTTCGTTTAAGATTGACATGCTCAAGGCCTCCCATTCTCTACATGTTTCGCCAATCGCCGCTCTGCTCGAACGCGTGCGCAGCCTGATAGATTTTCAACTCGCCGTAGTTCTTGCTGACCAACATCATACCGATCGGTAGACCCTCGCTTAGACCACAGGGGACGCTCATTGCAGGTAATCCGCCGTTAAAGGGCGCCGTATTTCCGATCATTTCAAAGGCACGCTGCACGTAGAGGCGAATGGAACAATCAGATGGTGGGATTGGTTGGGGTTTCATTGGCACTGTTGGGAGTAGAAGGATATCATGTGCCTGTAAAGCATGCAAATAAGCTTGATTCACCTTCCTCATAAGATTTTGGGCCTTGCCATAAAAACGACCACGATACTGTGTTTGAAAGAATTCTCCGAGGAACATGCATACCTTAAGCGAGTGCGTAAGCTCGTCTGATCGATTTCGCCATTGTGCCATATGATCGATCATGGACGGTAAGAATAAACCACGATGATTGCTCCCTGCTGAATTCCCGTGCATCATGTGGTCCTGTAACCCTTCCACGGTAATGGCTGTCCAGCAATCGACGGCAAAGTGGTGCTCAGGTATCGAAATTTCATTCACCGTTGCACCGAGCGTTCGGAATTGCTCGGCTGCAGCGAGAACCTTTGAATCGACGTCCGGTTCACTTTCGGGGCGATGGAAGCCTTCCTTGAGAATCGCAATGCGAAGACCCTGTACCCCGCGTCCCAAACTCTCTGTATAGCGGTGGACCTGTGGATTGTTTTGGCGTGGGTCGAGACCATCGTCCCCGGCCAAGACTTCAAGTAAGAGCGCATTGTCTGCTACGCTATTGGTAACAGGGCCAATGTGATCAATCGTTTGTTCAATGGGCATAATTCCAGTGTAGGGTACGAGTCCGTGTGTTGGCTTCATTCCATAAACACCACAATTGGATGCGGGAATACGAATGGATCCTCCTTGATCACCGGCGATGGCCATATCGACTTCGCCAGCGGCCACTAAAGCAGTTGAACCTCCAGAAGATCCGCCGGCCATATATCCGTGTTTCCAAGGATTGTGGATGGGACCTTTGGCTCCGGTGTGGGAGCCACCCGAGAGGCAGAAGTTCTCGCAATGGGCCTTGCCGGCAATCGTCGCCCCGGCGTCCAACATGCGTGTGACAATGGTTGCATCGATCTCCGGCGTGTAGCCCTCCATGATCGAGGATCCGTTCATCATTGGCACACCTGCAAGACAGATTGTATCTTTGAGTGCGATGCGGCGGCCTCGTAGGATCCCATCAGCAGCACCATGAATGTCTGTCTTAATGTACCAGGCGTTCAACGGATTTTCGGCATGATCTGGAAACCTTCCCGGAGCACGAGGATAGCGAACTTCTGGAAGATTGTCTGCGCTTGCATTCAATCGATCGTACGCTTGAATGTAAGGTTCCATGATTATGGAGTACTCTTGCAGGTCTTCATCGGTTAAATTCATGCCGAAGCGGTTGGCCATGTCACGCATTTGAGACAATGTTGGGCGTCGAACGGTCATAGGTGATCCTTGGTTTATAGCATTCGGCTTAGCGGACGATGAAGCCGGTTGCTGCGTTTTTGGGGTCGTGTGGTCCGTCCCCGTAGAGGACGTCGCGCCGCGTCTTTGATGTCTTGCGGACGGACCAAATCCAAGAAACTGATTGACTCGGGATTGATCTGACAGTTCAGACTTGCTGAGTTCAGCGGTAATTTGCCCACGTTCGAGAACCAGAACGCGATCGGACAATTCCGAGATGAATTCGAGATTCTGCTCAACCAGTAGGATTGAAATTCCGCGGTCCTTTCGGAGCTGGTGCAGGGTTTCTCCCATTTCTTCAACGATTGACGGTTGAATGCCTTCCGTGGGTTCATCAAGCAACAAGAAGTCCGGATGACCCATGAGACAACGTCCGAGTGCGAGTATCTGCTGCTCACCTCCTGACAGGGTTCCGCCTTGCCGATCCAGTAAATCGCCAAGTCGCTTAAATTCATTTACGACCGCGGCGAGCGTGTCGGTTTCGGATTCACCGATATGGGCTTGCCATGCGAAGCGGAGATTATCTCGGACCGTGAGCTGTGGAAAGATGGCGCGCCCCTGTGGAACATATCCCATTCCCAATTGGGCACGTTCGTGAGAGGTCGTCTTGGTGATATCTGTCGAAAAATAGGAAATACGTCCTGAACTCGGTGGTAGAAATCCCATGACCGTCTTGAGAAGGGTGGTTTTCCCCATGCCATTGTGACCAAGAATACCAACAACTTCAGTCTCTTGAATGCTCAAGTCGATGGAATGCAAGATTGGAACTTTGTCATAGCCGCTTGAAAGTTCGTTTATTTCAAGTGCGATGGCTTTACTCTCGGTCACGTCACGACTTCTTTCCGAGGTAGACATTGCGGACGGTCGGATCCGACATAACCCGATCAACGTGATCCTCTATCAATATCTCCCCCCTGTGAAATACGGTCACGCGATTGGCGATGGATTGAATAAACTGCATATCATGTTCAACAATGATAATTGCGGCGGCCTTGTTGAGTTCGTGAATGATCTTGGTCATCTGTTCAATATCTTTTGAACTCATGCCGGCCGCGGGTTCGTCGAGAAGAACGATCTTGGGATCACCGACAGCAACCAAGCCAAGTTCGACGTGCTGACGTTCTCCATGCGCTAAGTGTCCAACGTGACGGTGAGCGATATCTCTCAGCGTAAGTCGATCAAGGATCTCTTCCGTTTTTCGATTGGCCTCTGGTGTGTTATGTTGGCGTCGTGCGGCGAGCCAAATGTTTTCAAAGACTGTTAAGCCATCCATAACATTGGGAACTTGGGTTTTGATGCCGACACCGAGCGATGCGATTTGATGGGCAGTCCAAAAAGTTGTCTCGGATCCGAGCATGAGAATTTCGCCATCCGTGGGTGTCTCGAGGCCGCTAATGCATTTGAAGAAGGTTGATTTTCCGGCACCGTTTGGTCCGATAAGACAGCGTAATTCGTAGGCGTATAGCTTGAAATCTACATTCTTGGTTGCTGTGACACCGCCATAGCGCATTGTGAGTGCATGTGTTTCCAATACAACTTCAGTCACGGGGCGGTTTCCTCCGAGTCCGGCGTCGCGGTCGTCGGCGATGGCGTATTATGCGCTGTCCGATGGTTAGGCTCCACAGGTCATTGAGTGTGGGTACAATTCCTTTGGGGAGGATCAGCACAAACAATACCAAGATCAATCCGGTGATGAGTAAATTATCAATTAAGGTTTGTTGCCCGAGAAGAAACTTCAGAAGCGAAAGCCCGGCGGCCCCGAGAATGGGTCCCAAACGGGTCCCAAGACCACCGACGATGCACCAGATAATGATCTCCGCAGATTGGCTTAATGAAAAGAGATTAGGCGTGACAATTTCGGCCCAATTGGCGAATAAGGCACCTGCGAGACCCGCAATGGCCGCTCCGATCGTAAACAGAACTGTTTTTCGAGCGCGAATATCGTAGCCAAGCAGTGACATTCGGGTTTCATTTTCGCGAATGCCGACGGCAATGCGGCCGAAGCTGGACTGGAGTATGAGCGTTGTAATCAGAAAAACCACACCCAATGTCACAGCGCAAAAGTAGAAATAGGTGTCGCCCCAGATATAGGCATTCGGGTTGCCTGGCATGTTCAAGGTTGGAAAACCTGGGATGCCGTTAAAACCTCCAAGTCGTGCTTTACCGATGATATATTCGGGTCCGGCGGTTGAATTCATAAATTTAAACAGTATCAGGGTGACGACAAGTGTGATAACGGCCAGGTAAACATCATTGAGTCGGCCGTAGAACATCATTGCACCGAGTAGTGATGCAAAGATAGCGGGGACGAGGACGGCGATCAGCATAGGAAGCGTACTTTCGCCGATGTTGATTGCGGCAATGACGTATGCATAAGCACCCAGACCGAAGAAGGCTGCTTGACCGAAACATAGAATACCACCGAACCCCCAGATCATTCCGAGACTGAGAGCCAGCATTCCGTAAATGATGAGGATGGTCAGGGTGTATGGGCTGATAAAGAGTGGTGCGACCCATATCAGAAGGGCAATTCCAAGAACTGCTCCAACGGAATCCCGCCAGAGACTATCGATCATTAGAATTTACCTTTGAAGAATTTGCTCGTGATTCCTTGCGGTAGAAGACGAAGTAAAATCACCGCCGACACCAGCAACATAACCTCTCCCACGATCGGCGAGATCGCAAATGTGAAGAGTTGGTTGATCGTGCCGAAAAAACTTGCACTCGAAAGCAGTCCGATGATCAAGGCCGGCCCGCCTGCGATAACGGTAATGAACGCTTCTGCGATATAGGTCGCACCGGATGACGGGGTTAGACCCACAAGTGGAGCCAGGATTGCTCCGGCAAGCCCGGACAAGGCGGCCCCGCAAAAGAACGTGACAAGGTAGACACGATCCGGACTGCAACCGAGAGCAGCGGCCATTTCGGGAATCTGCATGGTGCCCCGTGCGATCAAACCCGCCCGTGTTCCTTTGAGAACAAAGAGCATCAGTGCGAGTACGATGAAACCGATGATGATGATGAAGAAATTATATCCGTTTATCTGGTAATCCCCGATACTCAATCCGGGAATAGGTGTGGAGACACCCGTTGTTGTGTTGCCGAATATCATCTTAGCAAGACCGATAAAGAATAAACTCAATCCCCAGGTGGCCAGCATGGTATCGATGAGTCGTCCATAGAGTCGACGAATGATGAGTCGTTCAATGATCAGTCCGATCAAGCCGATGGTAATGGGCGCAATTACCAACATGGCGAAGAAGATATTAACTCCCGCATTTACAGCGGTGATTGTTGCATATCCTCCCATCATCATGAATTCGCCATGCGCGAGATTTATCACTTTCATCATGCCGAAAATAACGGCAAGACCGGCACTGATAAGGATCAATGAGGCAATTGCATAAAGAAATTCAACCAAGATAACGACTGAAAGATCCATGATTGCTTTGGGCTGTTAATGTGTGATCAAGAGAAGGGGACAGATGTGATTAAATGGGGCGAGAGCATCGCCCCATAATTTGGTACACCGAGTCAGATTTCGATTTCATACTGTGTGTTGTCGTCGGGATTGGCTTGCAAGTCGCAGACCTCCTGTGTGTCGATGGGTTGTCTTTGTGGGAGTGTTTCGATTACGCGCATCCCTTGGTTCTCGATTTCCATGATATGAACATCAAGAACTGCGTGATGTGTTTGGGGGTCGATGGTCACCTTACCGGCTGGCCCGTCGATGGACAGTCCCTTTTCAAGAGTGACGATGAGATCGTCACGATCAATTGTTCCGGCTTGGCGCACAGCTTCGGCCCACGCCATGACCCCTTGATACGTTGATACAGCGAGTTCGTGAATGAGGTTGCTGTCCCCATAGGCCGTGGCCCACTTCTCCTTGAAGCTATTGTTCGCAGGTGTGTCCAATTCCTGGCTGTAGTTGTAGGCAACCATGATCCCATCTCCTTCATCGGGTGTCAGGACTTTATGGTCATTACCCGCACCCATTGTGGTTGAAGCCAGCGGAATACGTTTATTCATCCCGGCCGCCGCCCATTGTCGGAAGAATGAAAGGTGGTTGCCGCCAACCAGCGGAGCAAAGACCAGATCAGGGCCGACGGTTTGGATTTTGGCGATAGTGGATCCGAAGTCGCTGACATCGAGTGGGAAGAAATCCACGGAGACGGTCTCACCGCCGTTGTCGCCAACGAATTTTTGAATCCAGCGCGCCGTGATTTGACCATAATTGTAGTCAGCGGCGAGGATATAGACTTTCTTGCCTGAGTTCTTCAGCGCGTACGGCACGAGTACTTCAACCTGTTGAGCCGGGGTTACACCGGTTATGAAAATGTTGCGATCGCAAACGCCGCCTTCGTATTGTACATTATAGAAATAGAGCGTGTTGGTCTTGCGCATGGTTTGCCGAATGGCTTCCCTTGAGGCCGAGAGTATGCCTCCATGGACGACATCGACATCGTCTTGTCGGGTAAGTTGCTGCGCGTATTGCGTGTAGAGGGCCATGTCGGATTGTGTATCATACGCAACGACGTCTACTTGTTTTCCCAATAAACCTCCCGCTGCGTTGATTTCGTTGATGGCCAGACGCATCGCCATATCCATAGGTTTGCCGTAAGCATCGAAAATACCGGATGTATCCAGTATGGAGCCGAGTTTTATGCTGTCGGCGGCGATGGCTGCTCTAGGTAGAACAGAAGCTCCCGCGAGGCATGCTGTGCCGGTCAGGAACGTACGACGGTTGAAAGACATCTTTGTTTCTCCTCTATTATCCGTCACCGGTAAGTGTGATGTAGAATTTACGATCACGTTTTTTTGGTAGGTTTATCTTTGGCAGATGTAACTGTAATGCGATTTGCATAATCAGCTGTGCGGCCTGCGAGATTGGGGTCGAAGTCGAGTCCCACCTCTTCCCCCATCTGTTTCATCGCCGGTAACCGTACGGCCATGCTCAGAATTTGATCCATAGCGGCTCCGAAGGCACTATCGATACCTTGCCCGTTTGTAGCAGTGACGCCGGTACCTGTCGCTCCTGCAATTTGATTGATTTTGATTGAATCGATTTTTTCGACAGGCTTCATCATCTGTGTCATGATTTCGGGTAATTTCTCGAGTTTTCGTTCTTCGATTCGCATGCGAATAACAGCATTACTCAGCGTATTTTCTGCTTTGTTTAAAGCAGCTTGTCCAGCGGCTTCCGCTTCCATTCGAAGACGTTCCGCTTCACCGGCTCGGGTCGTGACGGCGGCCTCCGCCTTCGCTTTCTCTATCAGAGTTTCGACATCACGCTTCACTTTTGCTCCCTCAAGTTCGAGCTCCTTCATTTGATTGAGCTGAGCAATTTCGTGCTCTCTGTCCGCTATGGCCCGCGCCTTTTGGGATTGAACATTCTCGGCCGCCAAAATGACTTTTGCGCGGGCTTCTTCCTTGGCAACATTTACTTCTGCCTCTTCGGCCCGCTTATTGGACAGGCGAATTTCATTATCGATCTTTTCCTCTTCCAGTACCCGTATTGCTGATAATTCGGCTTTTCGAACGGCCTTATCGGTTTCTATCTGGGCTTCCTTTGCGCGCTGGTCGCCGACAATCTGTGCCTTTTTGCTCTCGAGCTTCGCACTTTCTTGTGCTTGTTCTTCACGTGATTTTGCGTCGGCTTCAAGTTTTGACAAATGTTCGGTTTGCGCGATTTCGGCTTCGCGGAGTATACGTTGCAGGTCAAGTTGCCGTTGATTCTGAGTTAGCCGGCTCTGTTGAACGGCAACCTCAGCCTCGGTTTCAATTCGAACGCGTTCTTTACGTTCCTGCGCGACCAAGGCGGCGAGCTGCCGCATGCCTTGCGCGTTAAAGGCGTTTTCTTCATTCCATTGACTAAGATCGCTTTGGTCAAAGGCCACAAGCGACGTAGAGATGAGTGTCAATCCCAGCTGCGCGGCGCGTGTTTCAATCGTCTCGGAAACATGAGTTGTAAATCCGGTACGGTCGAGATGGATTTCTTGCAGCGTTTGCGTCGCTGCAACTCCTTGGATTGCGTCAATCAAGACGCCACCCAGCGCGGTTTCAACTCCGTTTGTTCCGCGCGCAATTCGATGGCCGAGCGTCTGTGCGGCGATGGAGATTCCCTCTTCGGTAGGTTGGACCCGCAATTCAAATTCAAAGTCAACATCGGCGCGAATTTGATCGCGTGTCAGGATGGCGTTGCGACCATCACGATTGATACGGATGGCGAGTGTGCTCATTGAGACTTTTTGTATGTGATGTACGATCGGTAAGCATATGCATCCACCATCCATGACGACGCGGCAACCACCCAGTCCGGTTCGTACCAGTGCTGTATCCAAGCTCGCTTTCGCATAGTAGCGTTGCAGAAACCAAATCAATGCGAGGCTGCCAATTGCGAGCAAGAGCAGCAAGATGACCCACTCCAAAGAAATTCTCCTTCCGTTCTCGATGATGCCTTTATTGAAGGCGGGGCGTATGATCGTCTATGTTATATCATTGGCGATTATTGGCGGAAATTAGTTTCCAATTCAAGTATTTTTTGGATTTTGATTTCAGTGGGCCAAGTGTAACACTAACTTGAAGCGTGCGAAACTTAAAAGTGCCAAAGGAATGGGTTGCTGAAGTCTCGGAATCTTCTTTGGTGTGTGTATTGGTTCAATGAGATCCAAAATAGGATGGCCGTGTCTGACCTACCTGCCGCTATCAAGGTGGAGGATATTCTGATCGGCCGTCGTTAGCGGTCATGAATTACTCTGTTTTACAAGCGTTGTATTTCCGTAAATTTGAGACCGTCTGCGCGCGCCAGATAAATCGGCGCCCGTTTCTTTGAGGTTCCGTTTGAGAATTTCCGTACGCTTCTGTGAGCAACGAGTGGTGAATCGGTAAAGTTGTAGGACTGCCAATCGTTTCGATGGTTCCGCATCAGTCCGGCGAGAAAATGCAGTCCTTCGTACATGGACTGACCCAGCGTGTTCAAGACCGGTGCATTCTCACCATGAAGTTGGAAATAGTGTTCCTTGAAGGCTGCATTCGCTTCTGTTCGAAGTGTTGAGAAATAGGCGGAAGCGACGAACATGCGCTTGGTATTTTTTGCGCCACAACCCAGGAGTCCGTTTTCTTCAATGGCGCAGGACAAGCGTACCATTTGATTGTGCAGGTCGGCCTGTCCAAACGCTCGATTGAAGGTGATAGCATCCTGACCAATCAACGAAATAAGCACTGCCTCTGCCTCGGAATTAGTGATTGCCTCGACAATGTCTTCCATCTTGTTGAATCCAAACGGCAGGTAGCGCTCGTAGACGAGATCGGCATTGAACGCGCGAATGTTCTGTTTCGCGACGTGGTTGGAAAGTCTTGGCCAGACATAGTTGTTGCCAACCATGGCCCAACGACGCGGCTGATATGTTTGCTGAATATAGTTTAACGACGGGCCAAGCTGTTCCTCGGGGGTTTCGCCAATGGCAAAAAGACCGTCTGTTCGTTCTCCACCTTCATAAAGCGGTGTATAAATGAAGGGAACTTTTTGGTGAACGACGTTTCGGATACGATGGCGCATTGCGCTGATATGCATTCCTACAATCGCGTCAATCGCACCCCTTTGAATCAGGCTGCGGATTGTTTCTTCAAGGGGTATATCGCTTTCGATGGCGGCATCAATCATGATAAGTTCGACCTTGCGCCCGTCTATTCCGCTCCGTCGGTTTAATTCAGCAGCGGCGACCTGTGCACTTGAAATACAGGAGGGCGACCAAATTCCGGCGGCTCCGCACAGTGGAATGAGCAATGCGACTCGGTAGGTTGCCGACGTGTGAAGCCAACGGGTGACATCAAGATCATCGAACTCGATTGGCAGACTAAGTGGTTTGTTTGTAAGTGCCATATGAGTCAACAGAGGTGTTCGTCATGTGCTTCTCAGTTGAATTGATCCGTACCGCGAGTTAAGACACTTGGCAGACCGTAAATTCAAGTCGAATTTGAACCCAATGCAGAACGATCTCTCCTACGCCTTGGCCTCCGCACACCGAAAGGTGACCGCTTCGCTCAATGCGTGTGTCAAAAAGCATGGAGTGCAGGTTGAAGCGTGGCGTGTTATCGAAGTCTTGGAATCTGGTCAGCGGCTGACAATGCGCGAACTGGCGGAGGCTGTGTTGATGAATCCGCCGACATTAACAAAGCTGATTGATAGGATGGTGTCGAAAGGTCTTGTTCATCGTCAGATTTCACGACAGGACAGTCGGCAGATCTATGTCTTGCCTACAGAACTTGGACGAAAAAAAATGATGCAGGTGCGACAGGATGTCGAAGATCAGAATGCCGTACTCTTGCGCGACTTCGGCCCGGGTGAGGCGGAGAAAATGATTCAATTGCTCAATGGTCTATCGGATCAGTCAGCGTTGTGACGTTGTGTATCATGGTTACCGACGGCCCGATGTCTCGGGTCGACGATATAATCCTGTTATTATGGCATTCTTGAAAAATTGCGCTTTCTGCCTAAATCAACGGTCGTAGTTCGATGAAGAGAGAAAGCAACGCTTTCGGTCCGGTCTGTACTCCCTATCTGGCTTACCGAACTGTTTCGTCAATCACCGTCATGGACGATCTTTTTAATTTTTATGTGAGAAACAATGGTTCGTTGGATACCCTTCATTAAGCCCAAGCCCCGTATTTCGGTTATTCGTCTCGCAGGCGTTATCGGCTTATCGGCGCGGGGGGCACTCAACGATGAGAGCCTTGCGCCGCTCTTGGAGAAAGCGTTTCATAAGGGCAAGCCGAGTGCCGTCGCGATTGAATTGAATTCTCCGGGTGGCTCTCCGGTACAATCGTCATTGATTGGATCCCGTATCCGGCAATTGTCGGAAGAAACGAAGGTTCCTGTTCATGCTTTCGTTGAAGATGTCGCGGCATCGGGAGGGTATTGGTTGGCGACGGCGGCGGATCAGATATGGGCTGACGACAGTTCTGTGATCGGTTCGATTGGCGTTATTTCATCCAGTTTTGGAGCTCATGAATTCTTGGTCCGCAAGGGTTTTGAGCGGCGCGTGTATACGGCTGGAAAATCGAAGAGTATGCTGGACCCCTTTCGACCAGAGAACAAGAAAGATGTCGAACGTTTGCAAGTGCTGTTGGATGATATTCATGGGAACTTCATTGATCAGGTGAAACGCAGGCGTGGTGACAAGCTTACAAGGGAGGCCGATCTGTTCTCGGGCGAGGTTTGGCTGGCACGGCGAGCAATGGAATTTGGATTGATCGATGGTATTGCCCATCTCAAGCCCAAAATGCAGGAACTCTATGGCGAAGATGTTGATCTGCGTCGTTACAGTATGCGCTTACCGTTTATTCGACGACTGGGTGCACAAGTTGTGCGGGATGGATTGATGGAAATTGAGGAACGCGCTGAGTTTGCGCGCTATGGACTGTAACTTGCTTTTAAAAGTTGTCACCTTGTTTCTACTCTTTATCGTGCTATTGGCTCTGTTCGGCAAAGTGCGCGCTCCACGGCTCAGGAATGCGCTACCTCTGAAGTGCCCTTCATGTGGTCGTTATCGTATTGGAAAGAAACCATGTGATTGTCGTGGACGGGGATCAACCCCGTAATGGCTTGGGTTCTGTCGACCCTGGGGTTGGTTATTCTTCTGTTGGCGGGCGATATTCTGGTACGTGGTGCGGTCGCTTTCAGTTTACGTCTTGGCGTGCCCGCGTTGATTGTAAGCCTTACAATTGTGGCCTTTGGTACGTCGGCCCCGGAACTCTTAATTGCCATACAAGCCATTATCGACGATGCTTCGGGTATTGCGATTGGCAATGTTGTCGGTTCGAATACGGCGAATATTCTGTTGGTTCTCGGACTTCCCGCAGTTTTTGCGACGCTTAAGGTCAGTGATTGTGACAGTCGCAGGATGTACAGTTTTATGATGGTTGCTACGGTTTTGTTCATTGGCCTGGCCTATCGAGGGTATTTTGATTATCTTAGCGGAACAATCTTTCTTCTCGCCTTGGCTCTGGTCTTGTTTGACGCATTTCGTGGGGCGCGTTTAACGTCGCATCATGGCGATGTTTTTCATTATGGTCGCGATAAACTGGATCATCCTGACTCGAAGGTGCCGACCTGGCGACTTGTCGCCTACTTTGTCGTCGGACTCATTGGCTTGCCGATTGGCGCAGGATTGCTCGTTGAGAATGCGACGGTTATCGCAAAGACTTATGGTGTGAGTGATGAGGTGATCGGTCTTACGCTTGTTGCGATCGGCACGTCTCTTCCCGAACTTGCGACCACATTTATGGCGGCTCTAAGGCGCCATGCCGATGTTGCGTTTGGTAACGTGATTGGGTCAAATATCTTTAATTTGTTGGCCGTCATCGGTGTCTCATCATTTGTTGATCGGATCTCAATTGATCCGGCATCATTATGGTTGGATCTTTTGGTTATGCTGGCGGCCGCGTTGATTCTCATGCCGTTTGTGTTCATGAGATGGGATATTTCGCGCTTTTGGGGTGTGTTGTTTTTTTCTGTTTATCTGGTTTATGTGTCGATCGTCTTGTCGTGACCGTATGAAATTGGTGAGGAGGTAATGATGTCGTGCGCATTAGTGACAGGCGCGGGAAAGCGTCTTGGGCGTGTGATGGCTTTGCATCTGGCAAGCGTCGGCTACAATGTGGCGCTGCACTACTCATCGTCGCGTGATGGTGCCGAGGACGCAGCACACGACATTCGGACGATGGGGCGATCGGCAGTGACATTGCAGGCCGATCTCTTGGATGAGAAGTCGGTTCAGAAATTGCTTCCGAGGGCACGCGATGCGTTCGGTGAGCCGATCACGTGCCTTGTCAACAATGCTTCGATTTTTGAGCAGGATACCGTTGCAACGGCGACACGATTGAGCTGGGACCGGCATATTGAGAGTAATCTGCGTGCTCCGTACGTGCTGATCCAGGCGATGGCCGCACAAGGTCTTGAGCCGGTTGTCGACAGCGATAATGAGCCACAAGCCGCTGGTTTGATTGTGAATATGATTGATCAACGTGTTCGTAAATTGACACCTCAATTTTCAACTTACACAATTGCAAAAATGGGTCTTTGGGCGTTGACGAAGACGGCGGCCCAAGCATTAGCTCCAGCGATCCGAGTGAATGGGATCGGTCCCGGGCCAACGATCAGAGGTAGCCGGCAATCAGCGGAACATTTTGCCGATCAAAGAGGACATACGGTGCTTCAGCGGGGATCTGATCCAGATGATATTTGTTCGGCTCTTGGGTATCTCCTGCGTGCAAAAGCTGTCACGGGACAGTTGCTTTGTGTTGATGGAGGTCAACATCTTGCGTGGCAGACGCCCGATGTTCTCGACGTCGAATAGGATCCGGTCAACGATTAACATGAAATGAGTTTTGCACCGCGGAAATAAATGTCATAAATTTGTTAGAAAAGTTGTGTTTTTTCAGTAACTTAAAATGGTCTTGACAAAAAAACTTTTGAAATCAATGTGTTAGATATTTGCACATATTTTGTGCAAATCGGAGAAGTTGCTGATAATCAACGAAAAAAACAGAATGCGCAAAAGTTATCTCCAGGTTTATCCACAGGTTTATGGAGCATTCTGCGCGCTGATTCTCGCGCCGATGCTCCTATTTTTGTGAGGTTTTCCAAAATGGCCACTCAGGGGGATTCACTGTCGAGTCTTGGTAGATCCGGGCACGCATGTATTCAGGCTTATCTCAAAAATTTGGATCGTTCACCTGGAGTCTATCGAATGTTAGATGCGCAAAGCCGTGTCCTCTATGTTGGCAAAGCTCGAAATCTCAAGGCGCGGGTTTCGAGTTACGTGCGTCCGACGGGACATGTTCCGCGAATTTTACGCATGATTCACGAGACAACATCCATGATGTTCTTGAGCACACGTACCGAAACCGAAGCGCTGCTGCTTGAGCAGAATTTGATCAAGCAACTCAAGCCGAAATATAATATTTTGCTGCGAGATGACAAAAGTTTTCCCAATATCTTGTTAGCAAGGGGACATGCGTTTCCACAGTTGAAGAAGCACCGGGGGAGAAAACGGGAGGAAGGTTCCTATTTTGGTCCGTTTGCAAATGCGCAAGCGGTGAACCGTTCCATCAATCAGATTCAAAAGGCATTTTTGCTCCGAAACTGTTCGGACACGATGTTTAAGTCCAGAACGCGACCGTGCCTGTTGTATCAGATCAAGCGCTGTTCGGGTCCATGTGTCGGCAAAATCAGTGAACAGGATTATGCTGATAGCGTACGAGATGCGCAACGATTCTTGTCCGGAAAATCAAGTAGGATACAGGCACAGTTATCTGTTCAGATGCAGACCGCATCAGTCAACTTGGAGTTTGAAAGAGCGGCTGCTTTACGGGATCGCATTCACGCTTTGACTGAGGTTCAGAGTTCTCAGGGTATCAATCCCAAAGGAGTAGCTGAGGCGGATGTTATCGCTTTGCATTTGGAAAACGGGCAGGCGTGTGTGCAGGTGTTCTTCATTCGCGCACACCAAAATTGGGGCAATCGAGATTTTTATCCGCGTGTCGGCATTGATTTTGATGCTTCGGAAGTGATGGAAGCCTTTCTCGGGCAGTTTTACGATTCACGGATTCCGCCTCGTCAGCTTCTTCTTAGCCACAGGATCGAGAATGACGATCTGATGACGGAGGCCTTGAGTCATAAATTAGGCCGGAAGGTCTCGCTGCTAGTACCCCAGCGGGGCGAAAAGGCCGAGCTTGTTCGTGGGGCTTTACGCAATGCGCGCGAGAGCTTTGCTCGAAAGATAAATGAGACCGCCAATCAGAAAAAATTGATGCAAAGGTTGGCCGAGACCTTTGACTTGGAGTCTCCGTTGCGGCGGATCGAGGTGTATGACAATTCGCATATCCAGGGTTCATATGCTGTAGGGGTGATGATTGTGGTGAGTGTGGAAGGATTTGAGAAAAAACAATATCGAAAGTTTACAATACAGGGTGAGGATATCTCTTCCGGAGATGATTACGGAATGATGCGGGAAGTGTTTCATCGTCGGTTTTCGAAGCTCGTGAAGGAGGACCCCGATCGAGTGGGGGACTCTTGGCCTGACTTGATCCTCGTTGATGGTGGGGCGGGCCAGGTAAGTTCGGTCTTTGACGTTCTCGAGGAACAGGGACTGTCTGATCTTCCATTGGCTGGGGTTGCAAAGGGCGTTGATCGCAATGCGGGTCAGGAAACGTTTTACCGGATTTCGAAACCTCCTGTTTCGCTTCCAACAGATGATCCTGTGCTTTATTTTGTGCAGCGGCTGCGTGATGAGGCGCATCGATTTGCCATTGGGACGCATCGGGCACGTCGAAAAAAACAGATATCGGCGTCACCGTTGGATTTGGTACCTGGCGTGGGTTCGGCACGTAAACGTGCTTTATTGATGCATTTTGGTTCGGCGAAAGCCGTTGGTCGCGCGAATTTCTCGGATCTGAAGGCCGTTGATGGAATCAGTGTCGGCCTCGCGGAGCGCATTTATGACACCTTTAATGGGTAGACAAATCTTTCGAATGATCCATCAGTGCCGTGACTCTTGAAAGCACTCTATGGGCGCCACAGAGGCTTGTCTTTTACCAGTCAAAAGCCAGATCAGAAACAAGACAATTAAACGGCTATTAAGGCTAATCCGGTCATGCTCATGCTTGCAGGTCATACACTTAAGGGTGTTCAAGACCGCCAAAAGATCAATGAGATCAAGGAGGGAGTGCCGTTAGAAATCCGAAGATTGTCAAGCCAATACCGACGATTGCGGCCATTGCTAGGATCAACCGCGTTTCGCGTTGGGACATATCCGCCCGTAGGTGATCCATCGCACTTAATTAGTGTCTGTTAAAAAACCCCATTTTTCGTGAATGGCAAGACTTTTGGCCGGATT
>JAPORU010000077.1 GCA_026710045.1 Aestuariivita sp. | reverse complement strand
AGGCGTGATTTACGAGGCGTGCCTTGAGTTCGTCGGTCTCCCCGACATAGAGGGTTGCTTGGCCCTCCTTTTCGCCGACAAGCAAATAGACCCCCGGTCGCGCGGCTTCATCCCGAATGAGCGCCGCCTTCAATTGCGTGCGGCGTGTGACCAAAACATGTCCGGACCATTGAAATGGAATAGCGGCGGTGACCATGCCATCAGACGTGCCATCCACAAAGAAGAGTTCAATGGAGCGGCCTTTGCTCATGCGGATCTCCGGATTTTTAGCGTCTTGATCTGTTGAGTGTGGATGCGCGTTAACAATGGATGTTTTTTGAGCACATTCCTATTCAAGATCCTGAAATATTTTCAGTGAATCCCGACATGTCCCGGCAATGCCGGTAAACCAAGTTCTCTCAGAAAAGCATTGTGCCGTTCCGTAGAAGCACGAACCTGTTCTTCGGACTGAACCAATGTCTTATGGGTTTCGGCGAGGTCAATCTGAACTTCGGGTTTGGCCGTACTGACATACCGGGTGATATTCAGGTTGTAGTCATTCTCCCGGATTTTCTCCATTCCAACGCGGCGGGCGTAGCGGTCGATCTGTTCCGGACGGTCTTTATAGGTGCTCACAATATCCGTGATGTGCGCATCGGTGAGCCTGTTCTGGCGTTTGCCTTTTTCGAATTTCTCCGACGCATTGATGAACAGGACATCGTCACATTTCTTGCATTTCTTGAGAACGAGAATGCAGACCGGAATGCCGGTTGAGTAGAACAGATTCGGTGCCAGTCCAATGACGGTATCGATGTTCCCATCTTCGAGCAGTTTCTTACGGATTTTTGCCTCTGTGCCACCACGAAACAACACACCATGCGGCAGGATAATGGCCATGACGCCATCGTCCTTGAGATAATGCAGTCCGTGCAGTAAGAATGCAAAGTCTGCCGCGGATTTCGGAGCCAGACCATAATTGCGAAACCGCAGATCATCCGCCAGATCGTCCTTTGGATCCCAACGATAGCTGAACGGCGGATTGGCCACGACCGCATCGAACTGCGGGCGGGTGGCCGGGTTGGTATCGCGCAACCGGTCCCAGCTGTTGGATAACGTATCCCCGCAGAACATTTCGAATTCGGTATCCTTTACACCGTGCAGCAGCATATTCATCCGGGCGAGATTGTAGGTGGTGACATTTTTCTCCTGGCCATAGATGCGCACGACCTGGCCCGGTTTCATGTGTGTGCGGACATTGAGCAACAGTGAACCGGATCCGCAGGCAAAGTCCATGATGCTGCCCACCTGTTGTCGTGAACCGGTTGCGGGGTCTTGCGGATCCAGAAGGACAATTTGTGACAAGATGTTCGAAATATGCTGTGGCGTGTAGAACTCGCCGGCCTTCTTGCCGGCACCGGCGGCAAATTGCCCGATCAGATATTCATACGCGTCGCCCAGTGTATCGGTATCGGTTGAAAACCCGTCCAGGCCATCGGTGATCCGGCTGATGATCTTGCAGAGCGTTGTATTGCGCTCCGAATACGTCTTGCCAAGTTTCTGAGATCTGAGATCGATCTCGGAGAACAGACCTGAAAATGTGCTTTGGAACGACTCGTTCTCAATATAGCGCAATCCCTTTTGAAGGGTATCAAGCAGCTTTTCGTGTTGAGTATGGGCCATATGCGCAATGCTCGCCCACAGATATTTAGGTGGAATAATATAATGCGCCTTGCGCCGCATCTGCGCTTCAAACGCGGCGATGTCATCGGCATTATGTTCATACCAGATTGACAGGGAGGATCGGCCATTGTTCCCGATGGTATTGGGATCGGGATAATCCACCCCAAGTTCCTTTTCGGCGGCTGTTTCGTAATTGTCCGAAAGATACCGGAGAAACAGAAAGGACAGCATATAATCGCGGAAATCATCCGCATTCATGGCGCCACGAAGCTGATCGGCAATGGCCCAGAGTGTCTTTCCAAGTTGCTGCTGCTCCTGTCCTGTCATGTCGGGCCACCTGTTTTTTCACTTGGTTCGTTTGAAAAGAGAGCGGGATTGAAAGCATACCGGTCAATGAACTGATCGAGGATTTTTCGGAAATAGTCCTTGTTTTCATCCACCATTTCCTGTGGTTCAAACAACGAGTAATTTCCATGATTGAGAACATTGATTAGGCGTGTATGCAGAAGACCGTCCTCATCCTCATCGTCATCGTCATCGTCACGCTTGATACACGCCGAGAAATGTGTGTAGCCATGAAAGCTGGCCGTCTTTTCCAGAATGCTTCGGAGGATATTGAAGTGATGTGTGTACAACGTCCCTTCACGGGACACCTGGTATAGTTCCACGAGTGCAGCCACATGATGGAAGAAGGGCGTCGTGCCGGTCTTGCGTAAACGATAACCTTGCGATGATTGTCCGCGGCTGAGAACATAATTTTTCGCATCTAATTCGTTAGAGAGTACATTGAAAAACAAGGCATGATGGGTCGAGATGACGACTTTTTTCTCTGTCTGATGTTTGAGCAATTGAGCGAGATGATGGGCTACGGCAATCGCGTTGTGCTCATCAAGCGACGAGATCGGATCATCAATGTAGATGTACTGGACCCAGTTGTAGGGACCGGTGCCGTCGTCTTCAAGCGCCAGCTGCACGACGGCAAGGAAGAAACACCAGATAAAGATGTTTTCCTCGCCGCGGGAAATCTTGATGGACTCTTCACGGCGGGTTTCAAACACGGATTCACCCGGTCCGATACTTACGTTCTTTTCATCAATGCCGCGGCGTTTGTTTTCAATTCTGAATTCCCGGTCAAAGACCACTTCCCATGTCGTCGTGTCGATCCGGAATTCGAAATCCACGTAACGGTTGAGCAACGGACGAATACGGGTCTCCATTTCCATCGATTCCAAACCGTTAAAGAAGCGGGAATTGGTATTGAGTTTGAGTGTTCGCTCTGTGTCTCCATCCAGATCATTGTCCCATGTAAACAAATCCTCGGTGAAGGCGTTGAAATACAAGGTGTCCCGTCGTTCGGTTTCCTGATCGGCGTTCGGCTCCTTTCCAAGATCCTTGAAGGCTGTGGAAAGTCGGGTTTTTCCGGTGCCATTGTGGGCATAGAGCAGGATAAATTTCTTGGATCGCAAGTCTTGCCGCAATTCAGTGGCAAGCGCATCAAGGGTTTGAAAATCTCCTTCGTCCATGTTTTACGGATTGTCCAAAGAGGGGAAGAGTTGCTGCATCAGTCCCTTCTTATGCTCGCGCAGGGCCGCGAGCTTCTTTTCCTGGGCGCTGATCAGATCGTCCAGGGAGGAGAGGCACGCGGCGATTTTTTGCTGTTCAGCGGGATCGACCGGATAGTAAAGTG
>JAPORU010000002.1 GCA_026710045.1 Aestuariivita sp. | reverse complement strand
CCACCCTGAAGGTTCGCCCGGGCCGATGGACATCTCTTCATCTCCGTCATCGCCTACCAGGCGATCCAGGTCCTCCGAACACGCATGGCCCAGACCGGTATGACCGCAAGTTGGACGACAATCCGCAACGCCTTGCGCACCTTACCCCGCATCACCACCGCCTTCGCCCGCCCCGATGGTCGCCGGTTGCATGTCCGCAACACGGCGCTCCCGAATGCCGATCAGGCCGCAATCTATAACGCGATGCAGATCGCACCCCCGGCCCGGAACCTGCGCAAGACGATCGTCTGAATCCGCTTGAGTCCGCCGACAAGCGGTCGCATAAAAATCCTGAAAATCAAAGTTTGTAGTGCCATTGACTTTTTTAACTCATTGATCGAATTGATTTTTTTCAACGAAATGTTAAAGATGGGTTCAGGCGGCACATAACGAACGGAAATTGCAGAAACGTGGATCGTCTCCTTCTCTTCACAAAATTACGGCGTTAACATCATTCTCCAACCGGTGCGGATGCATTGATATTCCGGTCTGAGTCACTCTTAAATTCTTTGAGGCCTTGTTGAGGAACAGTCATCAGGGTTAATTCGCGGGGACTTCGAAACCGCCCTGTGCAATGATGTAGCTCTGGAAACTCGGGATCGGGCACGTCAGGACATGATCGGATGGATCCATAGACCGCCGCTGCAAGGCTCCGCAATAGATCAGATGGGTCACGTAGGACTGTTTACTCTCTTTCTCAGGCACTCTCCATGCGCTGCCGGGTTCGTATCCGTTGTAAATTTCTACGACATCCACGACCTGATCAAAAGTCAAGCCGTCCCCATCTCTTTGTGCGTTCGCCATGTCCAACATCACTCTGCCGACAAGTTTACGAGACGATACCATCACATCGCTGAACTGTGTTTGATAATAGCCGTGTCGGAGTTGGTCGCTCCGCTGATGGACGGTTGTCCAATCGGTGATCCGGTCGGCGTTGCCATCGACCCCCGGGACGAGGAGCGCTTCCGCCAGCGCCTGTTGCGCCCAGTGTACATGACGCGGCCAGCCGTCGGTGGGGGACATCAGCCGGTCGATCCGGTCGCGCTGCGTTCCCACCGTGATCCCGAAATGCGCGCACCAGGCGCCGGTGAGCTCGTCCAGTTCCTCGACGTCAAAACACCCGAGCGGATGGGGCCGCAGACCATGGGTCAGACCCATCGACCGGATCACGGATTGCGTGTCCCCTAAACCGGCCAGCACCAAGGTGAGGGGGAGACGGACTCCTTTCGCGTCATGGATCTCTTGCATAAATTGCGCGTACGGGGCGCTCTTGTTCTCTGGGAAACGCTGGGCCTCGTCCACGGCGACTATCACCGGGGCCGTCCACGTAGACGCAGGCCGGTACCTTTGAAGGTCAATCAGGCTTTCATATCGGGGAATATTGAATCCCTTCATCTGGGGAAGCCGTTGCAGCCATTCTGGACCGGATTGTGACCAGATATCAAACCATTGCGCGTTATCGCGCGAGGCGGCGAAGGCGATGGCGCGCGTCACATCGGGAATATTCTGCTCCAGATCGGTATTTGCGATATTGACAACACGGGCATCGATCGCGCGCGGGGCCCGAATCTCCAGCTCGCTGAGGACGGAACTCTTGCCCGATCCGGGCGCTCCCTGAATGACGGTGGTGTTGCCGGGAATGCCAACTCCTTCCGCGCCTGTCATCCGGGCGATGGTGAGAATCTCATCCAGAAGCACTTGCCGTCCCACAAAGACCGGCGGATGGGATTTCTCGCGCATCCATACAAAGCGTTGCAGTTCGGCTCGTTTGAATTCCGACATGATCGCGTCTCTCCGTAACGTCCTTGTCTATAGTCGAAAATATGGCCTGTGGCAATTGCGACGAAGAACGCGTCCGGCGACCCGTGTCAAACCGAGACCATCTTGTCCGGTCGATCGGTGAAGGGATGACGATCGTGTCGTTCACGCTCCGTCAGCGGATCCGGGAATTCCTCGATTCCGTAACCGGTCTCCCTTTGTTTCCGCAGGGATACCGTCTTCTGCGCCCGGATGGTTCTCTTGAATCATCTTGGAACGCGAGAGGCGGAAACGGTGCGGTGCCCATCCGAAGGCAATGGTGCGGAGTCATCGGCCGCCACATCGGACCTCATGTCCTAGGGATCTCAAACCCGCCCCGTGCAATGATGTAGCTCTGGAAACTCGGGATCGGGCACAGGATGCCGTCATTGTCAGGATCCTGCTGCAACGCACCGCAGTGGATCAGATGGGTTATGAACTCCGCGTAGGTATGTTCCGGAGGACATTCGAAATCACCGGTCTGGTCGCTTTCGCAATAGGATTTGATCTTCTTCCGGATCTGGCTCGCATTGAGAACGTCCCCCTGCATCTCGGCCAAGGCGACGTCATACAGGATCTGGGCCGTCAATTTCGGTGAATAATCCATCACATCGCTGAACTGTGTTTGATAATAGCCGTGTCGGAGTTGGTCGCTCCGCTGATGGACGGTTGTCCAATCGGTGATCCGGTCGGCGTTGCCATCGACCCCCGGGACGAGGAGCGCTTCCGCCAGCGCCTGTTGCGCCCAGTGTACATGACGCGGCCAGCCGTCGGTGGGGGACATCAGCCGGTCGATCCGGTCGCGCTGCGTTCCCACCGTGATCCCGAAATGCGCGCACCAGGCGCCGGTGAGCTCGTCCAGTTCCTCGACGTCAAAACACCCGAGCGGATGGGGCCGCAGACCATGGGTCAGACCCATCGACCGGATCACGGATTGCGTGTCCCCTAAACCGGCCAGCACCAAGGTGAGGGGGAGACGGACTCCTTTCGCGTCATGGATCTCTTGCATAAATTGCGCGTACGGGGCGCTCTTGTTCTCTGGGAAACGCTGGGCCTCGTCCACGGCGACTATCACCGGGGCCGTCCACGTAGACGCAGGCCGGTACCTTTGAAGGTCAATCAGGCTTTCATATCGGGGAATATTGAATCCCTTCATCTGGGGAAGCCGTTGCAGCCATTCTGGACCGGATTGTGACCAGATATCAAACCATTGCGCGTTATCGCGCGAGGCGGCGAAGGCGATGGCGCGCGTCACATCGGGAATATTCTGCTCCAGATCGGTATTTGCGATATTGACAACACGGGCATCGATCGCGCGCGGGGCCCGAATCTCCAGCTCGCTGAGGACGGAACTCTTGCCCGATCCGGGCGCTCCCTGAATGACGGTGGTGTTGCCGGGAATGCCGGTTGCTTCGATGCGCGTGGTTTCGGCGATGGCAAGAATCTCATTGATGATCGTCTCACGACCGACAAACACAGGAGGATATGATTTCTCCTGCATATTCACGAAATGTTGAAGATGTTCTCGTCTCAATCCAGACATGTCTCTCGTACCGCGACGTCATCCCGTCGAACCACGATGCATTCTATCCAAGAACACCTTTCTCTTCAAGATCACGCTCGATCAAAGCCGGAAACATTACACCGAATTGCTACGGGGTTACCAACCACAAGGCAGAGCGTAGAGCTTATTGGAGAGCCGAAACATATTCAAATGTACATGAGATGAACGATGGATCAAAAAATCCTTCCCTCGCCTGGAGACTTTGTATATATGCATAATATGAAAACTCATGTCTCAAAGTTGAACTTTTTTGACGTCCGTATAATTCTATGCGGACGTGAGTTGCATTTACTCCTAAGCCGCCTCTGAGCGTAGCCACGGCGCGCCGGCTCAGAGGACAGGATTGGCGCGCATTACATCGCTTGGGAACAAAAAAGTAAAAATTGAGATCCACTATGAATGTCTTGAACGAAAAAGATCGTGTGCTGATCTTTGACACAACGTTGCGTGATGGCGAGCAAAGTCCGGGCGCGACAATGACTCATGATGAAAAGCTCGAAATTGCTGAGCTTCTGGATGGGATGGGTGTCGATATCATTGAAGCCGGATTCCCAATTGCCTCCGAAGGTGACTTTGGTGCGGTCAATGAAATTGCCAAACGCACAAAGAATGCAGTGGTCTGTGGTTTGGCACGTGCTCAAATGGGAGATATTGATAGATGCTGGGAGGCTCTAAAGTGTGCTCGGCAACCGCGCATACACACCTTTATTGGCACATCGCCCCTTCATCGTGCCATTCCAAATTTAACCCAAGAAGAAATGGCGGATCGGATTCACGATACTGTTAGTCATGCACGAAACTTATGTGAAAATGTTCAATGGTCTCCGATGGATGCAACTCGAACCGAATGGGAGTATCTTAAGCGTGTCTGTGAAATTGCGATCCGGGCGGGCGCAAGCACGATAAATATTCCTGATACTGTTGGTTATACAGCTCCGGAGGAGAGTGCCCATTTGATCGCACGTCTGATCGAGGATGTGGAGGGCGGTTCTGATGTTGTTTGGGCCACGCATTGTCACAATGATCTCGGAATGGCGACCGCTAACGCGCTAGCGGCTGTCGGCGCGGGCGCACGACAGATTGAATGTACGATCAACGGTCTCGGCGAGCGGGCGGGTAATACCGCTCTTGAAGAGGTTGTTATGGCGTTAAAGGTACGAAGCGATATCATGCCTTTTTCAACCGCGATTGATACGACGAAAATCATGCACGTCTCGCGTCGTGTTTCGACGGTATCGGGCTTTCCCGTTCAGATGAACAAGGCGATTGTCGGAAAGAACGCATTTGCTCATGAGAGTGGAATTCATCAAGACGGCATGCTTAAGAATTCCGAGACATTTGAAATTATGCAGCCCGAGGATGTTGGACTTTCGGGCACATCTCTGCCGTTAGGCAAGCATTCGGGACGGGCCGCATTGCGATCCAAACTCGCGGAATTAGGATGCGACATTGGTGATAATCAACTTAAGGATGTATTTGTCCGGTTCAAGGAATTGGCCGATCGCAAGAAAGAGATATTTGATGATGATATCATCGCGTTGATTTCGGCGACGGGGGACGCCAGCGTCGATAGACTGCAAATTGTCTCGTTGCGGGTTATCTGTGGAACCGGTGGCCCGGCCGAGGCAATGTTGGAAATGGATGTAGACGGAGCAGAATTGTCCGCGACGGCTACAGGCGATGGTCCAGTGGACGCGACGTTTAAAGCGGTCCGTCGACTTCATTCCAATTCAGCGACTTTGCAACTCTATCAAGTCAACGCGGTCACTGAAGGAACAGATGCTCAGGCAACGGTTTCGGTGCGTCTTGAGGAAGATGGTGTCATCGCAACCGGGCAGTCGGCGAATACGGATACGGTTGTTGCATCAGCGCAGGCTTATGTTTCGGCGCTTAACCGTCTGCTGCTGCGCCGCGAGAAGTTTGGTCCTGGTATGGATGCTCGTGAAATCACTTATAAGGAATGGAACTGATCACGACTTTCTATTGACGTTTTCTGAGAACGCGTTGCGGAACGTGTCCTGCTGTTCGGGGCTCGCTTCGGTTTGATATTGTGATTTCCATTCATCCATTGTCATTCCGTAGAACAACTGGCGTGCCTCGTCTTTGCTCATTTCGATGCCTTTCGCGAGACTGGCTTCTTGGTACCAGCGGCTAAGGCAATTACGGCAGAAGCCGGCGAGATTCATTAGGTCAATGTTCTGCACGTCTGCACGGTCGACCATAAGATGTTGGCGCAATCGTCGAAAGGCGGCGGCTTCAAGTTCAATTTGTGTTTGGCTGTTCATAGTGGGCTCCAATTGGTTGAAGTCCAAAAAAATGGTTTTTGGCTTCGATAGCAATGCTGAGTTCCATGCGAAATGCTGGTACGAGGCAGATTCGTTTTGCGCGTGTTCAAGCGTTTCCCGGACCGAGAGAGTCTGCAATTTAGGTATCGCTGTCTTGATATGCAAGAATCGAACCTGTGGTTTTTGGTTGAGTGGATTGAGTGCTGCATGGGGTCGGAAATAGAATTGTGTAAGATCTATGTTTAGATTGTCTCACATGGGTGGGTCGTTCTTTACGATTCACTACGATACATGTCAGAATTGATGATTGAATTGGCTGTTCTCGGGCCTGCAAGGATTGCAAAAGATGCGTTAAGAGACGGATTTCATTCAAGCACAGAGCATATGTGCTCACGAGTCCCCAGTGTGTCGGATTTGCCTGGTCTTTGACGGTTTGGCCGGATCGTCCTATTGGTCATTTGATGATATTAAAAACGGAGTTTTCGTGATAGTTTTATCGGATAAATAGTGAAACTCGTATCGGAGATTCCGTGAAACAACAATGCACGTGCGATCATGATGAAGGAACATTACCCAAGACATATGATCACTGAGCTTGAAACAGCGCTTGTTTCTTTCAAAGTTGTCAATCTTATTGGTCCACGACAGGTCGGAAAGACAACAATGGTTCGTGACCTGTTCAGGAGGGGAACATATGTTACTCTCGACGAGACGGATATACTGGATGCAATTGAAGCCGATGCTGTTCAGTATTTAAGAGATTTAAAAGGTGATGCCGGTGATGAACCCGTTATCATTGATGAGGTTCAACGATCAAAAAAGCTTGCTCTGGCACTCAAAATAGTCGTTGATGAAGATCAACGGAAAGGCCAATTCATATTGACGGGATCATCGAATGTCTTTGCAACGATGGACATTCCTGATTCACTTCCTGGACGCGTTGTGCCAATGGGATTATCACCACTTACGGTATCGGAAATTAAGAAAAAGTCACCAAGTCGGCTGCTTGACTGGATCTTACAAGAGAATCCCCTGCTTAAACAGATCGACCGTCCCGAGGTCTTGTCAAGGGATGACTATATTGCACTGGTTTTACAAGGTGGGTTCCCTGAACCGAGAGAACTGCCAACAAGAGAACGACAATATCTTTATCGCAGTTATGTGAATGGCGTCGTCGACCGAGATGTGCGTTCTGTTTCCCCGATCCGAAAGACGGACAAATTTCGTCGGCTAATCGACCAGATGGCGGCCCGAACCGCACAGGAGGTGAACCGTGCAGATTTATCGAAAATTATTGGCTTAAAGTGGGAAACTGTCGATGCGTATCTTGACGTGTTGACACGTCTATCGCTTGTGATTCAAGTCGGAGCATGGACGTCACGTGAAACCAAGCGTGAGATCAAACTACCGAAATTCCATTTCATTGATACGGGAATGAATTGTGCACTTCGGCAGTTTGACGAAGGTTCATTTGATCTTGGAAAGGGGTCATCGGCACAACTGGGTGGATTGATGGAGAGTTGGGTATTTAATGAGATTGTGAGAATGCGCCCGTTTCAATCAAAAGAATTTCGTTTGTATCACTGGCGAAGTGCTGATCGACGGGAAATCGATATTATTGCCGAAGGAGGTCATCAGATTGTTGGTATGGAGGTGAAAGCCGCGAGCAGCGTTAATCAAGGAGATTTCAAGCATTTAAAGTGGTTTGCGAATTCAGGTCCCGGAAAATCGCGTTCCTTTAAAGGGATCGTATTTTATCTCGGGGACAAAAAACTGAGTTTTGGCGATGGATGTTATGCTCTTCCCATCAGTGCGCTTTGGGCAGAAATCCGAACATAATGCAAGAGGGTATTGTTTTTACGTCGGAAAGTATAGACGTGCTTGATCCTGAAAGTGATCTCTTTGTAATCCGGCTATCAATTCTCGTTCATATTCTGTTCAAATCAAACTTTCGTGTCTATGTTCCGTAGTTGAGTGGCAACTTGAAAACAATCGTTATTTCCCAATGTGGATGACGTCCATTTCCGGTGGCTTTCATTCGTTGTCTGAATTCCTTTGCAGAATTTTAAGTTCTTTGATGTGTTCTGTTTGAGGCTCTATATCGGATCATCGTTGTGCGTTTTGCAGGGTTTTCACATCAAAAACATGATTCAGGAGTGGCGGATAACCTTTGGAGTCGTGTTTTGTGTGTCACGCGTTCTTCCGCTTCGTTTATGATTGATTATTGATGTTGGGATCGTTGCGGATCTCAGTATCAGGATTCTTCTGGAAGTCGATTGTGAATGGCATTCACAGAATGACAAGTCGAGGTTGAGTGGATAAAGAGAGATTTTTGTGCTCACCGCATTGCTGTTGAAAACGGGTCTGTTCGATGCGATCCCGTTTATGATCGACACGGGATCACGGTGTGGAACACAACTGCGCGGAAAATCGCGCAATGCATATAACGTGCCTTACTTCATTACTGACATAATTTCTGTTTGCAAAACGGAGTTGGCCATGTATGTATATTATGAAAATATACAAAAATGATTGATTTATCAAAGATATCCGGTTTTGATCGGGAGGCTGGTAATCGTCGCAAGAGCATCATGAAACATGATGTGAGCCCGCTTGAGGCGGAGCAAATCTTTTTTAATGATCCTTTGGTTGTTAAAGACATAAAGCATAGTACCGAGGAACCGCGGCTGCATGCATTGGGTCAGACGGATGACGGACGATTTTTGCATATCAGTTTCACTGTGAGGAAAGCGGGGACGTCAATCCGTGTGATCTCGGCGCGCAGCATGAACCGTAAGGAAAGACTTCTCTATGTCACAAAAACTTGACTCAATACCTGAATTTACAACCGAGGCGGAAGAGCGTGCTTTTTGGGAGCAGGAGGATTCTACCAAATACGTAGACTGGTCGCGGGCTGAACGGGTCCGCATGCCTAATCTTAAGCCTTCGACCACATCAATTTCCCTCAGGCTTCCGGTACCGTTGCTTGAACGTATCAAGATTGCCGCGAACAAGCGGGACATGCCCTATCAGTCCTTGATCAAGGCATGGCTTGCCGAGAAAGTTGATGGTTGATTCAAGTATATTGGTCAATCCGAAAACACAAGCGGGTCGCTGACCCGTCTTTGAGGATTTCGCTGTGTTGTCACCATAGCACTCGCAGGAACTGTAGACTTTATTTTCTACTCAAACTCTGTGTTCTGAAGCGATCTGTTCGGGTCTGTTACAAAGAAGACTTCAAAATGAGTGAATGAAGATAGGTTCGGAGAATCAATGACAACCCGAATCTGTCACGCACTTGCGTGACCAAACTAAATTATTGTATATTTTGGGGACCCTATGGGAGGAGGACATGACTTCTATTCCTGCAACAGACCCCCATCATGTGGTCGGATCCCTCGGATCGGATTTCTGGCGAATCCGTGTTCCATCGTTGCTTGTTCCAGAGTTGGCCCGTAAGATAGATTGGAATCGGATGGGACGGCGGGTCATGATCGATGCGGTAAAGGGGGTGATTGTCTGGATGAGCCCGTCCAGTACACACGAAGGGTTGGCCGCCGCAAGCGAGGATGTCGTTTCTTTCGCTGCCGCCCGGCTGACGTTAAAGGTCGATAAGAAGCGGGGAACGCGATGGAGGGCGCCGGACGATCCAAAAGACGTCGGGCTCGAAGCCGACGCCGCCTTTTATATCGGGGAGAGGGCTGTGGCCTATTATGCCACCTTGAAACAGGAGGGACAGGCGGCGGCCGCACGCTTCACGGATACAACACCCCCGGATCTTGTTGTCGAGGTCGAAGTGACACACTTTGATCAGGATAAACCGGAACGGTATGCACGGTTGGGTGTGCGTGAAATGTGGCGGGTCGATGCAAGAAAGGGTACGGATTACCCGCAGGTCGACATTCTGTCCTTGCAAGACCCGACGGGGCCGACCGTGGTCGCGTTCTCTTCCGTTCTCGCAGGTCTTGCATCCTCCATCTTGCCGCAGGCGTTCTGGTTGGCCAGTGTGGGTGAGCACACTGATCTCAGCGCTCTGTTGAATGATCATCTCATTAAGGGAAAGGATCTCAGTGCGGAGTCGGACGAAAAGTCTTCGTAAGACGCACAACAAATTTTAAATAACGGGACAATTGCGGGTTCTGTGATGCAGTGCGGAATCCGCTCTGTACTATATGTCTTATACAATGCATCCATTTTGCAAGGATATTCCGCAAAGGTTTTTATCTTCATTTTCAACATACTCTGAACGTTCTGTAAAACCTGTGAGTTTCGTGCGCGTGTCACGTATCCTCTCGCTGTTAGAAAGCTTATGGGCAGCAAACTGAGATATCGTAAATCTTATTTTCATTTGGGAGTTTTGAACTTGCGCCGGATGTCAGGGGGAAGCTGTGGAATATTTCATGGAACATGTGAAAATTGGTAAAGTCATTGTCGTCGATCTTTCGTTATGAAGGAAAAGTTTCCGAGAATACGGAAGCTATGAATGCTGTTGATGATGATCGTGGTATGATTCGGGAAAGGCCAAAGTCATGAACGATGCCACGGTTTAAGGCGACGGAAAAGTCGACGGCAATGCGATGATGGCGGACGATACCACACGTGTTTTCAGTAATGCTGACGTTTATAGACCAGCAGTTGTTTGCGATGGAGCATGGATATTTGGAAGAGGAAAGGGTCAACGACGGTCGTTATACCAAGAACGCGTGGACAAACACCGATCAAATGGACTCATTGAATGTTGATGGCCTAAAGCGGTGCAATCCGTGGAAAAACACGGAATCACAATAATGCCCGGCGTGTGAGCATGGAAAACCTTTATGCACCGGATAGGGCTGATCGTTATTCTTGGCTGCGTCGTATCGCGTGTGCACTCCTATACGTTGATATGGACAGGTTTTGCTGGTGTGAGTTTCTAGACACATTTCACTCTCCGTACTTTGAAGGATATCCGGTTGCCTGCCCGTCAAAATGATTCAATAACCTTGGTCAATGACGGTAAAATGTTGAGATTGATCAAAGGTGATGGAGAAACATGCGACGCTCAAGAAATGTAAAGATAGTGGCGACACTTGGTCCAGCGTCAAGTGACTTTGAGGTTATTCGGGCTCTGCATCAAGCCGGCGCGGATGTGTTCCGGCTCAATATGTCGCATGGCACCCATGAGGATATCCGTTCAAAATATGAACAGGTGCGCCGGGTAGAGGATGAATTGAATAGTCCCATCGCCGTACTGGCGGACTTGCAAGGGCCAAAGCTCCGGGTCGGCACATTCAAAGATGGTGAAGAGCAGTTATCTGCCGGTGCACAATTTCGTTTTGACCTTGACGCCGTTGCCGGAGATTCTTCTCGGGTCAATATTCCGCACCCCGAAATCCTGTCTGCACTGACGCCCGGTGCACGGCTTTTGGTGAATGACGGTAAAATTCGATTGCGTGTCATTGAATGTGCGGATGACTACGCCAATTGTGAAGTGACGGCAGGGGGTACGATTTCAAATCGCAAAGGTGTCAATGTACCGGATGTGGTTTTGCCTCTTGCTGCCTTATCCGACAAGGATCGCGAGGATCTTGAGTTTGTTTGTGATCTTGGTGTCGACTGGTTGGCGCTTTCTTTTGTTCAACGTCCTGAGGATGTTGACGAGGCTCGCAGGCTCGCCGCGGGCCGGGCGGCCATTTTGTCAAAGATCGAAAAACCGGCTGCGGTTGAGTGTTTTGATGACATCCTGGAGGTGAGTGATGGCATCATGGTTGCGCGTGGTGACCTCGGTGTTGAAATGCCGGTTCATGCTGTTCCGCCGATCCAAAAAAGACTGGTGCGTAAATGTCGTGCGGCGGCCAAGCCTGTGATTGTTGCAACGCAAATGCTTGAAAGCATGATTGAGAGTCCGATGCCGACACGGGCTGAGGTGTCCGATGTCGCAACCGCAATTTATGAAGGCACGGATGCGATTATGTTGAGTGCTGAAAGTGCCGCTGGATCCTATCCGGTCGAAGCGGTTCAGACGATGGACAATGTTGCTACCGAGGTTGAGTTGGACCCAAATTATTTTCAGATTATTGCCGCCTCTCGAACAGTCAAGGGAGATACGATTGCGCATGGTATCGTTGCGGCGGCTCGCGAAATTGCCGAGACAACAGACATTAAGGCGATCTGTTGTTTTTCCCAGTCGGGAACAACGGCTTTATTGACGTCTCGCGAGCGACCAAGTGTGCCGATCATGGTCTTGACGCCGGAGCGTCGGACCGCCCGTCGATTGGCTTTGAGTTGGGGTTGCAACTGTAACCTGACTGAGTCGTTGAAACGATTCAAGCTGGCGGTTGTGAATGCTGCCAATGCCGCGCAAGAGGTGGGTTTTGCGAAAAAAGGGGAACAGATTGTGGTGACGGCCGGCGTACCGTTTAATGTTCCCGGATCCACAAATATTTTGCGCGTTGCGCCTTGTGATGAACGATTGATTTATAGCACAGATCCTGAATAGAGCGTTTGGGCGGCAAACATTCAGAGCTCTGCATGTGCACGATTTTTATTTGTGTTGATAGCGCGGACAAGGTTTTATTATGGCTGTAGGTGATTTGACAGTGGTTTGAAGAATGGGTGGATAGCTCTTGATTGATGTCGGCCCAAGGCATAATTTCTGCTGAATTGTCTGTGGACGTTGACTGTGCATTGCGTCCACATCCTATGACGTGATCCAGCTCTACCTCTTTGTAGTTTTGTGCGGGTTTGAACCGCTGTTCGGTGTTGATCCTGGCAGACTGATGGTCAGGGCGGTGCGAGGTGTGTGAGGTGAGTATATGCATGTGCGCTGAAATTCCTGAGGTGCCTCTCTTGATTGCTGATGAGGCGAGATTATTTAACTTGATAGGGAGAGTGCGATGCCGGTTCGGAATAGATTAGCAGAACTTCATGCCGAAATTGCGATATGGAGGCGTCATCTTCATCAGTATCCCGAGTTGTTGTTTGATTTACCTCTAACCGCCCAGTTTGTTGAAGATCGGTTGCATGATATCGGAGTGGACGATGTTGTAACGGGCCTGGCAACGACCGGGCTTGTTGCTGTGATCCATGGCAAGACCAACGAGTCGGGTAAAGTGATTGGCTTGCGTGCCGATATGGATGCGTTACCCATCCATGAAACGTCGGGGGTTGCGTATTGCTCAACAACGCCCAATCGGATGCATGCTTGCGGTCATGACGGGCATACCGCAATCTTACTCGGAGCTGCAAAATACTTGGCGGAGACACGCTGCTTCGATGGAACTGCCGTTTTGATTTTTCAGCCTGCGGAAGAAGGCGGAGCCGGCGGTCAGGTCTTGTGCGATGAAGGTCTGATGGATCGATGGGGTATTCAAGAAGTCTATGGTTTGCACAATATGCCGGGATGGCCCGTTGGACATTTTGCCATTCGTTCGGGTCCACTGATGGCGTCCTCGGATGAGTTTGACATTCATGTTACAGGATACGGCGGGCATGCGGCGGCACCTCATCATGCAATTGATACAACCCTTGTTGCTTCGCAGATTGTCGTCTCTTTGCAATCCGTGGTGAGTCGCAATATTGATCCTGTAAAGAGGGTTGCGTTGACGATCGGAACCTTTAAAACGGATAGTGCGCAGTCCAACATTATTCCACACACTGCGCGATTGTGCGGTACACTCAGAACCCTCGACCCCGAGTGTCGCACACTTTCCATGGAGTCGGTTGAGCGTGTTGTCGATCATACGGCGGCGGCGTTCGGGGCGTCCGCTGCGATTTCATGGACTCCCGGTTATCCGGTAACGGTCAATCATCCGCAGCAGACACAATATGCGATTGAAGCCGCGTGCGCTGTTGCCGGTGAGGCGCAGGTCGATGTTGATGTCGATCCCATTCTTCCGGCAGAGGACTTTTCATTTATGTTGAAAGAGCGTCCTGGCGCCTACATCTTCCTGGGCAATGGCGACAGCGAAATGTGTCATCATCCGTCCTATATTTTTGATGATGATGCTCTTCCTTACGGCGCGAGCTGGTTTGTTGAACTTGTTGAACGTCGTATGCCGGCTCAAGGTGTATAATGAAAGGAACGTGACATTTCGTGTGATACGATGACACGGTCGTGTGGTGAGAACGGACTTGCATTATCAAATAATCCACCGCGAAACCTATGAACCTGGAGGACATATATGCCCATAAAGAACAGATTTGCAGAATTGCATTCGGAAATTTCTGGATGGAGACAGGATATTCACCAGCATCCTGAGATTTTATATGAAACGCAGCGCACCAGTGCTGTGGTCGCCGAGAAGTTGCGAGAGTTTGGATGTGATGACGTGGTTACGGGGATTGGGCGCACCGGTGTTGTCGGAGTCATAAAGGGTCGCGAAAGCACCTCAGACACGGTGGTCGGTTTAAGGGCCGATATGGATGCCTTACCGATTCAGGAGGCGACTGGCCTTGACTATGCTTCCAAGACTCCGAACGCAATGCACGCCTGTGGTCATGACGGGCACACGGCGATGTTGCTTGGTGCGGCAAAGTATTTGGCAGAGACACGTCATTTTGACGGAACGGCCGTGGTGATTTTTCAGCCCGCAGAAGAGGGCGGTGCGGGTGGCAAGGAGATGTGCGACGATGGCCTCATGGAGCGGTTTGGTATCCAGGAAGTGTATGGGATGCATAATTGGCCCACCATGCCGGTGGGAACCTTTTCCATTCGACCGGGGATGTTCTTTGCGGCCGCTGACCAGTTTGATATCATCTTTGAAGGGAAGGGTGGGCATGCGGCAAAACCGCAAATGGTTGTCGATACCACGGTTATGGCATCTCAGGCGGTTCTGGCTCTTCAGACGATTGCGAGCCGCAACGCGGACCCGGTCGAACAGATTGTGGTTTCGGTGACTGCCTTTGAGACATCATCTAAAGCCCATAATGTTATTCCTCAGACCGTGCATCTGCGGGGTACAGTGCGTACCATGTCGGACGAAACACGTGATATGGCCGAGCGGCGTCTCAACGAAATTTGCCAGGGCATTGCCGTAACCTGTTGTGGAACCGTGAACGTGGATTATCAACGGGGCTATCCTGTTATGAAGAATTCCGAGGAGCAGACCGAGTTCGCCGCCGATGTCGCGCGCAGAGTGTCTGGTCAATGCGACGCGGCTCCGCTGGTGATGGGCGGTGAGGATTTTGCGTTTATGCTTGAAGAGCGGCCGGGAGCCTATATTCTGGTTGGCAATGGCGATACCGCGATGGTTCATCATCCCGAGTATAACTTCAATGACGAGGCCATTCCGGCGGGATGTTCCTGGTGGGCCGAAATTGTTGAGAGTCGCATGCCTCTCTCGGTCTGAATGGACGCTGAACGTTCGGTTTACACAGAGATCATGACGATGAGCGTTAATGTTGGAGGCAGACGGTACGTGAGGGTACGTACATTTCCGACCTTATCATCACGTTCGGGCAGACGGGGTGCTGGATTTATTTTTCGATATCATCTGGATTTGGACTGAACGCGAGACAAAATATTCACGATATGGGATGGGAGAAACGTTGTTCCACTGTTAGGGAGGTTGGATGGGAGGTCGATCCTTCCAACGTCGATGTATCCAGAGCCATTGGTCAATGTTCTTCCGAATTTGATTCTCGAGACTGTCATTGATTTCCTGTGTCATTTCTTCGGCCGTTGAATGAAGAATTGGTTCTTCAAGTGACACACGGAAGTCGAGTCCGTTTTCCTGCCGAATTGCATAGGCGGGAATAAGGAGCGTATCATACTTTAAAGCCAGTTGGGCGACCGAGACGGATGTTGATGCCGGTTTTCCAAAAAAGGTCAAGGTTGCGCCGCTGTTCATATGTTGGTCAATCAGAATGGCCACGACGTTTCCGGCTCGTATGTGCCTAATCATGGACATGAGGCCTTTTCGATCACGCCGAAACAGGGGATTCCCAATCTTGTTAATTGTCCTTTCGTACAGCCTGTTGAAGGAGTCATTGTTCATGGGTCGATACAAGGCACCGGTATCGAAACCTCTGTCGATCAGTCCAGAGCGAAGGATGTCGTAGTTTCCAAAGTGGCCGGATACGACGATGACGGCCTGTCCGTCTCGTTTCGCTCGATTGATATGTTCCAGACCCGGTCCTTCAAAAATTGGTTCGGAGGCTTTTTCCTTAAGTTCTCGAGGCGAAAAAATCTCGATGCAGAAACGGCCGATGTTGTTGGTTGTCTTGCTGATAATCCGGGATGTTTCTTGTTCCGAGATATCGGGGAAAATATAGTGAAGATTGTCTTTTATTCGCGATCTCCAGCCGGCCAATGGTGCGATCACGTGCTGGGTGATTCGGCCGAAGGTCGCAATACGCAAGGGGTAGGGAAGAAATCGCAATCCTCCAATAAGTCCCTGAAACAAGACATATTGTAGCAATTCGTTGAGTTTCTTGAAGCGGTTCGGTTGTTTTTTTCGCGTGAAGAATACAAGAGTCATTGGATCAACACTTGGCATTGCCGTGCTTGCAGAGAAAGGCGTCCATAGGTTTGGAATCATTTTGAGACCGCACTAAAGTAAAAGAGTTGAGATTCGGGGTCGATGGCAAATCGAATCCTTTCAAGAAACCCTGTATACCCGAGGTAATTTGCTCTGTGTCACTCGCTGCAGACGAAAATTGCGGCATTAATTTTTAGAGATTGTCCCTGTTGTGCCACTAGCACGGTTGGATATAGTTCTAGACATCATGAATTGACCTTTCTGCCCGTTGCTTCATGCTTGGGCGGATAATCTGTTCTTGTTCAGGACGGACAATGGATGACAATATCATGTCAGACTATAAAGCCTATGTGGGCCTTGATGTCCATAAGGACACGATCGTTTCGTGGCCATTGCCATGCCCGGCCGATCTGACCCCGAATGGTGCGGTACGATCGCTAACCGACGCTCGACTCTGCAGCGGTTGATTAATCGGCTCGCACCAAACGGTGAGCGGTTGTGTTTCTGCTATGAGGCGGGACCCTGTGGGTATGGCGTGTACCGGGGGCTCACGGAGCTAGGCATCATTATGCCGTTGTGGCGCCCGGTCTTGTGCTGCGCGACGCGACGGATCGCGTGAAGACCGATCGGCGTGATGCATTGAAACGGGTGCTGTTGTCCATTTGACTAATAACTCCAGAGAGCAGAAGATTGGAATGACAAAAGTGAAGTAGAAAGTCTCCGGCTGCTTCCGCACATACCACTTTGCCCAAGCCTACTGCCGCATCTCAAGTTGCTTGAGTTTCATGGCCACCCTCGGTTACAATTCTCTCGTTGCTATCCAGATTGCTCTCGAGGGAAACACCATCGATATGATATATGATACCCCGAAGAGACGATCTCCTCAAACAGGGGATGAGTAGATACGTCTAATTGTTTCAATGGTTCAAAATTTGAAAATGGGCTATATGGAAATCATGCTCGGGAACGATTAATGACCTAGACACTCCGCTGTCGCCAAAAAGATGGAGGTTCGTAACCGTGCCAGGGAATAGAAATGAGTGAGCACTATCCTTTTGCGCAATTTTGGAAATGTGCATTGCAAGTCAATTCCCATGCATATAGCGCGCACTATCGCGGTACGGATCACGGCATGGACGCGAGTACCTATGCAGAGGCGCTGCGGGACACATGCCTCGCCGAGACGATACAGATCGTGGGTCTTGCGGACCACGGTAGCGTGGCTGATGCGAAGATCATACGACAGGTGCTGATTGATGCAGGCATCGTAGTTTTCCCGGGATTTGAAGTGGCAACGACGGAAAAAGTTCACTGGCTATGTCTCTTTCCAGATGACGCAAGCGAGCAGCAGCTCGAACGCTACCTCGGCAGACTAGCATTAACCAATCCGGAAGATGGAGTAAGGCCTTCTAGGCTTGGCGGCCAACAGCTGTTGCAGTGCGTTGACGAACTCGGAGGGTTTTGTTTCGCGGCACACGCCACCTCGGATAGTGGTCTTCTAAAGGGAACATTTAACAATCTTTGGACTAATACCAGATTGCGGGCTGCACAAATTCCCGGAAAACGCGATGACTTACCGCAGGAATATAAGGCTATCGCATTAAACAAGAATCCTGATTATAAGCGCGATCATCCTGTAGCCTTGATCAACGCCAAGGATGTAGCGAAACCTGATGATTTGCGGAATCCAAGAGCATCAACCTTTATCAAGATGACTCGACCTTGTTTCGCATCTTTTTTGATGGCTTTCAAGGATCCAGAATCACGGGTCCGATTAAGCGATGATCTCAAGGAACACTTTTACAGTCAGATCGACAGCATTTCGATTGAGGGCGGCTATTTTGATGGTTTATCAGCAAAAATATCCGGTCATCTGAATGCCGTCATTGGCGGACGAGGTACGGGTAAGTCCACACTGTTGGAGTGCTTGCGGTACGCGATAGACGTACCACATAAAGGTGAGGATGCGATTAGGCAGGGGGAGCAAATCGTAAGGGAGAACCTTGGTAGGGCTGGCCGTGTGGTTCTGCTATTGCGTTCGGCGGCGAACCACATGAAACCCTATACAGTTATCCGTCGCTACGGTGAACCGCCTCGGGTAATCGACGAGCAAGGCAATGAATCGCGTCTTCATCCCGGCAGGGACTTGCTCCCCCGCATCGAGATTTACGGGCAAAATGAGATTCACGAGTTGGTGCGGAGTCCCGGTGCACTTGCGCGTGTGCTGGACCGGTTTCTCCCCGAGAGCGTGGAGCAACAGGCGCGCATGGACTCGGCTTTGCAAAAACTTAGGGAGAATAGTGAGCGCTTAGCCAAGGCACAGGAGCAAAAGGATGAGGTCGAGAGACACATCGCACAACTGCCAAAGCTCGAGGAGCAAGTGCGACAGCTCAAAGAGCAGGGGCTGGAGGAGAAGCTGAAGCAGGTTCCACTGCTGGAGAAAGAGCGCCAGTTAGGGCCGCGAATTTTGGAGGAAGTGAAGCGTATTCAGGCTGGGCAGCGGCAGTTCGACGAATCTCTTCCCGATCCTGTTTTCCTCAGTGACAAGGCGCTGGAAGGCTTGCCGCATGCCGAATTATTGCAGCGTGGGCGATCATTGCTAGAGGCTCTTAGCGCCACTCTGCAGCAGAAACTCGAAGAAATGGACAAGGTCATAGGCGAGACCAAATGGGCAGTCGAAGAAGTAGTTGTTGAACTCACCGAAGTGTTGGTCAAATCCGAAGCAGCTCTTGAGAAGAAATTCGCCAAGCTGCCCGCTGTGGCTGGCAAGGCCGGTGAGGAGGTCGGGCGAGCCTATCAGGGACTGCTGCGTAAAATTGAGCAGGTTCAGCCATCGCAGATCCGCCTCAAGACCGTTGACGCACTCGTCATGGAACTGGAGCAGGAGCGTCGCAATCTGCTAGGAGAAATTTCCAATGTCCGTAGTGCACGTACGGTTGCCAAGCAGAATGTAGTGAAACGCCTTAATAAGCGCCTTGCCGGCAAGTTAAGGATATCTATCGTTCCGGATGGTTTACGTCAACCGCTACACGAGTTTCTTCAAGACTTGCCAGGTGTTGGCGAAAAAAAGACGGAATGGGTGGAAAGTGCGCAGGATTTGACCGTCTTGGGGCTAGTTGCAGCCATTCGCGAAGGAAAAGATGCGCTTTTGGGCAAACAATGGGGTCTGACGTCTGGCGTTGCTGAAACGTTGACTCGAATGACGGCGGTACAGCTGCATGGCTTGGAAATGATAGACCTTGATGACCGGGTGGGCCTCGAACTCAATGTTTCTTACACCGGCGATAGCTACCGGGCACTGGAGCGGCTGTCTACCGGTCAGCAGTGCACAGCCATCCTGCACCTGTTGCTCCTCGACAATCCGGACCCTTTGGTCATGGATCAGCCCGAAGATAACTTGGATAACGCCTTCATTGCTGAACGCATCGTGCAGGAGCTGCGTACGGCCAAGACCGAACGTCAGTTCCTGTTCGCAACTCATAACGCGAATATTCCGGTCTTCGGTGACGCGGAGTGGATCGGAGTGTGTTCTGCGTCGGAAGATTGCGCTGAAATGCCGATCGATGAGCAAGGCTCCATTGACGTATCGGCAATTCGCGATAGGGTGGCCAACATTTTGGAAGGTGGCAAGGAAGCTTTCATGCAACGGAAAGAGAAATATGGGTTCGACTACTGATGATTAGGTCCGAGCTGCTTGAACTGATTGCAAATGGCGAGAATTCCGGTGTAGAGTTTAAGCGTGACGATCTGCGGCCCGAGCAGATGGCGAAAGAGGTTGTGGCCTTGGCTAATTTTCAAGGGGGACGTATTCTGCTCGGGGTTGATGACGACGGCACACTTACGGGAATTCAGAGGGTGGATCTCGAGCGATGGGTGATGGATACGGTATTCGCCCGTTACGTACATCCCATGATCATCCCCTTCTATGAAGAAGTTCAGGCTGACGAGCAGAATCGAGTTGCGGTTATCACGGTCAGCCGAGGGGTCAGCAAGCCGTATGTTGTTCGAAGCAGGGATCGGGAAGACATCTATATTCGAGTTGGCAGTACCTCCCGATTGGCAACGCGCGAGCAACAGGCACGGCTGTATGCCTTGGGTGGCATGCTCCATGCGGAACTGCTGCCGGTGTCAGGTAGCGGTTTGCAAGATCTTAGCTTGGATAGACTCAAGGACTATCTATCAACATTCGTGGGAGACAAGATTTTACCGACGAATGACGAAGAATGGCGGAAACGTCTTTGTGGCCTAGGATTCATGGTTGAACGCATAGACGGCCCAGCGGTTTGCACGATCGCCGGCCTCGTCCCATTTGGACATGCGCCGCGCCGACTCCTACGTCAGGCAGGTGTACGGTGGTTGGCGTTCGAGGGCGAGGACAAGGCGTACAAAGCGCTTGATGACCGTATGATCGACGGTGCGTTAGTTGCTCTTTGGAAGACGGACGAAAAGGGGAATCGTGAGCGTTTGGAAAGCGGGCTCATTGACAAGCTCGCCGATGCCATGCAGCTATTCGTCACCGAGGAATCCAATAATGTGGACATTTCAATGCGTCGCGAGCGACGATGGTTGTATCCTGTGGAGGCGCTACGTGAGGCGATTGTAAATGCACTCGTTCACCGCGATTGGACTCGTTACGAGGAAATCGAGGTTGTACGGTATGCGCATCGTGTGGAGGTGTTAAGTCCAGGAGCACTGCAGAACTCAATGACGGTGGAAAAGATGATTGCCGGTCAACGATCTCCGCGTAATCCCTTAATTGTTGAGGTGCTGCGTGACTACGGTTACGTGGATGCGAGAGGTATGGGTGTGCGCAACAAAATCATTCCGCTCTTGCTGCAGCACAACGGAACAGAGCCAGAATTTATTGCAACAGAGGATCATCTAAGGCTCGTTCTTCGGGATGGTTCATCGCAATCGGAGACTTTTGGCTAATGTGCAATAAATAGGTGGATCGGGCGGGTGCTAGCGGTCACACGAAGAGCGTCGACTCAATCCTCCTGTGGCCGTTCGAACGGATGTATGTCGACTTGTAGTTGAGAAGAATGACATGGAATTTCACCTTTGGATATGTCGTTGCAAAGGATCAAGAAGCAGTCACAAGTCAAGCGGGCCTGCGAAGCACTTGGAGTTCCAAATCATTTTCTGAGGTGATTAAGGCTACTTTCTGAGGTCGGTTGTGCAGGCGGATCCCACGCTTAAAAACTGTAACATTGCTGGTTTTTAAATAATTGGGACAGCAGTGAAGTGGACACTAAAAATGAAATCAGTCTTTGTAACTGGAGGGGCGGGCTACGTCGGGTCGCATATCTGTAGACAACTGGCGGCATCCGGTGTAACCCCGATTGTACTCGACAATTTTACGACTGGATGGAAACAAGCCGTCAAGTTCGGGCCATGTATTGAAGTCGATATACTGAATCGAGAGGGGATTTTTGCGGCATTCCGGGAACATCGACCTGATGCTGTGATTCATTTAGCCGCACTTACCAGCGTCGAAGAATCCGTTGCCCAACCTGGAAAATATGAAGCTTGTAATGTTGAGGGCACTTTGAATATTGCAGATGCAATGGTTCAATTTCGATGCCCTTCGATTGTTTTTACTTCCACTTGCGCCGTATATGGCAATGCTGTTGGTGGGGCGGTAACAGAGGATAGTGTATTAAATCCCAACAGTCCTTATGCCGCAACAAAGTTGAAAGCTGAGCAACTTCTCACGCGTTTTTCACGGCAATATAAGTTATCTCTTACGATTTTCAGATACTTTAACGTGGCGGGATGTGATGTTGATGCTCATATCGGAGAATCTAAGAAAAACCCTTCGAATCTGATTCCTGTAGTTCTTGACTGTGCTATTGGTAATCGTGCTTCCGTGAAAATTTTTGGAACTGATTGGCCAACGCCCGATGGAACCTGCATCAGAGACTATGTGCACGCTACGGATGTTGCCAAGGCGCACATTCTTGGACTTCAGGCCTTGTCTCAATGGGAAGGGGGATTCGAGTGTTTTAACCTCGGAAGTAGTATTGGATTATCGGTCAGGCAGATTATCAAGTCGTGTTGTAAGATTACAGGATCCAATTTTGATATCGTCGAAGCGGCGCGTCGCTCTGGAGATATTGCTCAAATCACGAGCGATTGCACAAAGGCTCAGAATCAACTTGGTTGGCATTCATATAACTCATGTATTGATCAAATGATCTCGGACTCATGGAAATGGCTTGTTAGCGGTGGTTACACCAAGGATCCGTAGAAAAATTCAGTAGTTTGTATTTGGGATAAAATAGGTGGATTATTTATGCATTCTGACTTATATGAAATGGGAAACGATGAGTATGTTGGATAACCGATGAAGCATGGGATAATTGGCCGCTACGCATCGACGATAAGGAATATACCTGAAAATAGGTGACGGTAGAAGAATTTGAGATGAATTTGTTACAGGTAATCACTCAGAAATGTACCAGTCATCAATTCCAGATAAATCTGTGTTGGTTCGCCTATAGCCATGGGCTGTCAATAGTTTGTTAATGGATTGACGTTGAGGTTGGAAATGGTGCTCTACGGAGATAAAACCGAAACGCCAATTATTAAAGTCAAATGTACTGAGAATATTAAATTCGCTGCCCTCGGTGTCGATTGATATGTAGTCAATATATTGAGGTGCTGAATACCTTGTTAAGAGATCATTTAAGGAGATTGTTTCGACAGAATAAGTTCTCGTATTCCACTTTTTTGAATGTTTTTGCGCCGGCTTGGTTAATGTCTTTGTTATTCCAGAACTGATTTTATTGTCGTTTTCTGTGAAGAGAATCTGTTCACCGCTCGAACCCCAGACACAACGCGTATCAATGTGACACTGACGGTTTTGACGAAGAGCGGTTTGACATGACTTTTGTGGTTCAGCCAAGATCCCCCGCCAATTATAGTCGTTCTCCAGCATCCATGAATTACTTCCTTTAAGACCATCAAGTGCGCCAAATTCTACAAAAAAACCACCTCTTCGAAAGTTACTATTTGAAAGTGCACATAGTTCTTGAAATGTACTTGATTTTGAACGATCAATTAACTTTAGCCAATCTGCGATACCCCCCCCCTTGAGTTCTTTTACTGTCCTAAGAAACTCAATTGTCTTTGAATCTTGTTTCCATCGGCACACATCGGCACGTTTCTTTAGCGTATAAACAGGTAATTTGAATTTCATATTTTACTCATGCAAAAAAAGTAATCGTACATGATTGAAGATAATTTTATTTTGCTAAGACTTGCACAAGCAGGATCATGGCTGCGTTGAAGATCTGAGAAATCCTTAATGCCTAGATGTATTGATGGGTTTTGTCGTGGTACTAGTGGTTAGCATAGGTGTTTACGCTTGTCATGACAATTATGCTAATAGAATTATTTGGCGGTAAAGGCCACTTTCCTATTGAATTAAGTGCCAAAAGAGTACTCCATATGAGAGTTGCAATTAGTCATACAGGTGGCTAATGGAAATCAGAGACGCACCGCCTACACTTTTGTTGTATACTTACCGATTATTTTCCTGTGCGTTGGAACCGATCGTACGGTTTGTTGTTTCACGCAAACTCGGAAAGCAAAATGTTCCTAAAACTCGAATTAATGAGAGATTCGGATATGCTAGTGTTCCTCGTCCAGTAGGAACGCTTATCTGGTTTCATTCTGCTAGTATAGGGGAAAGTCTTGCTATACTTCCCTTGATTGAAGAAATTCTAAAGTATCAACCTAGAATAAAGATTCTCATTACCTCAAATACCGCATCGTCGGCGAAAATTATCGCTGATCGGGTTTTAACAAACTGCGTTCATCAGTTTGCTCCTATTGACACGCCGAGAGCACTTGAACGTTTTTTTTTGTATTGGAAGCCTAATGCGGGGGTCTTTATAGAAAGCGAGATTTGGCCAAATATGTTGGATATAGCATCTTCACATAATATCCAACTTGGATTGGTTAATGCTTTATTTTCGCAACGATCTATTCGTGGTTGGACAAAGTTTCCACGTACTTGTAAGTTCATGATAAATAAATTTGAATTTATCGTTGCACGAAATTCAATCGGATTGAAGAATCTCAGAAAATTAGGAGCATGTCCAAAAAAACTGCGCCAAACCTTAAATCTAAAGGCCTTTGCAGAAACATTGCCGGTAAATGCTCTCGAATTTAAAAATCTAAGCAGCCAAATTGGAAATAGACCGATCTGGGTAGCTGGATCAATTCATAATGGTGAAGACGAAATTTTGCTGAAGGCGCAATCAATACTAACAAATTATTTCCCAAATTCGTGTCTGATCTTGGTTCCTCGTTATTCTGATTTAAAAAGAAAAATAGTGTCTAAATCTGAAAAATTTAATTTGAAGTACTCTGTTCGCAGTGAGTCTGAACCCATATTGCCACAAACCCAAGTCTATATTGCCGATACAATTGGAGAAATGGGACTCTGGTACAAGTTAGCACCCATTGTATTTTTGGGTGGGTCACTGTTGGAGAATCTGAATGGGCATAACCCTTACGAACCTTCGAAATTTTCAACTGCTATACTCACTGGAGCATATCATACAAATTTTAGCGAAGCATTTAATCAAATGATTAAAATTGGTTGCGCAATTCAAGTTACAAGCAGCACAAGCTTAGCATATAACTTATGTGAATTATTCAAGAGGCCGCAAGAAACACATAGAATGGGAAAAATCGCTTTTGAATTTTCAAAAAAAGGCAAGGAATCATTGACGGAATTAGGGCATGAAATAATTGAACTGTCTGAAATCGATTCTAAAATAATGAATCAGTGAAAGAGAAGAATTCAGGTTTTGTTCAGAACTTAAATTGTCACATATCGTTACAAGAAATCAATAAAAATTAGGTTTACTTGAGTAGGCTATGGATGAGTGCAGGATTTTACGCTCACATGGTTTTGTGATTGTTGTTTGAATGAACTCACAATTTATGTAGTGCGTTCTCGGCGATAAAGTACTCGTACGAGTAAATATTTATGAGACAAGTATGATTCCCTGTTTTGTTATTTCTTTGCCTGACTGCACTGCTCGACGTAAGGCAATCAGCACCCGATTGGAGAGGCTGAGGATTGACTATGAGTTTTTTGACGCAGTTGATGGACGGGCCGGTTTACCTTGTCAGTATGAAAACCAGATCGACAGATTAAGATCCCGCAAGTTGGGGCGGAACTTGTGTGATGCTGAGTACGCTTGTGCCTTATCTCACATCAATGTTTACAGGCGCATCGTTAGTGATGCTATCCCTTATGCACTCGTGCTTGAAGATGATGCGATACCTTTGTTGGGATTGCGGACCTTTCTTACTTTAGAAGAATATTATGGGGTAGAAGTGACGGATCTTCATTTTAGACGTCGTGTATGGATCAGGAGGGGAAGCGGCAAAAAGTTTGGATGCCATACTTCATATTTAGTCGCTCCCGGCTTTACGAATAAGGGTACTACAGGCTATGTCATATCTCAGAAAGCAGCCCAGCACTTTATCGAGCATGCTATTCCCGTTATTAAAGAAGCAGATTGGCCAGACTGTGCCGACATCATCGTTCGGAAGCGGCAATTTCGCATCGTAGTTCCTCCACTCGTCCAACCGGATGCCAATCACGGTTCTACTATTGATTTGGCGGGACGGAATGGTAAACAGATCGAACGATGGTTTTTTCGAATTTTTACTATGTTATATTGGGGGGGCAATGGCATTAACTTTAAATTTTAGTTTCATTGGATAGGTAATTATGCGAGTAATATTATTTTAACCGGTTGATAATGTTTGATTTTTAAATTTTATTCCATGACTTAGATTCGGCGCTTGACTCGGCTTAAATGATCCTGTACGCATCTCCTTATTGACGTTCTGGAGATACCGTGATGTCCTTTGACCCCAAGACCTTCAAGGCGCTGACGTTTTTCGGCAAGCGGTTTACCGCCCGGCGGATCGACCAGATCCAGCAGATCCTCGATACCCATGCCGGCATCAGCCGCACCCGACTGGCGACGCGGGTCGC
>JAPORU010000078.1 GCA_026710045.1 Aestuariivita sp. | reverse complement strand
CGTCCGGCGCTTTCGTCCGTTCCTCTATCCGGTGGGTGCAGAAGGGGCTTTTTGATCGTAGTGTCCGCGTGTTATCCGACGCATTCGATCGGTCAGTCGTATCGGTGGACGGCACGATCCTGCAAGCCCATGCCAAGGCTTCCGGGTCGGAAAAAGGGGCTCATAGAGAGGCATCGGACGCTCATATGAGCGGTCTGACCAGCAAGAGCGTCGCGCTGACGGACGCGATTGGGACGTTGATCCGTTTTGTCGTCCTCCCCGGTCCGAGCCATGATCGCGTGGCGCTACCGATGCTCCTGGACCCTGTGACTCAGACGCCTTACTGGATACACGCGCCAAACGCGAAGCGGAGGCGGTGATTCCCCCGAAGAAAAACCGCACGCTTCCGCGCACCTTTGACCGAGACGCCTATCGGGACCGGCACCGGATTGAGAATGTCTTCTGCAAAATCAAGGCGTTCCGAGCGATTGCAACGCGGTACGACAAGACCGCATCCCGCTTCGCGGCGGGCATTCACCGGGTTGCAGGGGTCATCGCCGCACGATAGATGTCAACGGACCCTAGTATCCCGAAATCGTTAAATTGCGGGGTATAGTGATTTTGGTTTGATCCGCGCCTTCTCGGTTGTGAACCGCCAGTCGACAGATTTTTCTGCCTTGTTCCGCTGTTCCTGCCAAGCTTTCACCTCGCGGACTATCGTCTCTCGATCCGGTATCCGACGAGCCAAACATTGTTTCGAGAGCACATTGATTTCTATCTCAGCGATGTTCAGTCATGCTCCATGTTTTGGTGTTTAGTGCACCTCAATTTGCCGTGCGATGCGGGCCGCCTCGACTGGCTCATAACGGTCGTACAAGACCGAGAGTTTGTGGGTGTTGAGACTGTCCATAACCAAGACAATCTTCTGGTTCGGAAAATCATCATCCACCAGATCTTTCAACAACTCGGCAAAATCCTGACGTGAGAACCGACGGTCTTGATATGATTGGAAGACAGGAAAGTACTGCAGATAAAACATCAAAAACTTTCGTTTGACTTGCTTACCAGCTCAGACCAAACCGCTTCTTCATCTCAGGCATTCTCGCCCAGTCGTCACTGGGTAGCCGATTGATCAAGAGTTCAAACACTCTGCGAAAAGCGGCTTGCTCCGCCGCTTCCGTCAGTTGTGCTGCTCGCTCCGCAGGCAACAAGGGGTGTATATCTGTAAAGCGCACCGCGTTCGCTAACTTGGCGAACATTCGTTCTTGAGCCTCAGCTTTCGAAATGGTCTGGTTTGATTGAGCAAGATAGCAGCCGAAAATCTTGACTGTTCGGTCCAAATCCAGACTCGCGAAAAGCTTCAACGCGTGATCCAGATCATAGAGATCTCGCCCCTTATCTCTCTGCAACAAGGCGCGCAGCTTGGTAGCAAGCATTTCCTCGTTTGAGAATGTCGGGATTTTGGTGGCGCCGCTGAACCAAGGGTTGTCAATGCAGAACAGTCGATTTTCTGGAGGATCGAAGGCTTCAATTTCCCATTTATTGATTTCAACCTTCAGGCGGATTTGGGTGTCGTCACCATGCTCGGCGTCTACCCGAAACTTCAGTCTCAGAGCGGTTTCGCTTTGATCAAATCTGGCTCGACCAAGCCATGGTTCCAAAACCGCACGGAGTTGATCAAGTATCGGACCAATTGGACCATTCACAGTGCGGACGAGATCAATGTCTTCGGAGTATCTTAGCGGTTCTGGAAAATGCAGCTTGTTCAATGCGGTTCCACCTCTGAACCGCAACTCCTGACGAAGGAGCTTGTCGGAAAATATTTCGATCAACGCCCGGCTGATGATCAAGTCCTGTTCGACTTGACGGATGTCAGTCCAAGGAACAACCGCTCCCCAAGCCACAATATTCTGTGCCGGGATCACTCATCAATCTCCGGCATTCGGCGTATCACCACACGCCATCGTTGATCCCGTAGGATCGGCTCTACCATAAAGTCACAATCGCGCACTTGGTTGCGATCCAGTTCAATCCAGGGCGGGACTCCCTGCTTCCTTGAAACGACGTGCATTCGATCAGCATAAGAACCATGACCTAGATAATCCAAGAGGTAGCCCAGTCGCTGAACGACAGGTCTCTCAAACCGCGTGGATAGCATTGCAAGCGATTTTGGATTGATCTCGTGTCCCAAATCGAACAGGATCGTCGCAATATGGTCAATTCCAGCCGACGCCTGAGGATAGCGAAGTAAATCCAGAGCGGTCAGGGCTGGTGTGGAAATGTGCATTGAGCCCGTGTCAGTTTTACGCTTCTCAAGTCCTTGTGAGATCGCGCTCATATCCTTGCGATAATAGAAGTGAATATTGTTGCGCCCCGCCCGTATCTTTGGGATGCGTTTGTCGGTAATCACTTGGAATTCCATCACCGCCTGATGGGTCGCACCATGCATTGCAGCGGCTTTAAGGAGCGCTACGTAGTAGGGTGCATCCTCGTGACGCATCAGATCATTAATATACCAGCTTGGCGGTGGTGATCCCCACGTCGCGAACTGCGGCGGAACCGCAACATAAAAACCGCGTCGCGGGCTCAGAAGTAGTTTTCTCTTCTGCAGCCTTTCGGCAGCGTCCAAAAAGGCACCGCGATTAATGCCAAGACTTTCTTCAGCTTCGCCAGCAACAAAAACCGTGCGCCCCTTGGATAAGAGGTCACTAATAAAACACGAGAGGGCAGATCTTTGGTCGTAAACCATGCGGTATTATCCGCTCTAAACACGGATTTTTCAACATGATTCATCCGATCTCAAACCTATCCCAGCCAAATGGCACAAAAAAATTACCTACGCCATCGAAAAGACGTCAGATGATGCCAGTAATCTTGCGGTTTCTGCATCAACAGAATGAGTTTGCTCACGAGACTGATATTTCTATTCGTCATCCGTCTGCTCAAAATGAAGATCGCAAACCGTCGCAAACTACTCATATTTTGGGCTCCGTGCCCGGTGCGAATGCGGCAGTTGTCTTCATTCCACTTGAACGAGTCGTCCCGCTTCCAAGGTAACGATTCAATCGACCAATGACTGCGGTTCAGTTGTAACAGGTATTGGGCATCGGCGCGGTCGTGGTCGAGACTGGTAATCCCGTCGGCATATTCGACGCTTGGTTCGCCAACGGGCTTACCCTTCTTTGCTTCCAAGCGTTTTCGTTCAATCATGAAACACTGTTTGACATATGGGAAGAGCGATCATCTTTCCAGAGGGGCAGTCTGCCCATTCATCAAAATAAGGTGTAAACATATGAAATTTTCTCGTGTAGACTAGGACCCGTTGACATCTACTCTTGAAATTTCGTGGACAGTTGGTATGATTGCTCTCAGA